>CALGEH010000137.1 GCA_937881735.1 uncultured Shimia sp.
CCCCAGCATCTTATCCAAAAGCTGCCCGGCGCGACCCACAAAAGGCCGCCCCTCGCGGTCCTCATCACGCCCCGGCGCCTCGCCGATGATCATCACCCGCGCGCCCGGAGTGCCATCGGCAAAGACCAGATTGCGCGCGCCGCGCTTCAACTCACACTGCTCAAACGCACCCATTGCGGCGCGAAGCCCATCCAGATCCTGCGCCCCGGATGCGGCGGCCTGCGCAAGCTCCACCGCACTGCCCGCAGGCGCAGCCACAGGCACAGCAACCGCCGCCACCCTCTCCACCTTCACAGGCACATTATAGCGATTCAAAGGCGCATCCAGCATCGCCTCATCCGCCCCCAGCTCCACCTGCCAGGCCAAAAGCGCGCGCGCCGTGTGAAAATCCAATCCCGAATCCATGCGCAAACCTTACCTCCCCGCAAGGGTGGCGAAAACCCGCCCCATTCTTCTTAGCGAAAATACTCAAAATCTCCGCCCCACCGCCATGCACCGAGGTGCATTGATCCGGGCACGCCCCTCTGCCATAAACGGGCTCGAACCATTCAGGGAGCCTGCCACGTGCCCTTTGCACATGATCACCTTCTGGGGATTGAGCACCTCTCACCAGGCGATATCACGACGCTGCTCGATCTGGCCGGGCAATATGCCGATATGGGCCGTGGCGGGGCCAAGCATTCCGACGCGCTCGCGGGCCTCACCCAGATCAACATGTTCTTCGAGACCTCCACCCGCACTCAAGCCAGCTTCGAGCTTGCTGGCAAGCGCCTCGGCGCGGATGTGATGAGCATGTCGATGCAGGCAAGCTCGATCAAAAAGGGCGAGACGCTGATCGACACGACGATGACGCTCAACGCGATGCACCCCGATCTTCTGGTCGTGCGCCACCCCCATTCCGGCGCGGTGGACCTGCTGGCGCAGAAGGTGAACTGCGCTGTGATCAATGCGGGCGACGGGCGGCACGAGCATCCCACGCAGGCGCTTCTCGATGCGCTCACCATCCGCCGCGCCAAGGGCCGCCTGCACCGCCTCAACATCGCGATCTGCGGCGATATCGCCCATAGCCGCGTGGCGCGCTCCAACATCATCCTTCTGGGCAAGATGGAGAACCGCATCCGCCTCATCGGCCCGCCCACCCTCATGCCCGCCGGCATTGGCGAATTTGGCGTGGAGGTTTACGAGAACATGCAAGAGGGGCTCAAAGGCGTCGATGTGGTCATGATGCTGCGCCTGCAACGCGAGCGGATGGATGGCGGCTTTATCCCATCCGAACGGGAGTATTATCACCGCTACGGACTGGATGCGGAAAAGCTGGCCTATGCCGCTCCCGATGCGATCGTCATGCACCCCGGTCCGATGAACCGCGGTGTGGAGATCGACGGAGAGCTTGCCGACGATATCAACCGCTCGGTCATTCGTGAGCAGGTCGAGATGGGCGTGGCCGTGCGCATGGCTGCAATGGATCTTCTGGCCCGCCGTCTGCGCGAACGCCAAAGCCCACCCGGCGTCATGGTATGAGAATTGGTCTTAAAGACAGGAGCACTGCGTGAGCGACCCCATCAACATCCCAGAAGACGAGCGCGGCGTGGTCCGTATCTTCGCCGTCGATCTGCCGAAAGCCGAGATTGAGGCCTTCACCGGCCGCAATGGCCGCTGGCCGCTGGCCGAGGCGATGGGGGCCAACCATCTGGACGCCGAATATATCGACGTGTTCGACCTCGGCGATCTGGCCGGGATGGGCCTTGCGGGATATCTGGAGGACGGCCAAGGCATTCCCAAGGCACAGATTGATCCGATGCGCGCGCAGCTAAGCGCGCTCAGCGGCACAGTGCTCGTCGCCACCTCCCGCGCCTTTGCCGCCAGCGCCCAGACCCTTACACCGAAGGCCCCCCTGCGCTACATCGCGACCTTCACCGAAGAGCGCGGCCCCGTCGCGTTCGAACCTCTGCCAAAGGCCTCCGCAGGCCCAAAAGACGCCAAACCGCCCCGCAAGAAACCCTCCGACGCCGCCATGTCGGGCCGCGTGGCAACCGTCGTGCTATTGGTGCTGGCGGCCCTTGTCACAGTCATGGTCTGGATCGCCTGATGGGCTTGGGGGCTTCCGCACCAAAACGGGACCTGCGCCAAGGCCCCGCCCCAAGAGGCGCAGCGCCGACGCGGCTCACACACAAGGCCGCCCAATGACCCATATCCACATCACCAACGCCCGTCTGATCGACCCTGAAAACGGCACCGATACGCTCGGCTCTCTCACTATGGCGGACGGAGTGATCCAAGCGGTGCACCCCGAGGACAGCCCACAAGGGCTGGAGACGGGCACGCAGGTCATAGATGCGCGCGGCAAGTGCCTGGCCCCCGGTATTGTCGATATCGGCGTGAAGGTCTGCGAGCCGGGCGAGCGGCACAAGGAATCCTATCGCTCTGCGGGCCTTGCCGCCGCCGCGGGCGGGGTCACCACCATGGCCACACGGCCGGACACACTCCCGGCCATCGACACGCCCGAAGTGCTCGAATTCACCCGCCGCCGCGCCAATGAGGCGGCCCCGGTCCATGTCCTGCCCATGGCTGCGCTGACCAAGGGTCGCGCAGGGCGCGAGATGACCGAGATTGGCTTTCTCATGGACGCGGGCGCGATTGCGTTTACCGATTGCGATCATGTGATCCAGAGCACCAAGGTGTTCTCCCGCGCGCTCACCTATGCCCGCGCGATGGGCGCGCTCGTCATCGCGCACCCGCAGGATCCGGGCCTCTCGGAAGGGGCCGCCGCAACCTCCGGCAAATTCGCCTCGCTCTACGGCCTGCCCGCCGTCTCGCCCATGGCCGAGCGGATGGGCCTCGACCGCGATATCGCCCTTTTGGAGATGACTGGTGCGCGCTACCACGCGGACCAGATCACCACGGCCCGCGCCCTTCCGGCGCTGGAGCGGGCAAAGGCCAACGGGCTCGATATCACCGCAGGCACCTCGATCCACCACCTGACGCTCAATGAGCTGGACGTCGCAGGCTATCGCACCTTCTTCAAGGTCAAACCGCCGCTGCGCTCCGAGGACGATCGTCAGGCCATCATCGAGGCGGTGCGCACCGGATTGATCGATATCATCAGCTCCATGCACACCCCCCAGGATGAGGAAAGCAAACGCCTGCCGTTTGAGCAGGCCGCAAGCGGGGCCGTCGCCCTTGAGACACTGCTGCCCGCAGCCCTGCGCCTCTATCATGCGGGCGCTCTGGATCTGCCGACGCTTTTCCGCGCCATGTCGCTCAATCCGGCCAAGCGGCTCGGGCTGCCTTCGGGGCGGCTGAGCGTGGGTACCCCCGCCGATCTGGTGCTCTTTGATGCCGATGCACCCTTCATCCTCGACCGTGCAAAGCTGCTGTCGAAGTCTAAAAACACACCCTTCGATGGGGCCCGTATGCAGGGCAAGGTTTTGGCCACATTCGTCGATGGCCACATCGTTTACGAGGCCCCCTGATGCCAGTATTTGAAACCGCCCTGCCGCTTCTCGCCCTTTGGGGGCTCTTTGGATACCTGCTCGGGTCCGTCCCCTTCGGCATGGTTCTCGCGCGCCTTATGGGCCTCGGGAACCTGCGCGATATCGGCTCGGGCAATATCGGGGCCACGAACGTGCTGCGCACCGGGAACAAGGGCGCTGCCTTGGGCACGCTGATCCTCGACGGTGGCAAAGGGGCGGTGGCCGTGCTTCTGGCCCGCGCCGTCACCGGCGAGGATGCGGCACAAGCGGCGGGCCTCATGGCCTTTATCGGGCATTGCTTCCCGATCTGGCTGCGCTTCAAGGGGGGCAAGGGCGTGGCCACCTTCCTCGGCATCCTTCTGGCGCTGGCACCCATCGTCGGGGCTGCGTGCTGCGCCACATGGCTGGTCACGGCGCTTGTGACGCGCATGTCGTCCTTTGCGGCGCTGATGGCGGCGGCGACCTCGACCATCTGGATGGTGTTTCTGGGCCACTCGGAAATCTCCCTGCTCGGTATCGCACTGACATTGCTGGTTTATATTCGCCACGCCGCGAATATCCGGCGGATCAAGGCAGGGACAGAGCCCAAGATCGGCAAGAAAGGGTGAACGCCTTCCTCGCGGCCTTCGATGCGCTGCCCTTGGGCACGTTTCAAGGCAGTGCCGAGGACCGCCGCTATATCGTCACGCGCAGTGATTTCTCAAACGGTGCCGCGCAAAAGCTGATCGCGGAGGAGCTGGGCGGGCCGGATTACATCAGCCTCAACCTCTACCGCCTCGCCTCTGGCGCGCGGCTCAAGCCCTGCGAAATGCCCGAGGCGAAGGTGGTGGATTTCGTGCGGGCCCTCAGACCCGATTAGGGCCAGTCAGGCCCGATCAGGCCAGAGCGCCGATGATCTGCCCATGCAGCCCCGGATTGGCCGCGACCAGCCCATCCACCTGCGCGCCCGGATTGTTGAACCTGAGACCCCCCCCCGCCGGTCCGAGGTGAGCGCGCCCGCCTCGCGCAGGATCACATCACACGCCGCCACGTCCCATTCCCATGTGGCGCGCAGGGTCAGCATCACGTCGAATCGCCCCTCCGCGACAAGGCTGAGGCGGTAGGCCAGCGAGGGTCTGTATTCGCGCCGGAAGTTCGGCACTGCCCCGCGCCAATGCTCGGCCACATAATTGGCCTTGGCCCCGATCACCGATGCGCCATCCATCTGGCCCTGCGCGGTCACGGCCAGAGCTGCGCCATTCAACGTCGCACCCTGACCCTCGGCAGCGGCATAGAGCTTGTCCATCATCGGCAGGTAAACCACCCCTGCCGTCACACGCCCGGCTTCGGCAATCGCCAGGGAATGCGCCCATGCGCGCGAGCCTTCGATGAAGCTGCGCGTGCCGTCGATAGGGTCGATAATGAACACCCGCTCAGCGCTCAGCCGCTCGGCCCCGTCCTCGGACTCTTCCGAGAGCCAGCCATAGCCGCGCCGCGCCCCGCGCAGCTCCGCCTCAAGGGCTGCGTTCACCGCAAGATCGGCCTCCGTCACCGGCCCCGCGCCATCGGCCTTGTCCCAGCGTTGCGCCTTCGGCCCGGTAAAGCCGCGCGCAATCTTGCCCGCCGCCCGCGCCGCGCGGATCAGCAGCGCCAAATCGCTGCTCGCGTTACTCTCCGGCAAGGGTCAGACCTTCGACCAGAAGCGACGGCACGACCGTGGACAGATGCGTTCGCGCGTCATTGGCAGGCGTCATCCGCATCAGCATCTCGGGCAGGCTACCCGCGATGGTGCATTCATTGACCGGATAGGCGATCTCACCATTCTCGACCCAAAAGCCCGAGGCCCCACGCGAATAATCGCCCGTGTTGGGGTTGATCGTGGAGCCGATCATCGAGGTTACCAGCAGCCCCGTTCCCATGTCGCGAATGAGATCCGCCCTGCTCTGCGTGCCTTGGGTCAGCGCCACATTCCACGTGCCGGGCCGCGAGGGCCCAGAGAGGCCGCGCTTGGCATTGCCTGTAGATTGCAGCCCCAGCTGACGCGCGCTGCCAAGGTCCAGGATCCATCCCTGAAGCACGCCGTCCTGCACAAGGGCGCGCTTGGCTGTCGGCAGGCCCTCGCCATCAAAGGGGCGCGAGGCGGCGACGCGGGCGCGGTGCGGGTCCTCCAACACCGAAAGGGACGCGGGCAAGACCTCAGCGCCCTCCTTGCCCAAGAGCCACGAGGCCCCCCGCGCAATCGCAGCCCCGTTCGCAGCACTGAGCAGATGACCAATCAGCGACGACGATATCCGCTCGTCAAAGAGCACGGGATAGGCCCCGGTGGGCGGTTTGCGCGCGCCGACACGCGCTACGGCCCGCTGCCCGGCAGTGCGGCCAATCTCCTCGGGCGTGCGCAGGTCTACGCCAAAAATCCGCGCGTCCCCGTCATAATCACGCTCCATCCCCGTGCCTTCCCCGGCGATGGCCACGCTGGAGATATGCCAATCTGTTCGTGCATAGCTCGCGGCGAACCCGTTGCTCATCGCCATGGTCATGTTTCGCGACTGGTAGGCCGCACTGGCCGATTGCGATTGCGTGACGCCGGGCTGGGCCAAGGCCGCGGCCTCTGCCTCTGCCGCCCATGCCTGAAGCTGGGTCGGATCAGGCTCCGCACTGGGATCGCACAGCTCAAGCGCGTCCATGTCCCAATCACAGGCCAAATCCTCAGGGTCCGCCAGCCCGATATAGGGGTCCTCGGGCGCCTCGCGCGCCATGGCCACCGCACGCTCGGCTAATATCGCCAGCGTCTCGGGTCGGGTGTCCGACGACGACACGCTGGCCGAGCGTTGCCCGATCAAGACGCGCAAGCCCACGTCGCGCCCTTCAGAGCGTTCTGCCTGTTCCAGAACCCCGCCGCGCACGTCGATCATCACGGACGCCTCTTCGGCCACCATCGTGTCGGCGGCCTCAGCCCCCGCTTTTTTGGCCGCTGCGAGAAGCATCTGAGCAAGGTCGTGGGTCCTTTGGGTCATGGTCATTCGCCTTTTTGGGTCCGAGCAGAGAGGTAGAGCGGCAGGCCCCCGCGTGCAAGGCTTGCGCGCGGGTAAGACCTGTGGCCTGCTGCCGCAAAAGGGGAGGGACTATGCCAAAGCCTTATGAAGGCGGATGCCTCTGCGGCGCGATCCGCTTCAGCGCGATCGGCCCTGCGGAAAACCCGCATAGCTGCTCATGCGAGATGTGCCGCCGCCACAGCGGCGCGCCAAGCACTGCCTGGGTCGAATTCCCAGCCAGCAGCGTCACATGGACCGGGCCGGGCGGCGCGCCCGCGCTCTACCGGTCGTCAGAAATCTCAAGCCGCTCGTTTTGCCCGACATGCGGCAGCAGCATCGGCGCGGTGGATGACGCGCCGGTGGTGGCATTCCTCGTCGGGGCTTTCGACAAACCGGGTGCAAAGGCATTTACCCCGACAAGCCATTCGTTCCGGACAGGTTGCCCCGGATGGTGGAAAGGCGCGCTCGGAGGTTGATACCCCAGAGCGCGCCCCGGCGGCGAGTGCCTAGCGCAGACGCTGACCGTTGGCCAGAACCTGACCGTCTTGCGTGAACTCGATGGTCGAATTCAGCTCATCCGGCCCGTCCCCCGCGACGGCAAAGATACCCATCATCATCCGTGCGCCCATCGCATTATCCTCGGGCACGAAGCCGAGCGCCACGAGACTGTCCAAAAGCATGTTGGCCCCGGTGAGGTTCAGGCTGATCGACCCCACGGGCTTGGGCATCCCGCCATAGGTCACGGTATCGGTGTTATCGATCTCCACAGCGCCGGTTCCAGTGAGGCGCGCGCCCGCCGCACTCACGGTCAGCGCATCAATCGACAGCGCGTTAAGCTCGCCGGGGATATCCATATCGTCCTCGACGGCCGACATCTGCACGGGGTCCAGAAGGTCGGAGAAGAGGCGCGCCATACCGCTCAGGTCCAACTCGATCGTCGCGGGATCACGCGGCAATTGTGCGGCGGGATCAAAGAGCGCCCAGATGAATTCACTCATGGTGAAATCACCGAGCAGCACCTGAAGGCTGAAGGCCTGCGGCGTGTCGCTCTGCATGACGGGCGTCATCAGCTCTAACCCGTAGCGCGCCATGGTCATCGCGACGGGAAAGGGAATGTCTCCGCCCGCAATCTCGAACGACAGATCATTGGTGCCGCCGCCATACATCAGCTGGCTCTCGTTCATCACGATGCGCAGATCGCCACCCCCGCTTTGCGAGCGCCCTTCGGTCACCGTGCCGTCCTCATCAACACGAAACTCCATCATGCCGGGGCCGAACGCGTAACCCCCATCGACGGAGAACCCGGCCTTAAGCGCGCCGGACATATCGTTCATGTCGATCCCTTCGGGCAGGGTCGAGATGCCCGTCATCGTCAGGCTCTCGCTGCCGCCGTTGATCAGGAAGCTGCCATCAGTGCCCTCGGGGTCGACCACATCCACCATATAGGACCATGCACCCGTGGTAATCTTTTGCTCCACCCGGCGCAGATCGCCCAGATTGGTCAGGGTCTCCCCCGCCAGATCGGCCATCTCAACCGACACATCGCGGAACGGCGCACCGCCGGGGGCCTCCGAAAGGCTGGTTCCCTCCACCGTTACGTCCGTGAGAGCGATCCGTGCGGCGGTGGCGGAATAAGCGCTCACTGATGCGCCTGGGCCGCCCGAGATGGTCATCGCGAAGTCCACCGTGTCAAAGGTCGCGTCGATCTCAAACGCCTCGGGGCCGCTGACCTGCATCGCCATCGGCAGGCGCGCCGGGATGCTCACACCGACCGACCCATCGCCATTGTCGGAAAACGACATCTCGCCAAGCGTCACGCTCATCGTCATGTTTTCTTCCGGTACGTCAAACCCCATCGCCACATCCGTGACGGTCAAGGTACCGCCCGACATCGCCTCGGTGGCCGTGATTTCATAACCGAAGGCGGTCATGTAATCTTTCCAGCCCTGCCACGCCTGCGTAGGCGTAATATCCGCGTGTGCGGCTCCGGTCGTCATCAAAAACGCTGTTGCCGCGACCCATCCGCCGCCGGTTTTATGCATGGTCATATCGCACCCTTCCGGTTTGAAAATTTCTGCACTCAGCATCAAAGCATATCCCGGAAGGGTCAAGAGACCATCTCTCTGGACCCTGCGGCTGAGCGCAGCTAGGTCTGGAGACAAGGCGCAAAGCGCAATCAGACAGCGAAGGAGACCATAATGGACATGACCGGAAAGACCGTGCTCATCACGGGCGCAAGCCGCGGGATCGGCGCGAGCGCGGCTCAGATTTTCGCCGCTCAGGGCGCGAATGTAGCTCTGCTGGCGCGCAGTGCGGATGCGGTAGAGGCGCTGGCCGCCGAGATTGGCACACGCGCGCTGGCGATTGAGGCCGATGTCAGCAGCTGGGAGGATATGGAGGCCGCCGTGCGGACCTGTGTGGCGCGTTTTGGCCGCCTCGACGTGCTTATCGGCAATGCGGGCGTGATCGAGCCGATTGCCCCCATGGCCGCCTCTGTTCCTGCCGCGTGGGGCCGTGTGATCGATATCAACCTCAAGGGCGTCTATTACGGGATGCGCGCCGCCATGCCAGTGATGGAGGCCCAGGGAGGCGGCACGATCCTCACGGTCTCCTCGGGGGCGGCGCATAACGCGCTGGAGGGGTGGAGCCATTATTGCACCTCCAAGGCGGGCGCCGCGATGCTGACCATGTGCGCCCATAAAGAGGTAGCGCCCCACGGCCTGCGCGCCATGGGCCTCTCGCCCGGCACCGTCGCCACCCAGATGCAGCACGAGATCAAGGCCAGTGGCGTGAACCCCGTGAGCCAGCTTGATTGGTCCGAGCATATCCCAGCCGACTGGCCCGCCCGCGCGCTTTTGTGGATGTGCGGCGGGCAGGCGGACGCCTATCTGGGCGAGGAGATTTCCCTGCGCGACGCAGGTATCCGCAAAAAGGTGGGCCTCGCATGATCAATCTGCACAAGGAGGGCGGCATCTGGACTGCCACGATCATCCGGCCCGAAAAGGCCAATTCCCTCACCGAGGCTATGCTTACCGAACTTGGCGATATCGCGCTGGCCGCCAGGGACGCCCGTGCGCTGATCCTGACGGGCGCGGGCCGTGTCTTCTCCGCCGGGGCCGATCTTGAGGCGGCGCGCGCGGGCCTAGCCACCAGCCCCGTATGGGAGCGTTTGTCGGGCGCCATCGCCGCGCTGCCTTGCCTGACCATTGCGGCACTGAACGGCACTGTGGCAGGCGGTGCGGTGGGGATGTCGCTGGCATGTGATCTGCGCATCGCCGTGCCGGGGGCGAAGATTTTCTATCCGGTGATGAAGCTGGGCTTCCTGCCCCAGCCCAGCGATCCGCCCCGCATGTCGCGGCTGATCGGCCCTGCACGGACCAAGATGATCTTCATGGCAGGCCAAAAGATTGACACCGAAACCGCGGCTGCATGGGGTCTCTTTGACCGGATCGTGGAGGCGGAGATATTGCTGGATACGGCAAAGGCGCTTGCGGAGGACAGCATTACCGCCGATCCCGCACATGCCGCTGCGATCAAAGCAATGATCCCTTAGAGGCAGGCGCCCGTCCGGCCCTCAAGGGGCCGGGTGCGAACGATCGAGTGCGCCGAAAGGCGCTCAATGGGGTCAAACCGGGCATTGCGGGGGCAGGTAGCGTCAGTCAAGCCGCCGCGCCTCATCCACCAGAAGGATCGGGATGCCACCCCGAATGGGGAAGGCAAACCCTGCGCGTTTGGAGACAAGCTCCTGCGCCTCGGCATCATAGCTCAATGTTTGGTGGCTTTGCGGGCAGATCAGCGCCTCAAGCATCCGGCGATCGAACTCTGGTGCGCTCATTGCACCATCTCCTGACCTTCGCCACCGCGCAGCGAATATTCCAGAAGGGCGATCAGGGTCTCGCGCCGCGTGCTCAGCGAGGGGGCCTCCAGAAGCGCTTGCTTGTCTTCCGGCTCAAACCCCAAAAGCATCGACAGGGAGTTGATCAGAAGCTCATCATCCGCCTCTTTGAGCGACTCCCAATCCGTCTCAAGATCACGCGCATCGAAATATTGCCCCAGCGTGCCGAGGATTTTTGCACGGTCAAAGGCCGTGTCCTCTTCCTCGGGGCCCAGGTCCCGCTCGAACCCGGTCCAGCTTGCCTTGATACGGCGATAGGGCGTGAACCCCTCCACCTCTTCGGTCACCCGAAAGCGGCAAATCCCGGCCAGGGTAATCATGTAACGCCCGTCTTCCGTCTCGGAAAACTGCGTGATGCGCCCGGCGCAGCCAATTGCGTGAAGCCCGTGGCCTTCGCGCCCCGGCACCTTGTTGGGCTGCACCATCCCGATAAGGCGCTGCGGCGTCTTCAGAGCGTCCTCCATCATCGCGAGGTAACGTGGCTCAAAGAGGTGGAGCGGCAGCCGCGCACGCGGCAGCAATAGCGCCCCCGGGAGGGGGAACACAGGGATCACATCGGGGAGGTCTGCTTCTTTTATCATATGTCCCAAACTAGCCCGCCAAGCGGCTCAGGCAAATATCATGGAGCTAAGCTTGCGCCGCCCGTTCAGCGCCACAGGATCGGTCGGCCCAAGCGCATCGAAGATCGTGAAAAGCTGCGTTTTGGCCGCCGCCTCGTTCCACTCGCGGTCGCGTTTGAAAAGCTCCAGAAGCTGGGCCACGGCCCCCTCAGCATCGCCCGACGCGTGCAGCGCCTGCGCCAGATCGAACCGCGCCTGATGGTCGTCGGGGCTGGCGTCCACAGCCGCAGTCAAATCAGCCACCGGCCCCGCATCTGCGGCCTGCCGCACGAGGGCAAGCTGCGCATGGGCGCTCTCGATCTCGGGGGCGGTGCTGATCTCGGCGGGCGCGCCGTTGAGCACGGCCTCGGCCTGATCGGGGTCATCCAGCGCCATGTAGGCGCGCGCGAGCCCCGCATAGGCCGCCGCCGCATTCGGGTCCTCTTCGAGGATGGCGGCAAAGGTCTGCGCCGCATCCGCCGCAGCCCCCTCGGTCAGCATCTCCTCGGCCGCCGCAATCGCATCGTCCAGACCGCCGCTCGCATCACCACCAGCCGCCGCCACGACGCGTTCAACAAAGGCAGCTATCTCAGACGCGGGCACAGCGCCTTGGAACCCGTCAATGGGCTGTCCTTGCCAGAACGCATAGACCGTGGGGATGGATTGCACCTGCAACTGGCCCGCAATCATCTGCGCCTCGTCCACGTTCACTTTGGCCATCTTGACCGCGCCCTTTGCCTTGGTCACCGCCGCTTCAAGCTGCGGTCCCAGAGCCTTGCACGGGCCACACCACGGCGCCCAGAAATCAACAATCACCGGGACGGTCTTCGAGGCTTCCACCACCTCGGCCATGAAATCGGCCTCCGAGACATCCTTGATCATGTCTGTCGCCGCTGGCGCTTGTCCAAGTTCAATCATCTCATCTTGCCTCTCATGTTATCGTCCGGTCAGACGCTTACATGGCGCAGCCCCAGTGCACTTGCAAGGGCCGCACCCGATGCGCCCCACCTCCTAAAGATCAAAGCTCGCGAAGACGGGCGCGTGATCGCTGGGCTTTTCCCAGCCACGCGCACCGCGCAGAACCCGGCTCGAATGACCCGCCGCACGAATGTCGCCGGTGGCCCACACATGATCGAGCCTTCGGCCCTTATCCGCCGCGTCCCAATCCTTGGCACGGTAAGACCACCAGCTATAGAGCAGCCCCTCGGGAATATCGGCGCGGGTCACGTCATGCCAATCGCCCGCCTCCATCACATCGTGGAAATGCTCCACCTCGATGGGCGTGTGGCTCACGACTTTCAAAAGCTGTTTGTGGCTCCACACGTCATCCTCGCGCGGGGCGATGTTCAGATCGCCGACGAGGATCGCACGCTCAGGCCGCTCGGCGCGGAACCAGTCGCGCATGTCGGTGAGGTAGTCGAGCTTTTGCCCAAACTTCTCGTTCACCTCCCGGTCGGCCACATCTCCGCCTGCGGGCACGTAGAAATTGTGGATCGTCACGCCATTCTCCAGCCGCCCGGCAATATGGCGCGCATGGCCAAGGCCTGCGAAATCCTGCGCGCTTGCCTCCTCGATGGGCAGCTTGGACAGGATCGCGACCCCGTTATAGCCCTTCTCGCCGCGCGCGACCATGTGGGTATAGCCAAGCGCCTCAAACTGCGCGCGCGGGATTTTGTCGACGGGGCTTTTGCATTCCTGAAGGCAGAGCACATCCGGCCCCTCTTCGGCCAGAAGCTTGCAGACAATCGGCTCGCGCAGGCGGACCGAGTTGATGTTCCATGTGGCAAGCGTGAATGGCATGGGGCAGGCTCCGATCTGCGGTTGGGATGTGCGGCGCTTGTTTCGATATCAGCGCCGTGCTGCGCGGACAACCAAACGGTTGGGATGGTGGGTGCACCCACCACCAAAAAAAGACCCCGGGCGATGCCGGGGCCAGTCCAACAGGGAGGTGCATATGAAGGCCCGCATATGCGACGGGTTGACGAGCAGCATATTCTTGCACCCAGAACTCAACTTTGATCTGGCGCAAAGACGCAGCATTTTTTTCGGCCCCTCAGGACAGTAATCGGTAACCCCCGCTCTCGGTCACCAGAAGGCGCGCGTTGGAGGGATCAGGCTCGATTTTCTGGCGCAGACGGTAGATATGCGTCTCAAGCGTGTGGGTCGTGACACCTGCGTTATAGCCCCAGACCTCATGCAACAGCAGATCGCGCGCCACCACACCATCGGTCGACCGGTAGAGGAATTTGAGGATATTGGTCTCTTTTTCCGTCAGGCGAATTTTCTTGTTATCCTCGGTCTCCAGCATCTTCATCGCGGGCTTGAACGTGTATGGCCCAAGCTGGAAAACGGCATCCTCGGATTGCTCATGCTGCCGCAGCTGCGCGCGGATGCGGGCCAGAAGAACCGGGAATTTGAAAGGTTTGGTGACGTAGTCATTGGCCCCCGCATCCAGCCCGAGGATCGTATCAGCATCCCCGTCATGACCGGTGAGCATCAAGATCGGGCTTTTCACACCCTGCTTGCGCATGAGTCGGCATAGCTCGCGTCCATCCGTGTCGGGCAGGCCCACGTCGAGGATCACCAGATCGTAGATGGAATCCTTGGCATGAGCCATCGCCTCGGCGCCATTGCCCGCCTCGAAAACATCGAAATCCTCGGTCATGATAAGTTGCTCGCCCAGCGCTTCGCGCAAGTCCTCATCATCGTCCACAAGCAGGATTTTCTTCAGTTGTGCCATGTCTATGTCCTTTTCTCTTGCACGAGTGATGCTCTGTGCGCCGCCTCCGCGCAAGCCATGCGACACCCAGATCACAGCCAAGTGTCCAATGACGAGGTTTTGTTTCATTCCCGCGCAAAAAGCCCTAAACCCCGGGGCAGATACGGCACAACCTGCCACTCAGCCCACCCAACGGAGGCCCCATGCGCCTTGCGCCAGACATAACCGAGCGGATTGCCCGCGCCCGCGCCGACCTGCGCATGGGCCTGCCTGTGGCGCTTTGCGGGGCCGGGACGGGCGCATTGATCATGGCCGCCGAGACGCTGAGTGCCGCGCGTCTCGACGCGTTGCGCGGCCTTGATGCGGCGGGCGGTGCGCTTTGCTTGGCGATCACCGCGCGGCGGGCCGAGACCCTGAAGGCGCGGGCCTATGATGGCGACATTGCGCGGCTGGAGGTTCCCGAAGATGCGGGGCTTGCGTGGGTTCAGGCCACAGCCAGCCCCGAGGGGGATCTCGCCACGCCCATGAAAGGGCCCTATGCGGCCCGGCGCGGAGGGGACGCGGCGCTGCACCGTCTTGGGATCGAGTTGGTGAAGTCCGCGCGGCTCCTGCCCGCCGCCTTGGTGCTGGAAACGCCCGATGCCGCCACATTGGCCGCAGAGCACGGGTTGACGGCACTACCCAGCGTCGAGGCCGCCGAGGCCCTCACAGAATCCAGCCCCCTGCGCGAAGTGATCAGCGCCCGTGTGCCCTTGCGCGTCTCCGAGGCCGGGCGGCTCCATGTCTTTCGCCCCGACGATGGCGGGGAGGAGCATTACGCGGTCGAGATCGGACGCCCCAACCGGGCTGCCCCTGTGCTTTGCCGCCTTCATTCGGCCTGTTTCACCGGCGATCTTCTGGGCAGTCTGAAATGCGATTGCGGCCCGCAGCTCAACGCAGCTCTCGCGCAGATGGGCCAGGAAGGCGCGGGCATCCTGCTTTACCTTAACCAAGAGGGGCGCGGGATCGGCCTTGCCAACAAGATGCGCGCCTACAGCCTTCAGGATCAGGGGTTTGATACGGTCGAGGCCAATCACCGTCTAGGGTTCGAGGATGACGAGCGCGATTTCCGCATCGGCGCGCGTCTTCTGAGCCAGATGGGGTTCGGCGCGGTGCGGTTGATGACCAACAACCCCGGCAAGATCGAGATGATGGAGCGTTGCGGCATCACCGTGACCGAGCGCGTGCCGCTGCACGTGGGCCAAACCGATGAGAACCGCGCCTATCTCGCCACCAAGGCCGCGAAATCAGGGCATATGCTCTAGAGGCACCGCCCCGCTGTCAGTGCGGGTCCTTGTCGGCGTAAAGCGTGCCACCCTTGCCCCAATCGGCCTTGTCCATATCGACAAGCATCACGTCCACCGCCTCGGCACTTGCCCCGGTGACGCGGACGAACGCATCGGTCAACTCACGCACGAGGGCGCGTTTCTGGTCAGGCGTGCGGCCCTGGAACATCTCGACCCGGATAATCGGCATTTGGTCTCTCCTTACATTTTGCGTCAGGTTCAGCGCCCTTATCGGGCTATTCGTTATCGCCCATGCCGGGCAGTTTAGATGCGCCCGTACCGGGCGACAAAATTGCGCAGTACATGTTCCGGCGCATGCACAGAGGCAGCATGGCACATCGCGATCAGGTCCTCGGCCTCCTCGGTTGGGAAATAGCCGCGATCCTTGTAGATGTTGATCCGCGCCTCGAACTCCGCCGCATCCGCCTCGGGGTGGAATTGCGTGGCGTAGACATTCGATTTGTAGCGGATCATCTGAAAGGGACAGCTTGGTGCCTGCACCAGATGCACACATCCCTCGGGAAGGCTATGAAGCGCTTCCTTGTGGCCCACGAAGGCCTCGAACCGCTCGGGCACGCCCTCCATCATAAGGTCCGTGCGGCCCGCTTCGGTCACAGTGCAATCTGCGGTGCCGACACCCTCGCCGTAACGTGCCTTGCTCACATCGCCGCGCAGATGCTGGCCCAAAATCCCGATGCCGTAACAGCATCCCATGAAGGGAATGTCGCCGTCGGTCACCTGCGGCATAATCGACAGGACATCCGCCTCGATCCGTGCCTCGTCAGGGCTTTTATCTTCTGGTGCATCGCTGACGCAGCCCGGGCCGCCGCCAACAATCACGCCGCTATAGCCGCCAAGGTCGATCCTTTGGGGCAACCGCTCCTGATCCAGCCGGATACGGCGCACGTCACCGGGACCAAGCCCGCCCTTGGCCAGCAGCGCGGCAAACTCATTATCCGCCGCATCCCCCTCGGGGCGCAGCTGCAAGATCAAGAAGGGTCGGGCCATGGCATCCTCGCGCATCATCCCCTCAAGGCCTGCCCAATCAGGCGGCGCAGGTCAATGGCTTTAGAGACCGCCTGAGCCGCTTGACCCCGCCAACCAGTGCAATACCCTGCGCGCAACCAAGCATAACCTCCAAGGACCCCCCATGACCCAGCGCCTGCACCTCGTTTTCGGCGGCGAGCTTACCGACCCCGCCCGCAACGTGTTCAAGAATGTCGATGACCTGCATATCGTCGGCATCTTCCCCAATTACGCCGCCGCCTATGACGCGTGGAAAAACGAGGCGCAGCGCACCGTGGACAACGCCCATATGCGTTATTTCATCGCCCATCTGCATAAATTGCGCGACGAGCAGGCCGAAACCTCGCCCACCGAAGAGTTGGGCTGAGACGGCCATGGCGCAAGCGCCGGGCCTCAACGTACAAAAGCCGCGCAGCTCAGGTGCGGTTCTGCCTGACGGCCCCCGCCCCGACGGCGCGCTGATCTGGGGCCACGCAAACAGCCTCGATCACGCCAACGCGCTGGTGCAACTGGCCGAGCGGCTGGCGGTGCTGCGCAAGGGCCTGACCATGCTGATCACCACAGCACCCGGTCTGCCCGAAATCCGTCACCGCCGCGCGCCGATCCTGCATGTGGCCCTGCCGGATGAAAGCGGCAGTGCGGCGGACGCGTTCCTTGCGCTTTGGCGGCCCGATATGTGCCTCTGGACGGGGGGCAAGCTGATCCCCAGCCTGATCACGGCGGCGGATAAACGCGACATCCCGCTCTGTCTGGTGGACGCGCAAAGCGACTTTCTGGAGCGGCCCGGCTGGCGCTGGGTGCCGCAGATGCAACGCTCCCTGCTGGGTCGTTTCGCCATGATCTTGGCGCGCGATGAGGCCACGCGAGGCCATCTGCACCGCCTTGGGGTGGAAGATAGGCGGATCAAGGTCACTGGCCTTTTCCGCGAGGGGGCGCTGGCCCTGCCCTGTTCCGAGGCCTTGCGCGATGAAATGGCGGGCGCGCTGCGCGGGCGGCCCGTTTGGCTGGCGGCGCGGGTGCAGGCGGGCGAGGTGGACATGATCCTGCATGCGCATCGCCAGACGACGCGGCTGGCGCACCGCCTGATCCTGATCCTCGTGCCCGAGGAGTTGGACGATCTGACCGCCATCCGCGCGCAGCTTGAGGAGGCTCAGCTGCGCTATACGCTCTGGTCCGAGGGCGCGATGCCCCAGGAGGTCACGCAAGTCATCCTTGCAGATACGCGCGGCGAGATGGGGCTTTGGTATCGGCTGGCCTCGATCACCTTGATGGGCAGCTCGCTGATTGCGGGGCATGGCGGGCGCGACCCGAACGAGCCCGCCGCGCATGGCTCGGCCATTCTCTACGGCCCCAATGTGGGCCGCTACCTGCCCAGCTATTCGCGCTATGCCGAGGCGGGGGCGGCGCGGATCGTGCGCGATGCGGGCACGCTCGCCGCGGCGCTCGCGCGGCTCATCGCGGTGGATCAGTCGGCGGCGATGGCGCATGCCGCATGGGACATCGCCTCGGCCAGCGCGGAGGTCACGGATCAAATACTCGATCTGGTGCAGGACACACTCGACCTGCAGGCGGCAGGATGATCCGCGCGCCCGGCTTCTGGCACCGCAAGCACAGCTGGCAAGCTCCGGCGCTGGCCCCGCTCGGTGTGCTCTACGCCGCGGCCACCGCAAGGCGGCTGGCCAAGGGCGCGCCATTTCGCGCGGGGGTTCCCGTGATTTGCGTCGGCAATATCAACGCGGGCGGCACCGGCAAGACACCCACGGTGATAGCTCTCACTCAGCACCTCGCCACCCGTGGGATCACAGCCCATGTGATCAGCCGTGGCCATGGCGGGCGCGAGACGGGTCCGGTGCAGGTGACACCCAAGCACAGCCCCGAGGATGTCGGCGACGAGCCGCTTCTGATTGCCGCCTTCACCCCCACATGGGTTGCGCGCGACCGGGCGGAGGGGGCACGGGCAGCAGAGGCAGCCGGGGCGCAGGTGCTGTTGATGGATGACGGGTTCCAGAACCCGACGCTGGCCAAGGATCTGTCGATCATCGTAGTGGATGCGGCGATAGGCTTTGGCAACGGGCGCTGCATCCCGGCGGGGCCTCTGCGGGAGCCTGTCGCGGTGGGCCTTGCCCGTGCGGATTTGCTTCTGTCCATCGGCCACGGACAGGCGCAGCGCGGCTTTGATGCGGCATGGGGCGGCAAGGTCACGCTGCCCCATCTGCGCGGCGCGCTCAGGCCGCTCAAGATGGGCATGGATTGGCAGGGCGCGCGGTGCTTCGCCTTTGCGGGGATCGGCCATCCGGAGAAATTCTTTGCCGCCCTGCGCGCCGAGGGGGCCGAGCTTGCCGGGACCGAGGCGCTTGCGGATCATCAGCCGCTGACGCCTGCCCTCATGGCGCGGCTGGAGGCGGATGCGGCCAAGCTGGGCGCGCAGATGGTCACCACCGAAAAAGACGCCGTTCGCCTGCCCGCCGCATATCGGCCCAAGGTGCTGACCCTGCCTGTGCGGCTTGAGATTGAGGATATCGGCCCGCTTGACGAGGCGTTGGCGCGGATCGGGCTTTAGCCACCGCCCAGCTTGGGCTCTATCCGCCGCCCAGCTTGGGTGAGGGGCGGTCCAGATCAAGCTCCGCATCCGAAAACGTGATCGGCGTGCGCACGCCCGGCACCCCGCCCGGCGCAATCTGCATGCCGCGCGCCTTCACTTGCGGATCGGCAAACACCTCATCAAGGCTGTTGATCGGCCCCGCGGGCACCCCTGCACCCTCGCAGGCGGCCAAAAGCGCCTCCTTGGTCATCTGCGCCGTCTTTTCCGTGAGCAGGGCGGAGAGCGCCGTGCGGTTCTCGACCCGGCCCGCGTTGCTGGCATAATCAGGATGCTGGCCAAGCTCGGCCACGCCCAGAAGATCGCAGAACCGCCGATACTGCCCGTCATTGCCCACCGCGATGATCAGATATCCATCGGCGCAGTCGAAAACCTGATAGGGGGTGAGGTTGGGATGGAAATTCCCGATCCGCCCCGGTGCCTCGCCAGTGGAGAGGTAATTCATCGCCTGATTGGCCGTCACGGCCACGGCCACATCCAGAAGGGCCATGTCGATCTGCTGCCCCTTGCCTGTCATGTGGCGCTGGTGGAGAGCAGCGAGAATAGCGGTGCTGGCATAGACCCCGGTGAAGATGTCCGTGATCGCCACGCCCACGCGCTGCGGCTGTCCATCCGGCGCGCCGGTGATCGACATAAGGCCCGACATGCCTTGGATGATATAATCATAGCCCGCGCGGCTGGCGTAAGGCCCGTCCTGCCCGAAGCCGGTGATGGAGCAATAGATGAGACCGGGATAAAGCGCGTTGAGGCTGGCGTAATCCAGCCCGTATTTGGCCAGCCCGCCGACCTTGAAATTCTCGATGACGATATCGGCACCGGCGATCAGGGCATGGACCTGCGCCTGCCCCTCTTTGGTGCGAAAATCGATCGCGACGCTGGTCTTGCCCCGGTTGCAGCCGTGGAAATAGGCGGCAGTCTCGACGCCGTCCCGCGTGATGAAGGGCGGTCCCCAACGGCGGGTATCATCGCCATCGGGGCTCTCGACCTTGATCACCTCGGCACCCAGATCAGACAGGGTCTGACCCGCCCAAGGGCCGGCCAGAATACGCGCCAACTCAACTACTTTCAGACCCTTGAGGGGTGCCGTGCTCATTCCCCGAGTTTCGCGTCGATCAGGTCAGACAGTTCGCTATAGTTCATGTTGGCATACTGCTCACCATTGATCATCAGCGTGGGCGTGCTGCGGATATTGTCGGCTTCGGCATTGGCCTGAAACCACGCATAAAGGTTCTCGGCATTCTGTGCATCGGTCAGGCATGTCTCAAGCTCCGCATCGCTCAGGCCCGCCACCTTGCCGATCCGGCGCAGATTATTGGAGATGCCGACCGCATCATCGGCGGCCAGCCACTCGCTCTGCTCGGCATAGATCATGTCGGAAATGCCGAAGAACCGGTCCCGCCCGCCGCAGCGCGCCACCAGAGACGCCCAAAGCCCCGGACGGTCAAAGAACACATCGCGGTAGATGAAGTTGATCTTCCCGGCGTCGATGTAATCGGCCTTCAGCTCCTTGAACTGATTGGCATGGAAGCGCGCGCAATGCGGGCAGGTGAAGGAGGCGTATTCGATCACCGTCACCGCGGCATCGGGGTTGCCAATGCTCATCTCCGTGATGCCAAACTCGTTGTCCGGCATGACATTGGCCTCGCTTTCGCTGGAGGTCTCAACGGTGGCTGTCTGCGCGGTGGAGGGCCCGGCGAATTGCCAATAGGCGGCGGCACCCACCAATACGAGGGCTACGGCCCCGATGATTTTTGTCACGTTCATTGCGAATTCCTTTTCGGATCAGCGTTTTGGTTTTGATAAGACATTCGTGGCCAAAGCTTCAAGCGCCCTGCGCAGTCCATCGTCGCCCACAGGGGCTGCGATGCGCGCGGCCTCTGCCACGGTCTCGGGATTCGGGGGCTTTGGCCTGTGGTCCTTGGGCTTGTGAGCAAAGCTGGCCTGACCCTCGGAAAAGCCTGTGGGCGCGGTCTGCGTGAGCACGATCCGCGAGATCGCGTTATACCCGTAAACGGCGTTCACTTTCTCGCGCAGCTTTTCCTTTTGCATCTCCAGCATGGGCGCATTGGGCCCTGTGGTCAGCAAGGTCAGCGTCGCGCCGAACCCGCCGCGCGTGTAGCTTACCTTCAGGGGGCGCGCGATAGCTGCAGTGTCTTCGCCCACCGTTTCGGCCCATTGGGTCAGAAGGCGCGATTGCTCGAAGCCCCGGCTCGAAGAGGCGGCTTTTATGCGGTCTTGAAGCAGTGTCGCGCTACGGGTGAACCCGCGCGTCGTGGCACGTCGCGCCGCCATGGTGTCCTCCGGTTTGACCTCTTGTCGCTGAGGTGCATTTTAAGGCAAGCGGCGGCCCTTGCCAGCCCATAAGGTAAAAAGGAAGTAAAGAATGCGTGAGACGCCGCAAAGTGCCGACCTTCTGGCATGGTATGACGTGCATGCGCGCGAGATGCCATGGCGCGTCAGCCCCGAGGATCGCGCATGCGGCATACGGCCTGATCCTTACCGCATTTGGCTCTCGGAGGTGATGCTGCAACAAACCACCGTGGCTGCCGTGCAGGATTATTTCCACCGCTTTACCGCGCGCTGGCCCACCCTGCCCGATCTGGCCGCCGCCGAGGATCAGCAAGTGATGGGCGAATGGGCGGGGCTTGGATATTATGCCCGCGCGCGCAACCTTCTGAAATGTGCACGGGTGGTCGTGGCCGATCATGGCGGGGCGTTTCCCGAGGATCATGGCGCGCTGCTCAAACTACCGGGCATCGGCCCCTATACGGCGGCGGCAATCTCGGCCATCGCCTTTGATGCGCCCGAGACGGTGGTGGACGGCAATGTGGAGCGTGTCATGGCGCGCCTCCATGATATCCACACGCCCCTGCCCGCCGCCAAACCCGAGCTGACCGAGGCCGCCCGCGCGCTCACCCCCGCGACACGCGCCGGGGATTATGCTCAGGCGGTGATGGATCTGGGGGCCACGATCTGCACCCCGCGAAAGCCCGCGTGCGGCATCTGCCCGTGGCGGGGTCCTTGCGTAGCGCGGGCCCGAGGCACGGCGGCTGATCTGCCCAAGAAGACGCCCAAAGCAGCCAAGCCGATCTGGCAAGGCATCGCCTATGTCGCGCGCCGCACCGATGGCGCGCTCTTGCTGGAGCGGAGGCCGGACAAGGGCCTTCTGGGTGGCATGCTGGGCTGGCCCGGCTCGGACTGGGCCGAAGCGCCTCCCGCGCCCGCCGCTCCGTTGCAAGCCGCATGGCGCGCCCTACCGGAGGAGGCGCGCCACACATTCACCCATTTCCACCTGCGCCTGAGCATCCATTTTGCCGATGTACCGCAGGATGCCACCCCCGAGCGGGGCGACTTTCTGCCCCTCGCGGCGTTTCGCCCCTCGGAGTTACCCACCGTCATGCGCAAAGTCTTTGATCTGGCGCGCGAGACGCTGGATACTGCGCCCAAACCTTAACCCGTTGAAAGACCCGCCCATGATCCCCGCCAAACGCGTTGCCGATGTGCAAATGGCCCTGCCCTTCTGGATGTCTCTCCTGCTCCTGCCGCTCGTTGCGATTGGCGCGGGCTATGGCGGCTGGACGGTGCTGCTGTTGCCACTGGTCACGTGGTATTTCTTTTCGCTTCTGGATGCGGTGCTGGGTCTCAACCTTGAGAACAATGATCTGGAGACGACGGACGCGCAGCTTGGCTGGTACCGGATGATCACCATGATCTGGGCACCGCTGCAATTCGTGATGCTCTTTGGCATGATCTGGTATGTTCCGCAGGCCGAGCATCTGAGCGCGCTGGAGAAGATCGGGCTTTTCTTCGGCGTGGGCGTGATCACCGGCACGATCGGAATCAACTACTCCCACGAGTTGATGCACCAAAAGAGCAAGCTGGAGCGCTGGATGGGCGATATCCTCCTGTCGATGGTGCTCTATTCACATTTCCGGTCCGAGCATTTGCAGGTCCATCACCGCTATGTCGGCACCCCACGCGATCCAGTGACGGCACGCTATAACGAAGGCTTCCACCGCTATTTCGCCCGCGTCGTGCCGGAGTGCTACAAATCCGCCTTTGGCGCGGAGCAGGCGATGCTGGCCCGCAAGGATCTGCCCTGGACGCATCCGAGCAATCCGTTCTTTCGCTACTGGGCGCTTCAGGCGGTGATGCTGATCCTCGCCTTCACTCTCGGCGGTTGGGCCGGGCTTGGCCTCTTCCTCTGGCAGGCGTTTATCGCCATCTGGCAGCTGGAACTGGTGAATTATGTGGAGCATTACGGCCTTACCCGCAAACACCTGGGCGACGGCAAATACGAGCACGTGAAGCCGCAGCACAGCTGGAACGCGGCCCATAAGGCGAGCAATTGGCTGCTGATCAACCTGCAACGTCACTCGGATCATCACTTCAAGCCCGACCGGCGCTTTCCCCTCTTGCAAAACTATACCGAGGCAGAGGCGCCGCAGCTTCCTTACGGCTATCCCGTGATGACCATGGCCGCGATGGTGCCACCCCTCTGGCGGCGCGTGATGAACGCCCGCGTGCGGCGCTGGCGCGAGATGTATTACCCCGAAATCACCGACTGGAAGCCCTATAACAAGGCGCTGAACCCGCGGCCGCGCTAAGGATTAGGCCGCAGCAAAGGCCAGATGCCCGGTTTTCACGTAGATGAGGCACCCCTCATCAGACCAAGGCGCGTGGGTCGAGAGGTGCGGGCTGCGCAGCCAGCTGCCTGCGGGATAGTCGCCATGCTCATCCTGAAACGTGCCTTCCAGCACAAAGATCTCCTCACCGCCCCAATGCTGGTGTGGGGTGAATTTCGTGCTGGGGGCCCAGCGCACAAGCGCCACGTTCTCGTTGCTGGCGGTGTGCAGCGGCAGGACCGACAGCCCCTCCACCATGCCGGGGCGGAAGGCGGCGGTCTTGGTATCGATGCTGAAATGCGCGGTGTCATCCTCGGCAAACTGGTGCAGCTTCACCAGGATGGTGCAGCCGGGATCGGTGTGCGGGGTGTGGCTGGTGCCGATCGGGTTGCGCACATAGCTGCCCGCCGGGAAATCGCCCGTCTCGTCTGAAAAGACCCCCTCCAGCACCAGAAATTCCTCGCCGCCGCCATGGCTATGGGCATCAAACTGCGAGCCCGGCGCGAAGCGCACGAGGCTGGTGGCCCGCGCCACCTCATCGCCTACACGGTCAAGCATCATGCGCTCCACCCCGGCGGCCGGAGACGGGGCCCATGCGTAATCCTCAGGGCGCACCACGGCACGTTTACTGAAATCCGCATTGATTTTCATGGACACATCCTCCTGAGTTTGGCGGGCACCATACCGCGCCACGCACTCCGCCGCCAGAGGCTGGAGCACGCACAAAAAAGGCCCCGCCAACAGGTGGCGGGGCATAGGTATGGTGCCTTGCGTCAGGTCGCGAGGCACCGGCGGTGTTCGAATGTCTTAGTTGGGGCGGTCGGCCATCTCGGCGCGGATTTGCTGGCGCAGAAGGTCAATCGGGACCGTCTTGCCGTCGCGCTTGAAGTGCCAGTAGGTCCAGCCATTGCAGCTCGGCGCGCCTTCCAGCGCTGCCCCAACCTGATGGATAGAGCCCTTCACGTCATCGCCGATCAGCGTGCCATCGGCGCGCACCTTGGCCTTATGACGCTTGTTGATGGAGTAAAGCTCTTCTCCGGGGCGCAGCATGCCACGCTCGACCAACTGACCGAAGGGCACGCGCGGCTCGGCGCGTTTGGATGCGCTGACCTGAAGGGCCTCACGGTCGAACTTGCGGATACCTTTGAGGCGTTTTTCGGCCACCTCGCGGTAGGCCTCTTCACGCTCGATCCCGATATAGTCGCGGCCCAGCATCTTGGCCACGGCGCCCGTCGTGCCGGTCCCAAAAAACGGGTCGAGGATCACATCGCCGGGATTGGTGCTGCCGACCAGAATACGGTGCAGGAGGCTCTCAGGCTTTTGCGTGGGATGCGCCTTGTCGCCCGCTTCGTTCTTCAGCCGCTCATGCCCGGTGCAAATCGGCAAAACCCAATCGCTGCGCATCTGCACGCCCTCGTTGAGGGATTTCAGCGCCTCATAGTTGAACGTGTATTTTCCACCCTCCTCCTTGGAGGCCCAGATCATCGTCTCATGCGCGTTGGTGAACCGTTTGCCGCGAAAATTCGGCATCGGGTTGGCCTTGCGCCAAACCACATCGTTCAGGATCCAATAGCCCGCATCCTGAAGCGCGGCACCGACCCGGAAGATGTTGTGATAAGAGCCGATCACCCAAATAGCCCCATTGGGTTTGAGCAATCGGCGCGCCGCTTTGAGCCAGTCTTGGGTGAAGGAATCGTAAGCGGCGAACGAGGAAAACTGATCCCAGGCGTCGTCAACTGCGTCCACCTGCGAATTGTCGGGGCGATGCAAGTCGCCCTTAAGCTGTAGGTTGTAGGGCGGGTCCGCGAAGATCAGATCAACCGACGCTTCGGGGAGGCTGTTCATGACCTCGATACAGTCACCAGCCAAAATGGTATTGAGCGGAAGCATGGGACCTTCCTTAATCTTGGTCATCTTCGTCATATTCTGCCTCTGTCCCGGCGCATTGGTGCGCTCTGGTCGTTGAGGTCAGGATGAGTCAAACCTGATTCGCGGTCAATTTCTTTTTTGAATCAAAAGCTTAGTTATTTTTCTTGATACAAGATGTTGTGGACGGGGCGGAACGAACGTCTATGGTGAGGGGTCACCCCAAGATTTTGAAGCGCGGCTTTGTGACTTTTCGTCGGGTAGCCTGCGTTCTTCTCCCAGCCATAGCCGGGGCACTGTTGCGCCAAATCCCACATGACATAATCTCGACAGATTTTAGCCATAATTGAGGCCGCCGCGATGGAGACCGAGACGCCGTCCCCCTTCACAATGGCCTGACCCGGCACGGTGAGGCCACGGGGAATCATGTTGCCGTCGATCAGCGCCAGATCGGGCCTGCGCGGCAGCCCCGCCACCGCCCGCTCCATCGCCAGATGCGAGGCGCGCAGGATATTTAACTCGTCGATCTCGGCGACGGATGCATGGGCAATGCTGACCTCGGCCATCTCAAAGATCAGATCATAAAGCACGGCCCGCCGCGCCGCTGTGAGCTTCTTGGAATCGTTCAGGCCTTCGGGGATGCGCGCAGGGTCCAGAACGACCGCCGCCGCCGTCACCGGCCCGGCAAGCGGTCCGCGCCCCACCTCATCCACGCCTGCGATGATCCGCGCACCTTGCGCCATCGCCGCCTGCTCGTATGAAAAATCGGGGCCTGCCATGGACATGTCAAAACCACGCCTGCGCATAAAAAGAAAGGGGCGCTGATGCGCCCCTTCTCAAACCTGCCACACTGCTCAGTGTTTAGTAACCGTAGCGCGGACGCGCGCTGTAGCCCCATTGCTGCTGGGCGCGGCGCTGCTGGCGGTATTGGCGCACTTCGCGGCGATGCGCGTTATAGCCTTGCTGATAGGCGCGGTTGTAGTGTTTCGCCTTCTTCTGCTTGCGGGGCTGGTGGTAGCCATAATTGTTGTGGCTGCGCGTTGTGACCTGCGCACGGGACCTGGACTTGTTTTGATCGTGGATCGCCGCGCCAATGATGGCGATTCCGGCGATGGCCGCCAAGGCGCGGGCCACGTCCCGGTCGCTCGCAGTTGCGGGGGCGGCGGTGAAACCTGTCACCGCCATTGAGGCGGCGACGATCAGTGAGATGAACTTGCCAGACATGAGGTGTCCCCTTTTTCCAGTCAGGTGTATCAGGGTCCACCCGTCCATTCGGGCAGAAGCGATAGGACAAAACTGGGGTCGACCCGCTGAGTCAGGCAATATCAGCGCTTTGTTATCCGATAACAGCCGGGCAGGCCTTGCTCTGATATTGAATAGCGCTTCGGGCTCGGCCATGGTCGGGGCATGAAAAATATCCTTCCCCTCGCGCTCTGCGCACTCATGCTGGCCCCCGCCGCCCATGCCGCCTGCTATGCGGAATATAAGGCCAAGCGGGACAAGCCGTTCCAACTTCACTATGATGTGGCGCAAATCTCGGAGCCTTGCACCGTGCGGTCGGCGAAGGCTCAGCTCAACCGCCGCCTTGCCGGGCAAGGGCTGACCCTGCTCAAAGTGCTCTCGGTCACGAAACAATAGGACGGCGCCCATGGACGAACTGACACATGCCGCCTCGGACGCACGCCGCTCGGGCGGACGGGTCGTGGGGGTGGGCGTGGTGGCCATCGTCGCGATCCTCTGCATTGCCGCCGTGCTCTTGTTCCTAAGCCTGCCGGATGCGGGCGCGTTCAATGCGCGGGTCGAACGGATCTTCGTGGAGAACGATGCGCTGACCTCAGATGCAGAGATCAAACTGCTGGAGATTCTCGCACTATCCGGCACGGCGTTTTCCGAAACACTGGTCAGCTACCGGATGGTGATCTTTGTCCTCTTGGTCTTTGCCACGTCGCTGCTGATTGCGGCATTGGTGTTTTTGGTGATGCTCATCACCCTCAACCGCCGCATGGCGCAGATCGAGCGGTCGGGCATTCAGGTCAGCTCGCTTCTGATCAGCCGCGCCGAGAAATCCGTCTATCTCAACAATATGGGTTTCAAGCTGACCGATGCAGCGATGGAGACATTGTCGATCCTTGCCGAGGCGCGGATGGATGGCGATATCCTGTCGGGGGCGGAGATTGAGGGCATGATCTCGGGGCGCAGCGCCGCCGATTGCGATGAGGCCGCCGGGGCCACGCGGATCAAGCGGCTGCGCGACACGCTGGGCAATCAGATGGTCAGCGAGCTTTTGGTCAAAAACATCGCGCGGCAGGGCTATATCCTTGCCATCGACAAGGATGTGATCCGCGTGATCTGACCCTGCACGGCGCGATTTTTCATGGCATGCGGGATAGTGCGCACAACAAGAGCGTCACCCAGCTTGGGTCGATGGCAGCCGCCACAGCGCAAGCATGGGAGGGCGATGGGTATGAGCTTCACCGGATCGGCAATGCTGTCTCCTGCCGCTCGATCCATTCGGCGGTGCTCGACGCGCTGCGCCTGTGCCAGAACTGCTGACCGCCCAAGCGCCGGGCCCCTGCCTCAGCTTGCCCTAAATCTCGCCGCTTTTCTCAAGCATCTTCCTTGCAAACACATGCCCAAAGAGATGAGCACCATGAGCCACGCCACGTTTGAAGACCGACTGAACCGGCTGAACGCCAAGGTGTCACCTGCGCCAGAGCCTTCTGTGCCAAAGACGCCCCCGCCCGCCGGCCCGCCGCATATCGCGCTGCGGGCGTTGATGTTCACCCTGCTCTTTCCCATCGGGATCATTGCCAGCATCGCGACCAAGGCCGCGTTAGACCCCGAGATCACGCCAGAGGCGGTGCTTTACGTGCCTTTGATGGTCACCGTCGCGGTGTTTCATGCTCTTGTCTTGGGCGGTGCGGCGGCAGCTTTGATGACCCGGTTCAAGCGGCCCATCTTGAACCGGGCCGTGATCTACACATTGATCGGCTATGGCATGACGGGGGCCGCGCTGAGCTACGCGATCACCTGAGGCCGGGCTCAGCGCAGGACCTTGTCCTCGGGCCACTCCATATCATGCTCAAGCAGCAGGGTCTTCGCATCGTCCGGCGCGAGGTCAAACTCCCATGCCAGCACCCCGCGCATGCCGTCCACATCCCGCTCGGACACGGGCGGGGCGGCTTGCCAGGTGATCTCCAGATCCTCCTGCTCGGAATAGGGCACATGGTCCAGCACCCGGAGCGGCCATGTCTCGCCCGAGAGGTTGCGGATCTCGATCTCCACCTGCTCGCTCAGATCGTTTGAGCGGGTGATCACGCCGCGGTCTCCCTCTTCGCGGCTGAGAACGCGGCGAGTGAGGCGCAGACTCTCGATCGGGCCGAAGGACAGCTCCGCCGCGTCACCCGCCGCGATCAGATCGGTGCGCGTCTCGCCCACAAAACCACCATCGAGATAGAGCATCGCACGTCCGGGCAGGATGATCTCGCCCGTATCATTGGTGAGGCTCGCCATCAGGAACGCCGTCTGGTCATAGAGCGGGATCGCGCGGGCCGTGACCTCTGCCTGCGTGGTAAGCTGGCCCAGCGACAGGCGCAACGCATCCGCCCCAGAAGCGATGGACACGGGCGTTGGATAGTCGTAGCGCACGGCGATGCCATCAAAGCTGGCCGAGGCTGCCTCGACCATGATCGGGGCCTCCATAAGCTCTGCGGCGATTTGCCGGTCCGCAGAAAAATCAAGCCCGGCCGAGGCCGCTTTGGGCCGGATATCCGATGGGTCCTCGATCCGGCGCAGCTGCGCCCAGATGCGGCTTGGCTCCGTCTGCCCGCTGGGGCGCACGGTGGAGAGGGCCACGGTTACATCCTGCCAGTTCTCGCCAGTGGACTGCGCCACGATAGCGCCGCGCGTGAGGGTGAGGGCACCACTCTCACGGGCCAACGAAATGTCATAGACCGGCTGCCAATAGGCGCGCGGGTCCGTGTAGGTCAGCGTGACGGTGCCGGTCGTCTCCGCATCGGCGGTGATGGATACGGCCAGAAGCGCGCGATCGGTCTCCTGCGGCACAAGGGCCGCAAGGGCCGCGCGGGCGCGGGCAAGCGCCTCGGTCAGATCCCGCGTGGCGCGCTCGGCGGCTTCGGCCTCAAGCCGGGCGCTGAGAGCGGCCTCGCGCGCGGCGAGGGTCTCGGCGCCGATCATGGCGCTCAGATCGCGCAGGGCGGCCACGTCCATCTGTGCCACGCCCTCGCCCAGCCCGATCTGGGCCAGAAAGGCGATGCGCGCCTCTGCGGCGGTCGATTGAAGCCGCGTACGCTCAATATCCTCCAGCGCGCGGCGCAGCGCGTCCTCGCGGTTGGTGACTTCAGCCTCGGCCGCTGTGATCGCGGCGGATTTAGCCGGGTCGAGTGGCGGGACGAAATCGGTACGGGTGGTGAGCGTGCCCATCCGAGCGCCAGTGACGGAGACCCTGAGCGAATCAATATCCGTATCGGCCGGAAGATCCAGTAGGATCAGATCATGCGCGCCTGCAGGTGCCGTGAACTCCACAGCGCGCTCGATCGTGGCCCCACCGGGATAAATTGTGACCGCGCTGACCGGGCTTTTGAGCGGGATATCCGCGGCCCAGAGGGGCAATGGAACAAGGGCAAACGCGAGGGCGGCCAGGGACGCAAGGCGCATGAAGATAATCCTCCAACAGATTGATGGCCATGTTCGGCAGCGGGGCCAGATTTGCAAGCGCGGCAAGAGGATTTGCGCGGATTCACGCTTTGTTAACCCTTCTATGGCGGGGTTGGGGGATGGAAATGGATAATGTGACAGTCAAATTACCGCGCGAAATGCGAGAGGTGGCCGAACGGCTGGCGCAGGCACGCGACGTGAGCCTTGGGCAGGTGCTGCGCGATGCGCTGGCGTCGGAATTGCAGCGGAGTATGCGCGCAACTGTGAGGACGCCCAATCGGGCTCAGGAACAGATCCTCGGCCCCTTGCGGGCCCTCCTCGCTCAAGATTTCGCGCAAGCGTCCGGGTGGGCCGATCTCGCCCAGCGGCTTGAGGCCAAGGGCTACATCTTGCGCGAGGCCGGTGGCGGGCTGGCTTTGCACACGTCTCCGCAGGGTGCGCGGTGCTGCACAGCGTCCGAGCTGGGCCATTCCTACGCAGATCTCATGCAACGCTTCGGCACGCCCCTGCCCGGCCACGCGCACAGATATCTCGCGGACCGCCTTTTCGGGCGGCCCAACATAGTGCGAAAATCGGCCTGAGCCTCAGCCCTTTTTGAGCATCCGAACGCCCAGCGTCTCGGCGATCTGGACCGCGTTGAGCGCAGCACCCTTGCGCAGGTTATCGCTCACGCACCAGAGGTTCAGACCGTTGTCGATCGTGCTGTCCTGCCGGATGCGGCTGATGAAGGTGGCATAATCGCCCACACATTCCTTCGGCGTCACATAGCCACCATTCTCGCGCTTATCGATCACCATGATACCCGGCGCCTCGCGCAGGATGTCGCTCGCCTCGTCCTCGTCGAGAAACTCCTCGAACTCGATGTTGATTGCCTCGGAATGGCCCACAAAGACCGGCACGCGGACGCAGGTGGCAGTCACCTTGATCTTGGTGTCCATGATCTTCTTGGTCTCGGCGACCATCTTCCACTCTTCCTTGGTGGAGCCATCGTCGAGGAACACGTCGATATGGGGGATTACGTTGAACGCAATCTCCTTGGTGAAGGTCTTGGGCGGCACGTCCTTGGTGGGGTTGTAGACCGCCTTGGTCTGCTCCCAAAGCTCGTCCATCCCGTCCTTGCCCGCGCCGGACACCGATTGGTAGGTGCTGACCACGACGCGTTTGATCGTCGCGCGGTCATGCAGAGGTTTCAGCGCCACGACCATCTGCGCGGT
>CALGEH010000138.1 GCA_937881735.1 uncultured Shimia sp.
TCAATGCTCAATCATACCGCAGCGCAAAGATCCGCGCAATTTATAGAGGTACCCAACTATCTTTTGCAGCACAAAGAGGTCATCGACCTGATCAAACGGCGCGGCGGAAAGCTGAAATTCGTGTTCCTGATGTTTGATCAGGAGACGGAACGCCTCTCGAAAGAGCTGGGCGCGGAGGTGTGGTTCCCCAAGGCAAAACTGCGTCAGTCGATGGACAACAAGATCGAGACCGTGCGCATCGGCAACAAGGCGGGCGTGCCGTCGGTGCCCAACACGCTGAGCGTGGTCAAGGATTACGACCACCTGCGCGAGGTGTGCGAGAAGGCGGATCTGGGCCACGATTTGGTGCTGCAATCGGCTTACGGCGATAGCGGCCACACCACGTTTTTCATCAAATCCGAGGCTGATTTCCGCCGCCACGAGCATGAGATCGTCGGCGAGGGCGAGATCAAGATCATGAAGCGGATCGATTGCCGGGGTGCTGCCATTGAGGGCTGCGCCACCAAGGAAGGCACGATCGTGGGTCCCCTGATGACCGAACTTGTCGGCTTCAAGGAACTGACCCCCTATCGCGGCGGCTGGTGCGGCAACGAGATCTTCTCGACCGCCTTCCCGCCCAAGGTACGGCAAAAATCCCGCGAGCTGACCTTCAAATTTGGCGAACAGCTGCGCAAGGAAGGTTACCGTGGCTATTTCGAGCTGGATTTCCTCATCGACAAAAAGACCGGCGATATCTGGCTGGGGGAACTGAACCCCCGCATCACGGGATGTTCCTCCATGACCAATCACGCGGCCTTTGCCCATGCGGACGCGCCCCTTTTCCTCTTCCACCTTCTGGAGTTTTCCAAGAAGAAATTCTCGCTCGATGTGGATGAGCTTAACGCGCGGTGGGCCGATCCCAAAATGATCGATTCATGGTCGCAAATGGTAATCAAGCACACCGATGATACAGTCGATATCGCACAGACGGTGCCAGAGACGGGCATCTACCGCATGAAGGAGGATGGCAGCATCGAGTACAACCGCTTCGACTATCACCGCCGCGCGGTTGAGAACGAGAACGAGGCGTTTTTTCTGCGCATCCTGCAACCGGGCGACTATCGCTATGAAGGCGCCGATATCGGCATTCTTGTGACGCGTGGACGCTCCATGACCAACGGCTTCAAGCTTAACGAACGGGGCAAAAGATGGATTCACGGGATCAAGCAAGGCGTCACGGGCCGCCCCATGCCACAGGCCGAGGCAGGCCCCGCGCTGGCCGATCCGGCATTCAAGATGCTCTAGGATGAGGATGGACTGGCGCACCATATCCGAGGAGGAGCCCGGCCCGAAATGGGCGGGGCTCTTTAAGGAATACTGGCCCGATTATCACCGCTGGTGGGCGCGTAAGGGGGCAGAGGCGCGTCCGGGATATCTCGACAGCCGCAAGGCGTTGCAGCGCCATATGCCCGAAATCGTGCCGCTCTATGACGAATTGGTGGAGCTTGCGGGCGGCACGGATCACGCCGCACGATTCCTGAGTTTCTACTGCCCTCCACCCTATCTGTCGGGCTGCTCTCAGGCGATCTGGCCCGGGGAAGAGCCTGTGTTGGTGCGCAATTACGACTACGCGCCCTCGGCCTTCGACAGCCTCACATTGCGCACCCGGTGGCAGGGGCGCACGGTGCTTGGCACGTCTGACGGGCTCTGGGGGCTGGTCGACGGGATGAACGATGCGGGGCTTGCCGTATCGCTGACCTTCGGGGGGCGGCGTGTGGTGGGCGACGGGTTCGGCGTACCTCTGATCCTGCGCTATGTTTTGCAAACCTGCGAGACGGCGGAAGAAGCTGGGGCGGCTCTGGCCCGCTTGCCCACGCATATGAGCTATAACGTCACTGTTCTGGACGCGCGGCGGCACTATCTCACCGCCCTGATGGCCCCCGACCGCGAGGCGATCATCACCCATCAGGCGGTCGCCACAAACCACCAGGAGCGCGTGGAATGGGCCAGCCACGCGCGCTTTACCGCGACGGTGGAGCGTGAACGCTTCTTGTTGCAACGCCTGACCCTACACGTGGAGCCAGAGGAAAAATTCATCACCGCCTTCCTGCGTCCACCGCTTTACTCCACCCGGTTCGATCAGGGGTTCGGCACGCTCTACACCGCCGTTTACCGCCCCCGCCTCGGCGCGGCAGAGCTACGTTGGCCACGCGCCACATGGCCCTTGCATATCGCTGGGATCGCTGACGAGATGCGCACGATATTCACACCTGAAAATGCGGATAAGCGGGCCTGAAGGCGCGCGCCCGCACCGTTACCACGTCCGCCGAAACCGCCCCGGAGCCATGTCGTATTTGCCCCGAAACGCACGGGAAAGCGCCGAGCCGCTGCC
>CALGEH010000139.1 GCA_937881735.1 uncultured Shimia sp.
ACCCGCAGTGCAGCGATCATGGGGCTGGAGGGATACGGGCTTGAGGTGGGCTGCGATGCCTCGTTGGTGATCCTCGATGCCTCCGACCCCGTTGAGGCCCTGCGCCTGCGCGCGGCGCGGCTTTGCGTGATCGCCAAGGGCCGCGTGATTTCGCGCAGCGCGCGCGGAGATGCCAGCCTCACCCTGCCCGGCAGGCCGGGCACCATACGGCGGCGTCATAACGCCGGTTGAGGGCGCGAATTCGACCCAACCCGCCGCATGATGTCGTTTCTCGATAGCTCCAGCTACTATGGATGCGCTAAGGCTCAGACGCCGAGCCGCGCGATTTTCAATGGAGGCCCCAGATGTTCCTGTCCGTATTCGAGATGTTCAAAGTGGGCATTGGCCCATCTTCCTCGCACACCATGGGGCCAATGGTGGCCGCGAGCATGTTTCTCGACAAGATGCGGGCCGCGCCCTTTGGCTATGCGGGTATCCGCTGCACGCTGCACGGCAGCCTCGCCTTCACCGGCGTGGGCCATGCCACAGACCGCGCAACGATCCTTGGCCTCGCCGGCTTCCTGCCCGACACATATGACGCCGAAAAGGCCGAGGCCACGTTGGCCAAGATCCGCGATACACATACCCTGCACCCTGAGGGCCTACCCGAGCTTGCCTTTCACCCCAAGGAAGATCTGATCTTCGATTTCGGTCCCAACCTGCCCGGCCACGCCAATGGCATGGTCCTGATGGCCACCGATGCGCAAGGTGACGTGATCTTGCAGGAGACGTATTATTCCATCGGCGGCGGCTTCGTGATGACGGGAGGTGAGCTTGCCGCCGGACGCAACACCGATGAAGGCGCGCCCGTCCCCTACCCGTTCAAATCCGCCGCCGAGATGCTGGAGATGGCCCAAAGCTCGGGCAAGTCCATCGCCGCGATGAAACGCGCCAACGAGGTGTCGCGCAAGGCCGAGGTGGATATGCGGACCGGCGTCGCGCGTATCTGGCAGGTGATGGATGACTGCATCGAGCGCGGCATGGCCACGGACGGCATCCTGCCCGGCGGCCTGAAGGTCAAACGCCGCGCCAAGGGCATCCATGACGCGCTGATCGCGGAGCGGGGCACCAACCTCAGCGCGCCGCACAAGATCAACGACTGGATGAGCACCTATGCCATGGCCGTGAACGAGGAAAACGCTGCAGGCGGTCAGGTCGTCACAGCGCCTACCAACGGGGCGGCAGGTGTGGTGCCTGCGGTAATCAAATACTGGCTGGAGCATGTGCCGGGCGCGTCCAAGGATCAGGTTGAGGAGTTTCTGCTGACTGCCGCCGCCATCGGGGGGCTTGTGAAATTCAACGCCTCTATCTCGGGTGCCGAAGCGGGCTGTCAGGCCGAAGTGGGCAGTGCAGCCGCGATGGGGGCCGCTGGCCTCGCGGCGGTTCTGGGCGGCACGCCGGAGCAAATCGAAAACGCCGCCGAGATTGCGCTTGAGCATCATCTGGGCATGACCTGCGACCCGGTTGCGGGGCTCGTGCAGGTGCCCTGTATCGAGCGCAACGGGCTGGGCGCGATCAAGGCCGTCTCTGCCGCAAGCCTCGCTTTGCGCGGCGATGGTACGCATCTCGTGCCGCTTGATGCTTGTATCGAGACAATGCGCCAGACGGGGGCGGATATGATGGACAAGTATAAAGAGACCTCGCTTGGTGGGCTCGCTGTGAACGTGCCCAACTGCTGATGAAAGGTCCGCCGAATGCCGAGCGTCCCACACTAGGCATCTTGCTCATGGTGGGGTTTGCCCTCACAGCGCCGCTAATGGACAGCTTTGCCAAGATGATTGGTGACGCGCTGGCCGTGGGTCAGGTGGCGGCGGCGCGGTTCGCTATTCAGGCAGCCCTTCTCGTGCCGCTGGCCCTCGCCTTGGGGTGCCTGCACAGGCCGGGACGCGCCGAGATGGGCCTGCATCTCATCCGCGCGGCGCTCATTCTCACCGCTACGGCGTTTTTCTTCTACTCTTTGCGCTACATGCCCATCGCCGATGCCATCGCGATCTTCTTTGTAGAGCCGTTTATCCTGACCCTTCTCGGCGCGCTCCTTCTGGGCGAGGCGATTGGCGTGCGCCGCATCCTTGCGTGCGCCGTGGGTTTCATGGGGGCGCTCTTGATCATTCAGCCCACTTTCGTCGATATAGGCCTCGTCGCCCTCGCCCCTCTGGTCACGGCGCTGCTCTTTGCGTTCTACATGATCCTCACCCGCAAGATGGCCCAGCGGATGCACCCTATCACCTTACAGACCTATACCGGCCTCGCGGCGCTGGTGATCGCGATCCCCATCCTGACGATCTTCAACGGTAGCGGCGTGACCGAGCTTGACCCCAGCTGGCCTGCCACGCGCGAGTTATGGCTGCTCTTAGGCCTCGGCATCATCGCCACGCTCAGCCATATCTGCATCAGCTACGCACTCAGCTTCGCCCCCGCCTCCACCATCGCGCCCATCCACTATCTTGAGATCGTCAGCGCCACCGCTCTGGGCTTTTGGATCTTCGGAGATCTGCCCGACGGGCTGAGCATTATCGGCATCGCGCTGATCGTGAGCTCAGGCTTCTACGTTTTCCTGCGTGAGCGCAAAATGGAGATGGCGATCGAACGCCGCATCCCGCCTCAGCCTTGATCCCATGCCGGTGCGGCAGAAAGCCCCGCCACCACGGCCTCGAGATGCTCCGGCGCGACCATCACCAACATCTTCGGCGCGGTCATGTTCAGAAACACGGGCCCCAGCGCGGCGTTCGACGTGCCAATCTGACGGTCAGGCGCAAAGTTCAGCCCCTGTATGGGCCAGCGCAAGCCCTCCGACACGCCCTCGACCGCCCCCATCGGGAAAAGCGACACCCGCGCGCGCTCCGGCAGGTCCAGCCGCAAACTGGGCGGTGCGAGGAAAATCACATCGTCGCTACCCAAAAGAACACAGCGCTGGTGTGCAGCCCGCACAAGCGCATTACACGCCGCCATCTGGTGATCCATCCGCGCACCGGTAAAGCCCACCCCAAGGATCAAAGGCGCTTTGATCCGCGCGAGGCACTTCTCAAAATCGGTGCTGTCTTGCTCGGGGACATGGTGAAGGCTCGCCTCTGGCACGGCGGCGCGCACCACATCGCTGATTGAATCAAAATCGCCGATGACGGCCCGCAGATCGGCGCCGTGGGTCATCGCAAAGGCGGCGCCACCATCCGCCGCCACAACCTCAGGGGCAATGGACATCGCCGCCCTCAACTCACCCAGTGTCGCCGCACCGCCCCCTACCAGCGTGATTGGCCCCAAATCCTGAACAATCATTTTCAAATTCTCTGTATTACCCTCGATTTATGAAACAGATCACAATCTCGCCATGAAATGATACGGTAATCTTCTCAGATTCGGGCCGCTTTGAACGCGCCCGTCATGGTAAACCGCCCATTGCAGGCAACGAAAGTGAGCATGTTATGGTGAACTCGAGTAAAATTCTTACGGTCTCGTATGGCACGTTTTCGTGCACCCTTGAAGGGTTCGACGATTCGTTCGACACGATGAAGGCGATTGCGGAGTATTTCCGCGATCTGGCCGCGGATGACCGCTATTTCGGCGCAGAGCCGCCCACACCCGATGCCGACATGCTGGCCAAGATCGCAGGCCGCGAGATTTCGCGTCGCGTTGAGGCACATGATCAAGACGGCCGCATTCACTTGCGCGCCAGTGATGCGGCAGCATTGCCTGCCACCGCATCTGCCCCATTGGCAGAGCAGTCCCCTGCCGCGTTGCCTGCTCAGGGCGCGGCAGAGGTCGCCTCTGAGGGCACAACAGATACACCTGCACATGACAACGCCGAGCCCGCGCAACGCACCAAGCCTCAAGGCGAGGCCGAAAGCGTAGCCGACAAGCTGCGCCGCATCCGCGCGGTGGCCAGCCCGGCCACAGGTTTCGACACAAGGGCACCTCGATTTTTGACTTATTTCGCGACGATGAAGCAAGTGCGTCAGCCT
>CALGEH010000140.1 GCA_937881735.1 uncultured Shimia sp.
TGGGCGGTCCAGCCCTTGTGATCCTCGCGCCATGCGCGGACTTCGGCCTCAAGGGCGTTTATGGCGTCTTCAATCTCGCATAGGCGGTCGTTGAATGGGTCATACCATTTTGGATAGAGGATCATCGTGGCGGCAAAAAGCTGTGCGCGGGTGAGGGTGCGGCCGCGCCGCGGGAGGGTGAGGGGGTGGCGATCGTCCGTGAGGGACCATCCGGCGTAGAAGGGTTGGCCAAAGACCTGCGGTTTATGACCTGCGAAGATCGCCTCGAACCCCATTTGCGACGACACTGTGTAGACTGCGCGCGCGCCTGCGAGCAGGTGCCATGGGCTTATTGGGTCTGAGCAGAGGGTTATACGATCACTGACATCTTTGGGTCCGAAATAGCCCGCGCGGTGGCCTGCCGCAGTTTCAGGGTGTGTTTTGATCACAATGGGCGCGCCGGGGTGGTCATCCTGCGCGTAGTAGAGCATTTCGCGGAATGTATTCGCATCGGCCCCACCGAGGCGCACGGAAGCGTCGCCGTTGGTCTGGTCGATGACGAGGACGTAACCCGGCTCGGGCGCTTTGGTGGCCGGGTCATAGGCGTTGTATTTGCTCAGATGCCCCTCGCTGAGCCGGGCGATGGCACCACGCGCGCGGTTCAGAAGGGCGGTGTCGTCGAGCGGATGTTCCCGCAGAAGTGCCTCAAGCTCGGACGGTTGGCTGGCGTCGAAAGGCATGACCGTGCCCATGATGAGGCCAAGAGGGGGCGCTCCGCTGCGGCCGGGCAGGACGGAGCGAAGCATCGCATCCTCAACGCGCAATAGGGTGGCACCGGTGCGTTCCGCCACCGCCTCGCCGCGCGCGGCATAGGGGCTATGGCCCCAGACGGCGATCAGATCATCCGCGTTGGGGCGACCCAATTGCAGTGGGTGTCCGGCCAGTTCCATGATCCGGCGGATGCGCTTTTGCCGCAAAAAACCTGCGTTGAAATAAAAAGCCCGCCGGGGCCCTTCGGCTCCGGCGGGTTTTTCAAACAAGCCCGGCATTAGCCGCCGCCGAGGGCCGTCGTTGCACCATCGACTATGCCAACCACACCAAGCGTGCCGGTGATGGCCGCAATAACCTTGGACCATTGGGCGAAGGGGGCCTCGGTTACGTAAAGCGTATCCTGATCGCGCACCGAGAAGTCACGCGCCATGAACATGCCATTGGGACGTGTGAGGTCGAGCACATAGACCATCCGCTGATCACCGATCAAATCATTGCGGCCAAGCACCTGATTGGCGATCTCCGCAGGCTCGTTGCGCAGGATGAAGACGCCCGTGGGATCGGCGGCGGCGGTTTGCAGTCCGCCAACGGTGGCAATCGCCTCAATCGCGCTCAGCGTTTGGGTGTCGAAGGTCACGCGGCTTTATGCACCGGTTGCGCCGAGCGCAGTGAAGGAGCGGCTGTCTTCCTCGACCAAGATCCTGTCGCCGCCGCGCAGGGCGATATCAAACTCGGGGTGTTTGTAGAGGTCCTGGAACCAGACCTTGCTGCGCTCACCGCCGCGCAGCACTGTGATCTGCGCCACTTCGGCCGGGATCACGATGCCGCCCGCGTTGGACAGCATGGTCGACAGGGTCCGCGTGGGGCGCTCAATCGGGTAGACGCCTTGCGCGCCCACAGAGCCGACCAAGGACACGGTCGAGCCATCGCCTGCGAGGCGGCGGACCTGCACTTGTGGGTCGGGGGTCTGCTCATCAAGTTTGGAGGTGATGATGCGGCGTATGCCCTCGGGTGTGTTGCCCGCGGCGCGGATGCGGCCCGCGTAAGGCACGAAGATAAACCCGCTGCCATCGACCTGAACTTCTTCGAGGATGGTCTGGTTTGTGCCTTCCCCGGCCAAAAGCCCGTCATCGACGTTTTCCCAGATGGTGAGGCCCAGCGTATCGCCAGGCCGGATCGTGTCGGATCCAAGCTGACCTGCGTTCTTGAATGCTTCGGTGAAGCCAAGCGCGGGCTGCACGGCAGTGGCGCGGGTCACGCGATCATTCACGGACACGACGAACGCATCTCCCGAGCGCTGCACGGAGCCCGAATAGATCTCTTTCTTGGTGGGGCCCAAACGAGGGAGTACCCGGCAAGAAGCCACCATGGTGACAATAGTCAACAGGGCGACGGAACGCGCCAGTCGTTTCAGTTCGCGCCGGACGGGCACACGGCCATCTTCCAGCGGGTGCGCCTTGACGACAAGGTGGTGATGCTGCGGTGCGCCCTTTGCAAAACCGTCGATCACCGTCTCCAGAAATTCGGTCATGCTGGCGAAGGGGGAGTGCATCTGGAACGAGCTGTCATGCTCCAATTGCAAAAGCGCCAGATGATAGGGAAAGCCCCCGTGCCGGATGCGCCACGTGGCGATGCGCCGGTCCACGGCCTGCACGGGCATCAGGACAAGACGCTGAAGGTAAAGCGCAAACTCTTTGCGCACGGTGATCGAGCGATGCGGGCGAAAGCCGCGGTATCCACGGTTCATCAGCAGGACAAACCCGTGATAGAGTGCGCCGTAGAAGATATGCTGGCGCATGTCGCCCCAGCTGGCGGGTGGCAGGGCCGTGTCCATGTCCGAGTTTTCCAGATCGCGGCGCATCGTCTCCACTTGCAGGTCCATCAGGCGCGAGTGCCCATTGGCCCCGCCGCGCTCATAGGTGACCCAGTAGGGCCGCATATAGCCTTCCTCAAACACATGAATGCGCAGGCCGCGGGTCTTGGCGGCCTCAACGGCGGTAGCATGGATCGGGCGAGTATCGCCATAAAGCACGATGTCGGTGACGGATTTCTCGTCGAGGATCTGCTCCAGCGCGGAGCCCCAAGCTTCTGGTGCATCACGGTAGGCGATGAAATTATGCCGTCCGGGCCAGAACATACGGTCACCCATGTTGAAGCCCACGCGCCAGACATCCGCGCCCGCGCGCGACAGCATCCGGCCAAGCCGGTGAAAAAACGGCCCATGCGGGCCTTGCAAGAACAGGAACACCCGTTCTGATGGTGCAGGGCTTTTCATCTACTCAGGCGTACTCTCAAATACTTGCAGTTTTGTAACCAAAGACTTTGGCGAAAATAAGACACAAAAGGCGCGCACCCTTGTCTTGGCGCCCTCTGACAGCTACCTCAACGGGGCAATCGCAAAGGGGGCGCACCGCTATGTTCACAGGCATCATAACCGATCAAGGCAAGCTCCTTAAGCTGACGCAGCAAGGTGATCTTCTGGCTCGCATCGGCTGTGCCTATGACACGTCCACAATTGATCTGGGCGCCTCGATCGCCTGCGACGGGGTGTGCCTGACGGCTGTTGGGCTGGGTGCGGATTGGTTCGAAGTGCAGATCAGTGCCGAGACAGTGTCCAAAAGCAACCTGGACACATGGGCCGAGGGCCGCACCGTGAACCTTGAACGCGCATTGAAGGTGGGTGACGAGCTTGGCGGCCATATCGTCTCGGGCCATGTGGACGGTGTGGCCGAAGTGGTGGGCATGGCCGATGAGGGCGATAGCACTCGCGTCACCTTACGCGCACCGGACACGCTCGCGCGGTTCATCGCGCCCAAAGGCTCCGTCGCGCTCAACGGAACGTCGCTGACGGTGAACGAGGTCAATGGGGCCGAGTTCGGCATCAATTTCATCCCCCACACCAAGGAGGTCACCACATGGGGCCGTACCGCGCTGGGCGACCGGGTGAACCTCGAAATCGATACTCTGGCCCGTTATGTGGCGCGGCTTGCGGACCATAAGTAATCGCGCTCTGTGCTTCTTCTTAGTCTCAAATACTCAAAAATCGTCCCAACCCCAACACCCCATCAGTCGTGATCCGACAGGCCTGCGCCTGCGCCGCTCGTTCGGCTGGCCTCGGTCTCTGGGGCGTAGGTGAGTTGCGCGAACCGCTCCAACACAGTAATCGCCTCGGGCTTTGGCGTATAGCGCAGGGCGCAGTCCAACATTGGTTGCTCGGCTGCGGTCCCGGTCTCGATTAACACATCTGCTTGGACGCAGAGGCCCTCGGCCGATCCGCGTAGCGCGCCGCCGCATGCAAACCTCGCGCCGGGCCACTCCAGGACAAGAGGCCCCTCTGCCGCCTGAACCGCGAAGGGCACGATCAGCAGCGGTTGCATCACGCCTTCGAGACGTGTCTCGCCGCTGCACCCCAAATCGCTTAGAGCGGCACCCGCCCGGATCGGGCAGAGCGCCCCGCCCGGTGCGCGCCAGGCATCCGTGCGGATGACGGGTGCAAATTCGTCAAGATCCTGGTCGTGGAGGCGCTCCAGAAGGTCCGCGAGCGCCTCTGGGCCCGGCAGGCCTGCCGCCGCCAGCCAGGTCACGGATTTGCCCGCTTCTTCCGCCATGCCCCAACTCATGCCTGCGCCGCGTGCGGCCTTGCGGCTGAGGCTCTCGATCTCCGAAAGGGACCAACTCATGCGGAGCCGAGCGGGGGATAGGTCCAGTCATCCGCAGCACCGCCTGCGGCGATCTCGGACGGGAAGGGGGCGTGTTGGAACATGGTAATGCGCACCCAGCGATCCGAGCGCGGGTCAAAATGGCAGGCCCCGAAGAAGCTCAGTTTGGCGCGCAGCATATCAATGGGCAGCACGTCTTCTGCAATCGTGTTGTCGCGGATCTCGGCATAGGGCAGCTTTGCGGCGATCTGTGCGCGGCGCACGATATGGCGGTGCTCGGGATGGGCCATGAGGAAGGCGGCCACGGTGCCGTCCGCGTCTTCCAGATCGGCGCGCATCAGTGCGGCGTCGCGGCCCGGGCAGAGGGGCTGCTCATATGGGGCCAAGGGCTCGTCCCAGCGCGGGCCGAGGCGCGGTTCCAGCTTGGCTTCCGAAACATACCAGACGCGGGCCTGCGTGGCGCGGTCGGTCCAGTCGGTCGCCAGCGCCCAGTCGTAAATAGCGTCCACCACTGTGCGCAGCTCGTCGCAGGTCATGGCACCGTCGATGCGCCAATAAACGGCTTCTTCGCAGGCCATGCCAGCGCTCAGATCATCCACCAGCGCGCCATGCGGCTCCATCATCAGCGAGGCGAGCGCCTCTTGTCCCTCAAGGCTGAGCGCGCCTTCGGCCCAGAGCCAGAGGGCGTTCCAAGGCGTGGGTCCGGTGAGGGGGAGTGCCGCGAGGCGCGCTATGAGTGCTGCGAGGTCCCCGCGCAGATCTGCCAGTTTGGCGATTTGCGCGGGGTGGTCCGAACGCCACTCGTCGGCGTGGATCTGCGCGCGTTTTACGAGGGTGGCGAACCCTGCCGCCTCCTGGGGTGTTGCCGAAGGGAGCGCACGGACGCGGGCCAGAGCCGTCTCGCGCGCGGCGATCCAGTTGTTCAGAAGGGCCGGATGGTTGAGCAAGTAGGGCGCCATCCCGAGCCCCGTGGAATTGCCGATGCCGAAGCGGCGGCGCAGGGCGGGCTCCAGCGGCACGGCGGCCTTGGGTGCGCGCAGGCGCGCCAGATGCTCCACGAGATCCATGACGAAGGCGCGGATGAGAAAGACGTTGAGCATTTCGATCTGGAACGGTGCCTGAAATTCAGGGCGCGTGCAGGTGGCGGCACGATCGGCGGCACCGAACTTGCCCGAGCCGTACACGGCTGTGGTGCGCATCAGGTAGCCCACATCGGTGATCATGGCGGCGTCTGGCTGTTCGCCCCTTGCCAGAGCGCTCACCACATGTTCCCAGAGGCGCACGGAGCGGTTGGCGCGGCTGAGAGACAGTTCGGTTTCGGTGACGCGACCCGCCTCTTGCAATGGCACGTTGGCGCGCAGACGGGTGATATCGGCCTCGGTAGGGATGCCGTCAAAAAGGGCGAATGTGGCGTCCCATGCGGTGGCGATGACCCGGTCCGAGCGTTGATCCGCAGGCAGGTCATGGGCGAAGGCCACGAGGGAATAGCTACGACCCGGGCCGTGGGCCGTGTAGACCGCCGTGCCTTCGCCGCGTGCGTTGATGTCGAACAGGGGCGTGGTGAAACGCCACCGCTCTGCGCTGAGGCGGCGCAGAAGGATGCGCATGAACGACAGGCGCGATTGATGAAAGCTGCCCATGCGGGCCAAGCGCATCACCTCAGTGGCGGGGCGCAGTGGGGCCTGATCAGGGGTGATATCGCGGTGTTCCATGGGGCATTATACCGTCAAAGAGGGTGGCTTGGTTCAAAATTATTCTCGAAAAATCGCATCCAATTGCCGCCAATGAGCCCGGCGACCTCATCCGCGTTGAAACCGATCTCGCGCAGGCCCGTCTCAAGGTTCCCAAAATCGCGATTGTCGCGAAACCATGCGGGTTGGGGCGGGAAGCCGGGGGCTGTGGCGGAGCCTTCGCCATAGTCGATCTCTTTGGTCCAGCGGCCTGTGCGCATCCATTCCACGATGCTGTCGGGCTGATCCTGACACAGGTCCGAGCCGATGCCGAAATGCTCTGGACCGAAACGCTCGACGGCCATGGCGACCATTTCGCAGAAGCCTTGCAGGGTGCAATCGGTCTTGCCCTTGAGATGGTGAGGGTAAAGCGAGAACCCCATCATGCCGCCGTTTTGTGTGACTGCGCGGACCACATCGTCGCGTTTGTTGCGCAAAGCGGGCTGCCAGTCATGCAGGTTGGCATGGGTGATCGTGATCGGGCGCTGCGACAGGTCTGCGGCTTCGATCGTGGAGCGGTCGGCGGAGTGGGACATGTCGATGACGAGGCCCACGCGGTTCATCTCCTTAATGACCTCGCGGCCCATGCGGGTGATACCGGGGTCCTCGGCCTCGTAACAGCCGGTGGCGAGGAGTGATTGGTTATTGTAGCTCAGTTGCATGAAGCGCGCGCCCAGATCGTGCAGGATCTCGACAAGGCCGATATCATCCTCGATGGGGCTGGGGTTCTGGAAACCGAAGAAAATGGCTGTGCGGCCGCTCTCGTGCGCTGCGCGTACATCGCCCGCCCACCGGCCCTTCATGATGAGGTCCGGATACTGCTCGAACCAGCGGTTCCATTGCTCCATGTTGAGCACGGTTTCGCGGAAATTCTCGTGATAGGCGATGGTGACATGCACCGCATCCAGCCCGCCCTGCCGCATCTGGCGGAAGATTTTCTCGGACCAGTTGGCGTATTGCAACCCGTCGATGCGGTAGGTCATTCGGGCGTGCCCGCTGAGATATAGGCGGTTTTGACGATTGTGTAGAAATCGCGCGCGGTCTGGCCCTGTTCGCGGGGGCCGTAGGAACTGTCGCCGCGCCCGCCGAAGGGGACGTGATAGTCTGTTCCGGCGGTGGGCAGGTTCACGGTGACCACGCCGGTGCGCGCGTTGCGGCGGAAATGCGTGGCGCAGGCGAGGCTCTGGGTGACGATCCCGGAGGTAAGGCCGAAATTGGTGTCGTTGACCGTGTGAAGCGCCTCTTCATAGCTGCCCACTTTGATGATCGCGGCGAGGGGGGCGAACATCTCCTCGCGGTTGATCGCCATGTCATTGGTTGTGTTGAGGAAAATGCCGGGCGTCATGTAATAGCCCTTGGTCTCGCGTTCCACGCGCGCGCCGCCGCAGGCCAGCTCAGCCCCCTCGGATTGGCCGCGCTCGACATATGACAGGTTCTCGCTGAGCTGTGTTTCGCTGACGACCGGGCCGATTTGTGTGCCCTCAGTAAGGGCGTGGCCGACGATCATGGCCTCGGCGCCTTGGATCATACGCTCGGCAAAGGCATCGTGGATTTTGTCGTGCACGATGAGGCGCGAGGAGGCCGTGCATTTCTGCCCGGTGCCGCCGAACGCGCCGCCCAAGGCCACGGTTACGGCCAGATCGAGATCGGCATCCTCCATCACGACAAGCGCGTTCTTTGAGCCCATTTCCATCTGGATGCGGGTGAAGTTCTGCACGGCGGCGGATGCGATGCCACGGCCCACGGGGACAGAGCCGGTGAAGGATATGGCATCGACATCGGCGCTCTCCACAAGGCGCTGACCCACGTCGCGGCCTGCCCCCATGACGAGGTTGAAGAGGCCTTTGGGGATGTCCTGACGCGCGATGATCTCGGTCAGGGCCACGGCGGAGGCGGGCGTGAGGTTGGCCGGTTTCCACAGCACGGCATTGCCATAGGCGAGCGCGGGCGCGATTTTCCAGCTGGCGGTGGCGGTGGGGAAGTTCCACGGGCTGATCACGGCGACCACGCCCACAGGTTCGCGACGCACGTCGATCTCCACGCCAGCGCGGACGCTGTCGGCGGTCTCGCCCAGTTGGCGGAGGGTCTCAGCCGCGTAATAGGTGAAGAACTGCCCGGCGCGGTAGACCTCGCCACGGCCCTCGGCCAGCGGTTTGCCCTCTTCGCGGCTCAAAAGTGTGCCAAGCTCTTCTGCGCGCGCCATCATTTCGGTGCCGATGGCCATAAGCACGGCCTGTTTGCGCTCCAGCCCGTAGGCGGCCCATTCGGCCTGTGCTTGGCGCGCGGCGGCGAGGGCTTTGTCTAGTTGCTCGTTGCTGGCTTGGGCATAATGCCCGATGAGATCGCTCAGATCGGAAGGGTTGCGGTTCTCGATCTCTGCGGGGCCGGAGACCCATTCGCCTGCGATATAGTTCTGATGGTGGCTCGACATGGCGTGGCTCCTGACTGGGGTGGTTCAGCATTGGTTGTGCTATGGCTGACGCTTCAGGGCAATCGCATTTTAGTGAAATATTATTCAGAAAATCTGAATTATTAGACCATACCCTAGCTGGAAACGCTGATTTCGGCGGTGCGGATCGCCTCGGCCAAGGCCTGCGCTGCGGGCGAGAGGGCGGAGGATGGTTGGCTGAGCATCCAGACCTCGCGGCGGGTCTGCGTGTTGCTCAGCGGCAGGAACTCAAGGTCCAGAAAATCGGGCAGGACGGCCAGTTGTGGCAGGATCGTTATGCCCGCCCCTGCGCGCACCATCGACAGGATCGAGGCGGTGTTGCGCACGAAGAGGCTTGAGGCGGCCAGAATGGGTTGAAACCCCGGATCGGGAATGCCGGCGCAAAGACCGTTGGCGATGAAGGGCAACCCGGCCAGATCGGCCCATGTGAGCTTGGCCCAATTACGCGACAAGGGATGATCGATGGGGCAGACGGCGCCGTAGGGATCGCTGAAAAGCAATTGGCGCTCGAACCCGGGCAGGTGTGGCAGGGTGGCGATGCCGATATCGGCGCGCTCCTCCGTGAGGTCGCGTTGCACGGTGGCGCTGTCGGTATCGCTCATCTCGATGCGGACCCCGGGGCGGGCGGCGCGGTAGGCCTGAAGAATAGGCGGCATGATCGTCTGCGCCACCGAGGGCGTGCAGGCGAGGCGCACGGTGCCGCCTTCGGCACGCGCGAATCCTTCGATGGTGCGGGTGGTGCGGTCGAAATGGGCCAATTCGCGCAAGGCTTCCGCGCGGATCATGGCGCCGAGGGGCGTCAGCCGCGATTTGCGCGCACTCTCAAAGAGCGGCGCGCCGATGTGGTCCTCGAACTGGCTGAGCATCATGGAAATGGCCGAGGGCGTGCGCCCGAGTGTCTCGGCAGCGCCGGTCAGGCTGCCATGCTCTGCAACGGATGCGAAACAGCGCAGCATTTCGATCTTGATTGCCACCTTCAACTTCCTCACTCTTAGCGCATACGCCCACTATAACTCTCGCAAATCATTGCGCCACAAGCTCTAGCTCCATGAGGTTCACAAACCGATAATCCGCTCAGGCCGCGTGCGATTGACAGGGCGGGGGCGGGGGCATATCTCAGGTATGTAGCGTCATTCTGGAGGTCGCCCCATGCCAGCCCGTATTTTCCGCCCCGCCCGCACGGCCATGTCCTCGGGCACTGCAAAGACCCGCAAATGGGTTCTGGAGCACGCGCCGCAGGAGCGGCGTGAGGTGGACCCCTTGATGGGCTGGACCTCCTCGGCGGATACCCAAGCGCAGGTGCGTCTGAGTTTTTCCACCAAGGAAGCGGCGCTGGAATATGCTGAAGAGCACGGTATCGACGTGATCGTGCAGGAGCCCAAGACCCGCAAGGCGAACATCAGGCCGGGTGGGTATGGCGATAATTTTGCCACGAACCGACGGCAGGTCTGGACCCACTAAGGTCCGCGCCGCCCTCTAACTCATCGACACATAGCGGGGCTGCCTAGCGCACCGTCAAGTCGTGGCTGACACCCCAACGAGTGCTCCCCAACGCCGCTGACCAAGAGGCGCGCCCGGTCTTGCAAGCGCCTGCGCGCAGGCTTAGGCAAGGGAATGACACGCCTTCATGCCTTCCGCCGCGATGCGCGCCTCTTGCTCGTGCTGGGCCTGCCCTTGGTGGGGAGCCATCTGGCGCAATTGGCGATCCATGTCACTGACACGATCATGCTGGGCTGGTATAGTATCGAGGCGCTGGCGGCTGAGGTGTTGGCGAGCACGGTCTTTTACATGCTTTTCATCATGGGCTCCGGCTTTGCATGGGCCGTGATGCCGATGGTCGCCTCCGCCGTGGCGGGGGGGCATGACAGCCGGGTGCGGCGTGTCACACGCATGGGGTGCTGGGCGTCGGTGGCGTTTGGCTTCGCGGTGCAGCCGATCTTTTACTGGTCCGCCGAGATATTCCTGATGCTGGGGCAGACGCCCGAGACAGCCGCCCTTGCGGGCGAGTATCTGAGGATTGTGGGCTGGGCCATTCTGCCCGCGCTTCTGGTGATGGTGCTGAAAAGCTATCTCGCGGCGTTGGAGCGCACGCAGGTGGTGCTTTGGGTTACTGTGGCGGCTGTGGTGCTGAACATCGGGGTGAATTACCTGCTGATCTTTGGCAATGGCGGGTTTCCGGAGATGGGTATACGTGGCGCTGCGATTGCCTCGCTTATCACCACGACGGCCTCGCTGATCGCGCTGGGCGTCTATGTCGCTTGGGTCACGCCCGAGCATACTCTGTTCGCGCGGGTGTGGCGAATGGATGCAGAGGCGCTGCGCGATGTGTTCCGGCTCGGCTGGCCCATCGGGGTGACGAACCTCGCGGAGACGGGGCTGTTCGCGGCATCGTCGATCATGATGGGCTGGCTTGGCACGCTGCCGCTGGCCGCACATGGGATCGCGCTGCAAATCACATCCGTCACCTTCATGATCCACATGGGCCTCAGCAACGCCGCCACCGTGCGCGCGGGGCAGGCTTACGGGCGCCATGATAAAACGGAGCTGCGGCGCGGGGCGGTTGTGGCCACGATGCTGTCGCTGGGCTTTGCGGCGCTGACCGTGCTGATCTTCCTGCTGCTGCCCGAACCGCTCATCGGCCTCTTCATGAGCCCGCATGAGCCGGATCGCGATGCCGTGCTTGGCATTGGGGTTGCCCTTCTGGCGGCTGCGGGCCTCTTTCAGTTGCTTGACGCAGGGCAGGTCATGGCGCTCGGCTTTCTGCGCGGGGTGCAGGATACGCGGGTGCCCATGGTGATCGCCGGGATCAGCTATTGGGCTGTCGGTGTGACGGCGAGCTATGTGCTTGGCTTTACCTTCGGGATGGGTGGGGTCGGTATCTGGCTGGGTCTCGCCATCGGGTTGGCTTTTGCGGCTGGGCTCTTGGGACTGCGTTTCTGGCGCTGGACGGATCGCTGGAAACCGGTGCAGGGCTAATTGGACGCAGGCTCGTCATTTCAAGCGCCAATCTAACAAACCAGCGTACGCACATGCGCACTCCTTCGGATCAGACCCGCTAGCCCTTGTCGCCCAATTGGCGGTCCGCTTTCTTGCGGACCAGCACCGTGCGCAGATCATGCATGGCCAGCAAAAGAGCATCCGTGATCGCCTCAAGCTGCTCGTCGCTTGCGCGGCTCTGGGCCCAGTGTGCTGTGGTGTTGAGGTAATCGATCGCCCGGTGAATATCGTCGATATCACGATATTCCAAAAGCGCCAGACGCTCGGCCATCCAGCCTTGGATCACCTCTATATCCTTGGCGCTCAGCTCACGCTCGCCATGCGGCTTGATCTCGCCCTTGCGGACGTTGAGCACGGCGATCTGATCCATGTCGATGCGCCGCTGGCGGTTCTCGGTATCGACCCGAAAGACGAAGGCACCATTTTCGCGCACCCGGAAGTAATAGTCGGGGAGATCCCCGCTCACGTTAACGCCCTCAGGGTGAGGTCAAAGATCGCGGTGGTCCGACCTGAGTTCATGAGAGCCCTTTGCAAAACGTCTGAATGCGGGAGCATGCTTCTTTAAGTGCATCGTCAGACGTAGCGTAGCTGATCCGGAAGTTCGGGGAAAGCCCGAAGGCCGCGCCGAAAACCACGGCTACGCCTGTTTCCTCCAGAAGGGCTGTGGCAAAGGCCTCGTCTGTGTCGATCACTGTGCCACCGGCGCTCGTTTTGCCCATCAAGCCCTTGATTGAGGGATAGACATAGAACGCCCCATCCGGCACCGGGCACTCCATGCCGTCGATCTCGTTCAGCATCCCCACCACAAGATCGCGCCGCCGCACGAACATTGCGTTGTTGGGGGTGATGAAATCCTGCGTGCCGTTCAGCGCCTCGACGGCGGCCCATTGGCTGATCGTGCAGGGGCTCGATGTGCTTTGGCTCTGGATCTTGCGCATCGCGGCGATCAAGGGCTCCGGCCCTGCGGCATAGCCGATGCGCCATCCGGTCATCGCATAGGCTTTGGAGACGCCATTGCAGGTCAGGGTGCGGTCGTAAAGCTGTGGCTCCACCTCGGCGGGGGTGCAGAATTTGAAATTCCCATAGGCCAGATGCTCATACATATCATCGGTCATCACCATCACGTGGGGGTGTCGCAGCAAAACATCCGTCAGCGCCTTCAACTCATCCCAGCTATAGCCCGCCCCTGTGGGGTTCGATGGCGAGTTGAAGATGAACCACTTCGTACGCGGTGTGATCGCGGCCTCAAGCGCTTCGGGGCTCAGCTTATATCCCGTCTCGATCCCGGCACTGGCGATAACGGGCTCGCCACCCGCCAGCAGGACCATATCCGGATAGCTTACCCAATAGGGTGCGGGGATCACCACCTCATCGCCGGGGTTCAGTGTGGCCATCAATGCGTTGTAGAGAATCTGCTTGCCGCCCGTGCCGACGCTGACCTGCGCAGGCACATAATCAAGGGTGTTGTCGCGCTTCATCTTGGCGCAGATTGCCTGTTTCAGCTCGATGATGCCGTCGGGTGCGGTATAGCGCGTCTTGCCCTCTTCGATGGCGCGGATACCTGCCGCGCGGATATTCTCGGGCGTGTCAAAATCCGGCTCCCCTGCGCCGAGGCCGATAATGTCGCGCCCGGCCTCCTTAAGCTCGCGCGCCTTCGTGGAGACGGCGATGGTGGGAGAGGGTTTTACGCGTGAAAGTGTCGCGGACAGGCCGTTCATTTTGAGGCTCCGGTTGGTTCTCGGCTGCATTCGTGTCATATGGTGCGCGCCCGAACTGATCAAGACCGTTCCCGAAAGGAGCACACATGACTGAGCAAACCCCAAATGACTGGTTTGATCCCACTGAGACCACATTCGGTGACAGGCTCGCCGGGGCGCGCGAGGCATCGGGCATGAGCCAGGGCGCGCTGGCCAAACGGCTTGGGGTGAAGAAAAAGACGCTGGATAAGTGGGAGCATGATCAAGCCGAGCCGCGTGCCAGCAGTCTGTCGATGTTGGCAGGACTGCTCAACGTTTCGCTGACGTGGCTTTTGACCGGGGAAGGCGATGGCCCGTCTGGTCCCGAAGGCACGGAGCTTTCTGCGCACGCAAATCAGTTGATGAGCGAGCTGCGCGAGATCAGCACACAGCTTACGCTGGCCGCAGAGCGTCTGGGCCGCGCCGAATCTCAGTTGGCCAATTTGCTGCGAGAGACCTCCGATGAATGATGCGGGCATAAGCGAGACACGCGAGGTCCGGCTGCGTCGCCTGACGATGCGTTCCATGCGGCGTGGCATCAAGGAAATGGATATCATCCTGAGCCGCTTCGCCGCTGCTCAGATGACGGATATGAGCATGCAAGAGCTTGATATTTATGACGCCTTTTTGGAAGAAAACGATCAAGATCTCTATCAATGGGTCACGGGCCAGATCAAAGGCCCGAGCACATATGATGACCTGATCACGCGCATCAGGTCCGTCCCCGTAAGCGACACCCCAGGATAATCGTTCAAGTTTTACGCTCTATTGGTGGGGTTTAACCGATTATTTGGCATTCTCGGCGAATGTCACGTCCAGAGCAGTAAAACGGACGGAGACCCTGAAAAATGTCAATGCATACCCCAATCGCCCCGCCCAATGCGGAGCATGGCTTCATGGCCGGATATCTTGATGCGCTTGCGCTGGTGGAGCGGCTTCACCGGCTGTTGCTGGATGTGATAAAGGATGAGTTCGAGCGCGTCGGCGTGCTGGAGATCAATGCGGTGCAGGCCCTTTTGCTCTTCAATATCGGCGATAACGAAGTCACGGCGGGCGAGTTGAAATCGCGTGGCTACTACCAAGGCAGCAATGTCAGCTACAATCTCAAGAAGTTGGTTGAAATGGGCTATATGCACCACCAGAGATGTGAGATTGACCGCCGCTCCGTGCGGGTGCGCCTGACACCCAAGGGGCGCGATATCCGCGATATCATCACGGCATTGTTCGAGCGGCACGCGTTGGGACTTCAGGATCGGGGCGTGTTGGGCGCTGATGGTATTGATCAGATCGCGACCTCGCTACGGCGGGTCGAGCGCTACTGGACCGATCAGATCCGCTATATCTACTGAGAAAGCAGGGTAAGTGGCCGCTCTGAGGCTCACCTATGGTTCTTGCACCACCCCAACAACAGCAGGCTGAACCTCGCGGATCAGCTTTCGTGTCATTGCGCGTTCA
>CALGEH010000141.1 GCA_937881735.1 uncultured Shimia sp.
TCGCGCTGCCCAATAAAAAAGCAGCCTACGAGCTCACGCATATTGTCTTTTACCTGTCGGAGTATGGCGCGCATGATCCGCAAATTTGCGCGGCTATCCACCGCAGCCTTCTCTTTGCCGGAACACTCGCGTTTCTGGATTACAACGCCGACCTGTTGGCCGAAATTTGCATTGCGCTGCGCTTTGCCCGCAAGACCCCGCCGCCCACCTGGGAATTGTGGCTGACACAGCAGCTCAAATGCTTTACCCTCACGTCAAGTAACGCCGCAGGGTTGCAGGATGATTATCACGAATATCTTATGCTGAATTGGTTCTTGGATCAGTCCGGCCATGATGGATTTGCCGCGCAAGTGCCGTTGGGCCGCGTGACATTCTCTCGGGTGCGTCCGCAAACCGGTCCGCTGCGCGAACTATCCGAGACAATGTATGCCATGGGCGCGCACCGATCGGATGATTGGGAGGTCATGCGCGAGGCCGTATCGCACCGGGTGTCGGACCAAACGCAGGCGGCACTGATGGCCGCTGAGGCCTCCACGGCTGAGTTTGGCGCGTTTTTTACGGGCTTCGCACGTGTGGGGCTGCATCCGAGTCCGGCCGCTCAGGGGGCTTTGGCATGATCGCGGCGCGCTATGCTTTGATCGCGGGCGTGGCGATGACGGCGCTTTACACGCTGCTGATTGCCTCCGCCGACGCGATTACCAAGATGTTCGCGGCCAATTACGCGGCCCCTCAGCTTTTTGCCCTCTCCGGAGCGATAGTGGCCTTTTTGGCGCTGAGTGCGGCGCGTCTCAGCCCTGCGCGGCGCGGTATGCGCACCAAATGCCCGCGCGCGATGGCCTTGCGCAGCGCCGCTACGGTCCTTGGGGCGGTGTGTTTCTTCTACGCGTTCCGCCTTTTGCCCTTTGCTGAGGTGTTTCTCTTCATCGCAATGATCCCGCTCTTCACCGCGCTGCTGAGCGGTCCGGTGCTGAACGAACCCGTGCGCCCACAAGCTTGGGCCGCGTTGATGCTCGGCCTTGTGGGGCTCTTGTGCCTTGGGCCGGGGGGGCTCAGCTCATTTCAGGCGGGGCATGGTGTGGCACTTGCGGCGGTTCTTCTGGGCACGGTGTCGATGATGGCCTCGCGCTATATCGGCACGCGCGACGATAATCTTCTGGCGCAGGTCTTTTATCCAAACCTGTCGCTTGCCATCGTCATGGCCGCAGCATTGCCGTTCGTTTGGAAGCCGATGGGCATGGCCGATTTCAGCTGGGCCTGTCTTTATGCAGCGCTCTTGTTCGGCGCGCGCTGGGTTCTGGTGGCTGCGTTCAAGGCGATGCCCGCCTATGTGGTCACGCCTTTGATGAACCTGCAATTCATCTGGATGGTGGTCATCGGGGCTGTTGTCTTTGGCGAGATGCCGGGCACAGTGGTGTTTTTAGGCGCGGGGCTAGTGATCACGGCGGGCGCATGGCTCGTCTATGATCAGGCCGCACCGCATATTGCGCTGCGCCGGGCCGAGCGCAAGGCGGCCACGATGGCGGCGGAGTAATCCACCGCCTCGGGCGTCATTACATTGAAAAAGAGGTGCCGCACCCGCAAGAGCTGCTGGCGTTCGGGTTCTCGATCACGAAGCGCGCGCCGATCAGCTCTTCGGTAAAGTCGATCACCGCATTGGCCAGAAACGGCAGCGATACCTGATCGACCACGACCTTTTCGCCATTGCCCTCAAGGATCAGATCATCCGCATCTGGCGCATCCAGCTTGATTTCATACTGAAACCCCGAGCAGCCGCCGCCCTCGACCGCCACGCGCAGGGCCTGACCCTGACCGGCGGCGCCGATTTCATTGAGGCGCTCAAAGGCGCGGGGGGTCACTGTGGGAGGCAGGTTCATAACATTCTCATCGGTTTCGCTTGGACGTTTTCTCCTATATAAGGAGTGCCACTGGATCGAGCAAGGAGCAGAGCGCAACATGGCCCAGCCCACCGGCCCCATCGCCTGCGATCCGGCCCGGACCCGGGGCCGCAGGGTGCCTGAAGACGAAAGCGCGCATCGCTCGTGTTTTCAGCGTGACCGCGACCGGATCATCCATTCCAGCGCCTTTCGCAGGCTCAAGCACAAGACGCAGGTGTTTGTGGCCCATGAGGGCGATTATTTTCGCACGCGGCTCACCCATTCGATCGAGGTGGCGCAGGTGGCGCGGACCATCTCCGGCGCGCTTGGCCTCAATGCGGAGCTGACCGAGGCTGTGGCGCTGGCCCATGATCTGGGTCATACGCCCTTCGGCCACACGGGCGAGGATGCGCTGGCGGCGCTCATGGCGCCTTACGGCGGTTTTGATCACAACGCGCAAGCCATCCGCATCGTGACCCAACTGGAACGGCATTATGCGCGGTTCGACGGGCTGAACCTCACATGGGAGACTCTGGAAGGGCTGGCCAAGCATAACGGACCGGTCACCGGCGCATTGCCCGAGGCCTTGGCCGAGTATAACGCGCTGCATGATCTGGAGCTTCACACCCATGCCAGCGCCGAGGCACAGGTGGCCGCCTTGGCCGATGACATTGCCTATAATAATCACGATCTGCATGACGGGCTGCGCGCGGGGCTGTTCTCGGAAAGCGAGGTCAGCGCGCTGCCCATTCTCGGCGACTGCTACGCCGAGGTGGACGCGGCCCATCCCGGCCTTGATCCTTATCGGCGCAGGCATGAGGCGCTGCGCCGGGTCTTTGGCGTGATGGTGGGTGATGTGATTGACACGTCCCGCGCCCTGATCGCTGAGGCGGGCGTTGAGGATGCGCAGGCCGTGCGGCATCTGGGCCGGCCTTTGGTTCAATTCTCGCCCGCGCTTTGGCGGGATCTGCGTGAGATCCGCGCGTTTCTTTTCGCGCGCATGTACCGCGCGCCAGTGATCATGGAGATGCGCGAGACAGCGACGCGCACGGTGTCTGAGCTTTTTCCCTTCTATATGGAGGCGCCCGCGCTTTTGCCGCACCGCTGGCAGGCGGATGTGGCTGCGGCCGAGGGCGCGCATGCGCTGGCGCGGCTGGTCAGCGATTACATCGCGGGCATGACCGACCGTTTCGCGCTGGCGGAACATGCGCGCCATCTGGGGGGGCCGGGGGGTGCTGGATCATGGGCGGGGCCGGGGGGTATTTCACCTGAGGCGGCGGGACATTGACGCCTGAGGCGGCGGGACATTGACGCCTGAGGCGGCGGGACATTGACGCCCGCTCTGGCAGTGGTAAACCGAAGTCCAAACCGCAAAGGATGGTGCAGATGAACCTTTTCACCACGTTGCGCGCCGCCGTTCTGGACGCGCTGGCCGAGATGGTTGCCGCTGGGCAGCTGCCCGATGGCCTCTCGATGGACAATGTGACTGTCGAGCCACCGCGCGATCCGGCCCATGGCGATATGGCCACGAACGCCGCAATGGTGCTGGCCAAGCCCGCAGGCCTCAAACCGCGCGACATTGCCGAGGCATTGGCCGCGCGCCTTGCCGCCGATCCGCGCATCGAGGGTGCCGAGGTCGCGGGGCCCGGATTCCTGAACCTGCGTCTGGCGCCGGAGATGTGGCATGAGGTCGTGCTTGCGGCGTTGAAAGAGGGCGGTGATTTTGGCCGCTCGGATATGGGGCAGGGGCGACGTGTGAATGTGGAGTTCGTCTCGGCTAACCCCACGGGACCCTTACATGTCGGCCACACGCGCGGCGCGGTCTTCGGTGATGCGCTGGCGAGCCTGTTGGATTTCACCGGCCATCAGGTGACGCGCGAATACTATATCAACGATGGCGGGGCACAAGTTGATGTGCTCGCGCGCTCGGTGTACCTGCGCTATCTGGAGGCGCATGGGCAGGCCGTGGCGTTCGAGGATGGCACATATCCCGGCGATTACCTGATCTCGGTGGGTCAGGCGCTGAAAGACAAGGTGGGTGCGGCCTACATTGATCAACCCGAAAGCGTTTGGCTGGAGGAGGTCCGTGACTATTCCACCGATGCGATGATGGATTTGATCCGCGCCGACCTGAAGGCACTCGGCATCGAGATGGATGCATTTTACTCGGAAAAATCCCTTTACGGGACCGGACGGATTGAAGCGGCGCTTGAGGCGTTGGACGCCAAGGGTCTGATCTATCAAGGCGTGCTGGAGCCGCCCAAGGGCAAAAAGCCCGAGGATTGGGAGCCGCGTGAACAGACGCTGTTCAAATCCACCGCACATGGCGATGACGTGGACCGGCCCGTCAAGAAATCCGACGGCGCGTGGACCTATTTTGCGCCCGATATTGCCTATCATTTCGACAAGATCGAACGTGGCTACGACGCGCTTATCGACGTGTTCGGCGCGGATCACGGTGGCTATGTCAAACGGATGAAGGCGGCTGTGTCGGCCCTCTCGGACGGGCGGGTCACGCTGGATGTGAAGCTTGCGCAGCTTGTGAAGCTCTACAAGAATGGTGAGCCGTTCAAGATGTCCAAGCGGGCGGGCACGTTCGTGACTTTGCGCGATGTGGTCGATCAGGTGGGTGCGGATGCCACGCGGTTCGTGATGCTGACCCGCAAGAATGATGCGCCTTTGGATTTCGATTTCGACAAGGTGCTGGAGCAATCCAAGGAAAACCCGGTCTTTTACGTGCAATATGCCCATGCGCGGGTCTGCTCGGTGCTGGCCAAGGCGGCCGAGGCCGGGATCGACGTGTCGGACGAGGCCTTGCGCGCGGCCGATCTCAGCATCCTCACCCATGAGGCCGAGCTGGCGCTTGCGCGCAAGATCGCCGAATGGCCGCGTCACGTGGAGATCGCCGGGCGCACCAATGAGCCGCACCGGGTAGCCTTCTATCTCTTCGATTTGGCCAGCGATCTGCACAGCCTGTGGAACCGGGGCCATGACGTGCCGGAGCTGCGCTTTCTTCAGGAGGGCGATCCGGCCACATCGCAGGCGAAAATTGCCCTCGCACGGGCCGCAGCCGTTGTTATTTCCGCAGGTCTTGGTATCTTGGGGGTCACTCCGGCACAAGAATTGCGATAAAAATCGCGACAGGCCGGGGATGTATGAGGCAGAAATTCATCCCCGGCACATGCTCGCCGGCGGCAAAGAGGCGAGATATGGCACAGATGCAGGCAGACGGACACTGGTCCGGTGAGGCGCGCGGATACCGCGCCCCAGATCAGGTAAACACGCTTTCAAAACTGACATATGGGATCGCATCCATGATCTCTTTGGGGCTGGTGATCGGCCTTGGAGTCTGGGGCTACAAACTGATGTTGCGCGACGTGAGCGGCGTGCCGGTCATCCGCGCCGCCGAAGGCCCAATGCGGGTGCAACCCGAAGAACCCGGCGGACGCCAAGCGGCCAATCAGGGCCTTTCGGTTAATGATGTGGCCGCCATCGGTACGGCTGCCTCGGCCCTGGATGAGCTGATCCTGGCCCCGGCGCCGCTTGATCTGACGCTTCAGGATGATCCGACACCCGAGCGGATGCAGAATACCTCCCTTCAAACCGAGACGGTGCGCGATCCGGCACCTGTGGCCCCAGTTGACGCCGCCCCTCAGGCCGCGGCTCCCGCGACCGATGAAGAGGCCGCTATGCTGGCCTTGGCCGAGGCCCTGTCACAAGATGTGGCCCCTCTGGGCGAGGTGGCCCCGGCACCCAACGTGCGCATTTCCGAGCCTGTCTCCGGCGGCATTGGCCGCTCGTTGCGCCCCAAATCACGACCCTCGGGGCTACAAACTGCATCGCTTTCCACAGTTGTTCCGGCGTCTGCTCAAGGCGCGCCGCAAGATGTGGCCGCCGCCGATATCCCCGCAGGCACGCGGCTTGCACAGCTTGGGGCGTTCAAAAGCGAGGCGATTGCGCTTGAGGAATGGGCGCGGCTTGAGGCGCGGTTTGAGGACGTTCTGAGCGACAAGGGCCGCGTCATTCAGCGCGCCGAAAGCGGCGGGCGCACCTTCTATCGCCTCCGCGCCATCGGGTTTGAGGATCTGGCCGAGGCGCGCCGTTTCTGCTCAGCTCTGGTGGCAGAGCGGGCCGAGTGCATCCCTGTGGTTACGCGGTGAGCCGATTTGGCGCGACGATCCTCGACGCGGAAGGCTTGCGCCTGAGTGCTGAGGAAAAGACGTTTTTCCGTGAGGTCAATCCGTTCGGGTTCATCCTTTTTGGACGCAATATCGCGGATGCGGATCAAATCCGCGCGCTTTGCGGTGACATGCGCGAGGCCGTTGGGCGCGAGGCCCCGATCACCATCGACCAGGAGGGCGGGCGCGTCCAACGACTGCGCGCGCCGTGGCGGGTTTGGCCCGCGCCTTTGGCATTTGTGGAGCAGGCGGGCGCGCAGGCCGAAGAGGCGATGTATCTCCGCTACCGCCTGATTGCACATGAGCTTTACGCGCTTGGGATCGACAGCAATTGCGCGCCTTTGGTGGATGTGGCGGGGCCGCAAACCCATGATTTTCTGCGCGACCGTTGCTATGGCACTGATCCCGCACGCGTGGCGGCCTTGGGCCGCGCGGCGGCGGAGGGGCATCTGGCGGGTGGCGTCCTGCCGGTGGTCAAACACATACCCGGCCATGGGCGCGCCACCGCCGACAGCCATCTGGATTTGCCCGTGGTGGATGCGGATCACGCAGCCCTCAGAGCCTGCGATTTCGCGCCCTTCAAGGCGCTGAGCGACCTGGCGATGGGGATGACCGCGCATCTGAGCTACAGCGCGATTGACCCGGTCCCGGCCACGCTCTCGGCCAAGATGATGCGGATCATCCGCGATGAGATCGGCTTTGGCGGGCTGATTATGACCGACGATATCTCCATGAAGGCGCTGACCGGCGCGCCAGCGGATATTGCGCGCGCGTCGATTGCGGCAGGCTGTGACGTTGCCCTGCTGTGCAACGCCGATCTGAAAACGCGCCGCGCGGTGGCTGAGGCGTCGGGCGAGATGGGTCCTGTCGCACAGGCCCGCGCAGAGGCCGCATTGGCCGCGCGCAGAACACCCGATGAGGTTGACATTCCCGCGCTGGAGGCAAAGCTGTCTGCCATCATGGGCGGGTAGAAGATGGCCGAGACGGACGAAGATTTTGATCGCGGTGCGGCGGACAACGTGGCCGAAAGGCTCGCGGCCGAGGCGCTGATCGTGGATGTGGACGGGTTCGAGGGGCCACTCGACGTGCTCTTGATGCTGAGCCGCACGCAGAAAGTCGATTTGCGCCGTATCTCGGTGCTGCAACTCGCGCGGCAAT
>CALGEH010000142.1 GCA_937881735.1 uncultured Shimia sp.
CTTCGCACTTTTGGCGCAGGAACTGGTCGGCGCGGACGTAGCCTATCCGGCGGGCACCGCTTTTTTTGCGGGCAACACCGCCGAGATCGGGTCACTCGCCGTGACCGGTCTTTTGAAATACCAGTTCAACGACCGCTTCAGCGCTTATGGCGGCCTGCGGGTCCAAAGCCTGAAAGGCAATGTTTCAATCACTCCTGCGCTTGGTCCGGCTTATGCTCTGTCCGTGGATAACGATTATCAAACCGGTTATGTGCTGGGTGCGGCGTATGAGATCCCAGACATCGCCCTGAAAATCGCGCTGACGTACGAACCAGAGATTGAGCATGAGTTTAACGACAATGCAGGCAACCCGTTCAACGTGAAGATCCCGCAGGCCGCGACATTGCATGTCCAGTCCGGCGTGGCGCAAAACACCATCGTCTTCGGCTCGGCCCGCTGACAGGAATGGTCGGAATTTCGGATCGCCCCGCGGGATTTCCCGAGCTTTCCGACGCCTATTGCAAGCGAACCATCCGATATCTGGACCTATGAGATCGGTGTCGGCCACCGCTTTAACGAGAACTGGGCCGGCTCTTTCACCATCGGGTATGAAGAAGATCAGGGCGATATCGTCGGCAACCTCTCGGGCCGTGACGGTTTCGTGAGCTACGGGCTCGGCTTCAAATACTCGGCCGAGACCTATGACGTCTCCGCAGGTGTCAAATATATCGACATCGGCAATGCGACCACCTCGAGCGTAGGCTCCAACTTCGAGGGCAATGACGCGATCGCCTTCGGCATGAAAGTGGGCTTCCGCTTCTAAACCCACCTTGTTTGAGACAAAGAGCCCCGCCAGCCAATGCGCTGCGCGGGGCTTTTTCTTGGGGGCCGTCCGTCCGCCCGCATATTGGATTTGACGCGGGTCCGCCCCACGCTTACCACGGAAGGCCACAGCCAGAAGGCCGCGCCGATGATCTATCCAACCGCAAAAGCATGGCGCGACGCGCCGTATAAACGAGTGCTGTTCTACGGCATGTCCGGCCTTGGCAAGACGCATGTGTCCAACATGCTGCGCGCGGGTGGCGAGTGGTTCCACTATTCCATCGATTACCGGATCGGCACGCGCTATATGGGCGAGCTTATCGCCGACAATGCCAAGCGTCACGCGATGCAGGTGCCGTTCCTGCGCGAGTTGCTCCTGACGGATTCGATCTATATCGGCTTCAACATTACCTTCGACAACCTCGCGCCCGTCTCCACCTATCTGGGGAAGCCAGGCGACCCTGCACGCGGCGGCCTCTTGATGCAGACATACAGCCACCGTCAGGAGGAATTTCGCCGCGCCGAAATTGCGGCCCTACGCGACACGGCGCATTTCATCTCCCGCGCAGGCGCGCTTTATGGCTATCCGCATTTCATCTGCGACACGGGCGGCTCAATCTGCGAATGGGTGGACGGGAATGATCCCAACGATCCGCTGCTGACCGAGCTTGCCGCGCATTGCCTTCTGGTGCGGCTTGAGGGCGACGCGGCGCACACGGCAGAGCTGATCCGTCGCTTTGATCGCGCCCCCAAGCCGATGGCCTATCAGCCAGCGTTTCTGGAGGCGGCTTGGGCCGCATACCTCAAGGAAAAGAACTGCGGTGAAAGCGATGTCGATCCTGATAGCTTCATCCGCTGGACCTATGCCCGCGCCCTTGCTCACCGCGC
>CALGEH010000143.1 GCA_937881735.1 uncultured Shimia sp.
TGGGGCTGTCGCCAGCCTGGGCGAGAAACTCGGATACGTCGAAGCCGATGCCGCCCGCGCCGATGACCGCCACGCGGGGCCCGACTTCCGCGTGGCCGCGCAGCACGTCGATATAGCTGAGCACGTTGGGGCCGTCCTGCCCGGGAATTGCGGGGTCGCGGGGGCGCACGCCGGTGGCGATGATGATCTCGTCGAAGTCCGCGAGATCGGTAGCCGTGGCCTCATGGCCTAGTTTCAGGGTCACTTTCGCGGCCTCCAGAGAGGCGGAGAACCATTCGAAGAGGCCGTGAAACTCCTCCTTGCCGGGGATGACGCGGGCCATGTTGAGCTGCCCGCCGATACGGGTCTCGCGGTCGAACAGCGTGACAGCGTGGCCCCGCTCGGCGGCCGTGATCGCGGCAGACAGTCCAGCGGGGCCAGCGCCGATCACGGCGATGGATTTGGGCGTGGGCGCAGGCTCGATCCGCAGCTCTGTTTCATGACAGGCGCGTGGATTGACGAGGCAGCTGCTGATCTTGCCCGAAAATGTGTGATCGAGGCAGGCCTGATTGCATGCGATACAGGGCGCGATGAGATGGGCCTGCCCGACGGCGGCCTTGGCCATGAAGTCGGCGTCCGCGAGGAAGGGCCGCGCCATCGAGACCATATCGGCACAACCGGTGGCCAGCACATCCTCGGCCACCTCGGGCGTGTTGATCCGGTTCGAGGTGATCAGGGGGATGCCCACATGGCCCACCAGCTTTTTCGTGACCCACGCAAAGGCCGCGCGCGGCACGGAGGTGGCGATGGTCGGGATGCGCGCCTCGTGCCACCCGATCCCTGTGTTGATGAGGCTCGCACCCGCCGCCTCAACGGCTTTGGCCAGCGTGACGACCTCGTCAAATGTGCTGCCTTCGGGCACCAGATCGATCATCGATAGACGGTAGATCAGGATGAAATCGGGCCCGACCGCCTCGCGGGCGCGACGGACCACCTCGACGGGCAGGCGCATCCGGTTGGCGTAGCTGCCGCCCCAGCGGTCGGTGCGTTTGTTGGTGTGGGTCACGAGGAACTGGTTGAGGAAATATCCTTCCGAGCCCATGATCTCGGCCCCGTCATACCCCGCCTCGCGGGCGCGGACGCAGGCGGTCACGATGTCGGCGATCTGCTTCTCGATGCCCGCCTCATCAAGCTCTTTGGGCGTGAAAGGCGAGATGGGGGATTTGATCGCCGAGGCGCTCACGCATTCGGGCCCGTAGGCATAGCGGCCTGCATGAAGCACCTGCATCGCGATCAGCCCGCCCGCTGCGTGGACCGCATCGGTGACGGTGCGGTGATTGGAGATATCATCCTCGGTAAAAAGCCCCGCCGCACCGGGGAAAACGCCGCCCTCACGGCTTGGGGCCATGCCGCCGGTGACCATCAGCGACACCCCGCCCCGCGCGCGCGCGGCGTAGAATTCGGCCACGCGGGGCCAGTCTTTCGTCTCCTCCAGACCGGTATGCATGGACCCCATGATCACGCGGTTTTTGAGCGTGACATGGCCCAGATCGAGCGGCTGAAAAAGGTGGTTATAGATCATGGTGGCCTCCGGCAAAATTCAGAGGCGAGGATGCGCCGCGCGCTGGGGAATGTCACCCCCAACGCGGCGTCATCAAATGCGCAGGAAGGGCTGTGCCAGACGGGGCATCAGACCCCGGAAGCGCAGGGGCGCATCGGTGGCCGCAAGGCAGATGCAATCGGCACCGATATCGGCCACGGGCGTGTGGTCGAGCTCTTCATTGGCCACCTCAATGTCGCCTGCTCCAAAATGATCTGTCGCATCGGTGAACGCGCCTTGCAGAACCAGCGTAAGCTCTGTCCCGCGGTGTCCATGATCCGGCACAGCGGCCCCGGCGGGAATATAAAGAAGACGCGCGGTAGCCCCTCTTTCGGTAGGCAGGATCGCTTGCTTCACACCCATGCCAACGGGGCGCCATGTCACTGCGTCCAGATCGCCGCCGACATAGGCTTGGATAGGCGCAGGCAAGACACCGTCACGGGCGGGCTGCACACGCGGCTCTGCCGGCGTGGCCTTGGCGCGGGCCAAAGCTGCGGCCATGCTACCTTTGGACATTTCGGCCTCTGTTGTTTCTTCCATCAGGGCGCCGCCAACCGTGTCGAAAGCGCCTGCGCGGGCGCGACACTCGTCACACATGCTCAGATGTGCGGCCACGGTCAGGTTAAACGCCTCTGGCAGGCTCCCGGCGGAGTAGGCCATCAAAAGCGCGTCGGTCAGGTGGTGTTTAATGGTGTGCGTCATATGCTTCATTCAGTTCATTGCGTGGCGCAGCCGCTCTAGCGCGAGACGGATGCGGGATTTGATTGTGCCTAAAGGAAGGCCGGTTTTCTCTGCGATCTCAGAATGGCTCAGGTCACCGAAATAAGCGGCCTCGATAAGGGCCTTTTGCTTTTCGGGCAGGTTGGCAATTGCTCCGGCCAACTGATCAGTTTCTTCTTGGAGGGCGAGAACGTCCGCCTGATCTGGTTCTTGATCCGGCCCCCAGAGAATGTCCTCAGGTTCTGGCCGACGGGCTTTGCGCAACGCGTCAATTCTGCGATTGCGTGCGATGGTGAATATCCATGTCGCCGCACTTGCGCGACTTGGGTCAAACAGATGCGCCTTCTGCCACAAGGTGGCCATCACGTCCTGTGCACATTCCTCGGCGATGGTCGCATCCCCGCCTGATCGCATCAAAAACGCTTTGATGCGCGGCGCAAAGTGATCGAACAGCTCCGCAAAAGCCGCCTCATCCTTACGGTCGCGAATGCGCATTATGCACTCCGTCCATCGCAGATTTTCTGACTCTCGTTGTGCCGTCACAGGAGCAAGGCCCACTTTCTTCTTGGTTTTCGCACGGCCGGACGCAGGCCGCGTCGGGGCCAGAAGGACCGAGGCGTCACGCGGTGCGTCAAGAGTGTCAATCTCACTATACATATGCCATTTACGGGTGGCACCCTGGTTTGGATCATCTAAAACCGTTTTTTCTTTTGTAATCCGGTTCGCAGCCCGGCCCGTATTGCAGCCTAACACTAGTACGAATGGAACACCCGACTATGCCGTTTGAAACAGCCGCTGGCGCGCGCAGGAAGATTGCTGTGATTGGCGCCGGAATTTCCGGCATGGGGGCGGCGCATATGCTGTCCGATGCAAATGATGTGACCCTGATCGAGGCCGAGCCACGTCTGGGCGGTCATGCCCGCACCATAATAGCGGGAAAAAACGGTGATCAGCCTGTTGATACGGGCTTTATCGTGTTCAACTATGCCAATTACCCGCATATGGCGCGCCTCTTTGAGGAGCTTGATGTGCCCGTCGCGCTCAGCAACATGAGCTTTGGAGCATCCATCGATGGCGGGCGTCTGGAATATGGGTTGGCCAGCGCAGGTGCCGTATTCGCGCAGCCGCAAAATGCGGTCAATCCGCGGTTTCTGGGCATGTTGCGCGATATCTTTCGGTTCAACGCCAAGGCGCTGGAGGCCAGTCGGGGCGCGGATCAAACGGTGGCTGATCTTCTGGAACGGTTGCGCCTTGGGGGGTGGTTTCGCGACTATTACCTGCTGCCCTTGTCCGGCGCGATCTGGTCGACCCCAAAGGAACAGATCCTTGAGTTTCCTGCCGAGGCGATGCTGCGGTTTTTCGAGAACCATGCACTGCTGAACTATTCCGGCCAGCACCAATGGTACACGGTGCAGGGCGGGTCCATCGCCTATGTCACCCGGCTGGAAGCGTCGCTGCGCGCGAAGGGCACGGATATTCGGCTTGGTGCGCCCGTGCAATCGGTGCGCCGCACGGGCACAGGCGTTGAGGTCAAGCTGCACGGTGCCGAATGGGAAGGGTTTGACGAGGTCATCTTCGCCACCCATTCCGACGACAGCCTGCGGCTTCTGTCCGATCCCAGCCTGCAAGAGACCCGCGATCTGGGTGCGATTGCGTATCAGCCCAATGACGTAGTGCTGCATGCGGATGCCAATATCATGCCGCGCAAGAGGGCCGTCTGGTCCAGCTGGAACTATACCGAGGCGGCGGGCAAGAGCACGGGTCAGATTGATCTCACC
>CALGEH010000144.1 GCA_937881735.1 uncultured Shimia sp.
AACTCTCTCTTATCAAATACCGCTATTTGGACCCATAAGCGCTGACGTCAGACATCGTGGTGCCCGGCAATCGGGGGCTGAGCGCGCAGGACCGCGCCGTGCGACAGCAGATGATCTTCGATCCGCTCAACGCCGCCATCGACGAGGGCTTTGCCCGCGCGCCGCGCCGCGCGGCCTTCTCCATCCATACCTATACGCGGCGCATGCAGGACGGCGTGCGGCGCAAATGGGATGCGGGGTTTCTCAGCCGCCGTGATTTGCCTACGGCGCAGACCTTCGTGGACAGCATCGGGCGGGCGGAGCCGGGGCTGACCCTCGCGGTCAACCAACCCTACCAGATCGAAACGGATAGCGACTGGTTCATCCCGCATCACGCCGAGCCGCGCGGGATGCGGCACACTCTGGTCGAGGTGTGCAACGATCAGCTTGAAACCGACGCGCAGGTTGCGCGCTGGGTCGATCTTCTGGCGCAGGCGATGGGCGAGATACTGGCCGCGCCCTGAACGTTAGTCCTGCCAGAGCGCCACCTCTCCCAGCACCTTGTCCAGCGTCTGGGTGATCATGTCCACATCATCCGCTTCAATCGTCAAAGGCGGGCGGATTTTCAGGATGTTGTCCTTCGGCCCCTCGCTGCCGATCAGGATGCGGTGATCGCGCATCCGGTTCTTCACATAGGCGCAGATTGCGGTGCTCTCGGAGCCATCCACCTCAATCAACTCAACCCCCAGAAAGAGGCCCATCCCCCGCACGTCACCCACGCAGGCGTGCCGCGCCTCAAGCGTGCGAAGCTGCGCCATCAGCCGCGCGCCCATGGCCTCGGCATTGTCCTGCAAGCCTTCGTCATCGACGATATTGAGCACCTCCTTGCCGATCCGGCACGACAGGGTGGAGCCGCCGAAGGTTGAGAAAAACTCGATCCCGTTGTCAAAGCTGTGGGCGATCTCGCGCGTCGTAATGACTGCGCCGATGGGATGCCCGTTGCCGATGGGTTTGCCCAGCACGACCATATCCGGCAGCGCGCCTTGCTGCTCGAACCCAAAGTAATACTGCCCCAATCGGCCCAGCCCGGTCTGCACCTCATCGGCGATGCACACGCCGCCAGCGGCTCGGATTTTGGCGTAGACCGCTTTGAGATATCCTTGGGGCGGGATGATCTGGCCGCCGACGGAAGGAAATGTCTCGGCGATGAAGCCCGCGAGCCCGTGTTTGCCAGCTTTCAGGGCCGTGATGGCCGGGTCCACAAGGCCTGCGAATTTTTCCGCACGCGTGGGATCATCCCGGCCGAAGGCCCCGCGATAGTCATCTGCCACCTCGACCAGTTCCACCCAATCAGGTTTGCCGCTGCCGCCGGGCTTTGCGAATTTATAGGCTGAGATATCGACCGCTCCGGTGGTATTGCCGTGATAGCCGTGATTGGGCGTGATGATGCCGCGTGCTCCGGTATGCGCGCGGGCAAGGCGCAGGGCCAGTTCGTTGGCCTCGGAGCCTGAATTGACGAAGTAACAGACCTCAAAACTTTCCGGCAGCTTGGACAGGATCTTGTCGGCAAAGGCGGTCTGGGCGGGGTGCAGGTAGCGGGTGTTGGTGTTGATCCGGCGGAGTTGCTCCGCCGCCACGGCCTGAATGCGCGGATGGGCGTGGCCCACATGCGGCACGTTGTTATAGGCGTCGAGATAGGCGCGGCCCCATTCGTCGAACATATGATGCCGCCAGCCGCGTAAAAGCATGACAGGGTCCGCATAGGTCAGGCTGAGATTGCCACCGAAATGCTCGGCGCGGGCCTTGGCGACCTGTGCCTTGGGTGGTGGCGCATAGTGCGTGTTGGCGTCGGGCAGGTTCATCAGGCAGGCGGGGTTTGGGCTGAGCGCTTCCCACATTTCCAGGTCATCGGGGTCTGCCACGCCGGGCCAGGAGGGGGCCATTCCGTCGGCCGTCATCAGAAGCTGGAAATGCAGATGCGGGGCCCAGCCACCATTGCAAGCCTGCGCGCCAAGGGTGCAGAACGCCTCGCCCGCCGCCACTTGGCTGCCGGGGCGCAAATGCTCGAGAAACGCTGGGTCGAGATGGCCATAGAGCGTGAAAAAGGCGCAGCTCTCGGGCGTCTCATGGCGCAGGATGATCATCCCGCCATAGTCCAGCGGGTCGGCGCGGTATTCGGCCAGCACGACCTCGCCCTTCAGAGGGGCGTAAACAGGCGCGCCGGCGGGCGCGAATATGTCCACGCCCAGATGCACGCTGCGCCGATCGCTGGCTTTCCAGCGGCCTTTTCGAAAGGCCTTGTCGGTATAGATCAGCCTCGGCTCGCCGTAGTATCCCAGCCAGGGGCCACGCCCCTGCGCCGGATCGCCGCCGAGTATTGCGGCCTCCGAAGGGGTCAGGTTGAACGGGTCCTGCGGCTCGGCGGAATGCTCGACCGAGAGGGGGCCCAGAGGGGCCTTGGCCAGATCGCCGTCCATAAGGGGGGCAAAGTTGCCGCGCGCGATATCAAGCCATGCGAGAATCTGCTCCGCCCCGTCCACCACAGGCAGCCCGCACGCCGCGCGTAGGCGGGCACGGACCCGTGCCGGGTCGACTGAGGCACGTTCCAGAAACCGCCATGCGGGGGCCTGAGAAATGGTGACGTAGGGATCATCGGGGTTTTCGCGTGCCATCAAGGTGGAGTTCACCACGCTGACTGCGAGGCGCGCGCGCAAGAGCGGCCATAGCAGATCCACCTCCGCCGGGCTCAGCGGATTGGCCGCATGATAGCCCTTGATCAGGGCACCGAGCGCACGCTGCGGGTGGTCATGGTCCAGCACCACATAGGCCGCCGCAATCGCCAGATCGCAGATACGTGGGGCTGCACACATATCTCCCAGATCGATCAGACCCGAGACGCTGAGAGTCTGTCCCATACGCCCATCCACGAGGATGTTGTAATCATTCGCATCGTTGTGGATCGCCTGCTCTGGCAGGGCCGCAAGAGCGGGTTTGATATGGCTGAACTCCTGGGCAATCTGCGAAATTATGGTGCGGCGGGCAGGGTCCTCCACACAGGTCAGCTCGTCCGCGATCCAATCGGCCTGCATCAGGTTCCATTTGAAGCGGCGCGCGAGGCCGGGGTGGTCGAAATCCGCAAGCGCCTGTGCCGTGCCGCCCAAAATGCCGCCCACTTGCTGGATAAGGTCGAGGCCCTTCGGCGCGACGCGTGCATAGCAGCGCCCGGGTAGTTTGCTCAGCACCCAGATGAGCCGGGTTTGCCCGTCTGCATCCGCGACCTCGGCAAAGGCCGCTCCGTCCTTTGTTCGGATCACAGCGGGCAGGGGCAGGTCGGGGGCCTTGGCCGCGATATGCTCCAGCGCGCGGATTTGCAGGTCGATCAACTCGGGCGCGCAGCCCGGCCGCATGACCTTCACGATATGCTCGTGGCCATCCGCGCCCTGTGCCAGAAAGTTGAGGTCATACTCCCCATCCAGTTGATGCAACTCCGCTGTGATGTGCGAGGCTTGCGCCAGGCCTCGGGTCCAATAATCTGTGGTCATGGTGTTTTCCTCGGGCTTGGCGCGGGCCGCTTGGCGCTTTTGTAGCGCGCCTCAGCGGCGTAGTAATCGTCAAACCCCACCGCCCGGCGCAGATCGGCAAAGGGCATCAGGGCGCCGGAATGATCTTGCCCGGATTTGAGCGCCTCAAGCGCGCCCGTCATCGCGCGCATTGCCGCCGAGAGGCAGGTGAGCGGGTAGGCCGCGATGGCGAAGCCGAGATCCGCTAGCTCTGCGGGTGGCAGGATCGGCGTCTGTCCGCCCTCCAGCATATTGGCCACCATCGGCGCGTCCACCTCGGCGCACAGCGTGCGCATTTCCTCCACGCTCAGCGGCTCTTCGATGAAGACGATATCCGCGCCCAATTCGGCAAACATCTGCGCGCGGGCGATGGCCTCGGCCAGCCCGTGATCGCGCCGCGCATCGGTGCGCGCCTTGATGAGGATATCCGAGCGGCCCCGCGCGGCCACGGCGGCGCGGATACGGTCATACGCCTCCTCGCGGTCCACCACCGCCTTGCCCGCCGTGTGTCCGCAGCGCTTGGGCGCCACCTGATCCTCGATCATCACCCCGGCGCAGCCCGCGCGGGCCAACCCTTTGACCGTGCGCTCCACATTCATCGGATTGCCGTAGCCTGTGTCGGCATCCACCATCATCGGAATGTCGATCCCCTCCAGCACGTTGCGCGCCTGATCGTGCACTTCGCCGTAACTCATGAGCCCTACATCCGGCGCACCGATCCGCGAGGCCGAGGCGGCAAATCCCGACAGAAAAGTCAGGTCGAACCCCGCCTGCTGAATGAGCTTGGCCGAGAGCGCGTCAAAGCAACATGGCATCATGATAAGCGCGTCATCCGCCAGAAGCGTGCGCAGTCGGTCGGCCATCGGATTGGGGCGGGGTTCAGTCATTGTGACGCTGTCCTCGTCTGGGTGCTGCAAGGATTGCGGAGCGGCGGATAGGGTGTTGCGCTCTGCCCGGATTATTGATCATTTTCATGCGGATTACCCTATAAGGGAAATCGAGAAGGCTCCAACCGCAATGACGCAAATCGGCGCGCTTGGTGCTTATCAGCGAGGGGGAGGGCGGAGGATATGCAGAGCCTTGCAGAGCGTGCCGCGCGTCTGACCGAGACGGCTCTCGCGGTCGCGCTGATTGCCTTGATGCTGGCCGTAGTGGTGCAGGTCGTGGCGAGCGCGCTGGATGTGAATCCGCTCCTGCGGCTCTCGGACTCCGCACCACTTGTGAGCAGCGCGGTGACGCTCAACAGTATGCTCGATCTGCAATGGCATCTTCTGGTGTGTCTGGGCCTCGTGCCCGCCGGGTTGGTCTGGCAGCGCAATGCACATGTGCGGGTCGATTTTCTCTATCAACGCTATAGCCCCGCGTGGAAAGCGCGGCTGGACCTGATGGGAAATCTGGCCTTCGCGCTGCCGTTCTTTGCGCTGATCCTGCCTGCGTCTGTCGGCTTCATGCAGCGCGCGTGGCGCTCTGACGAAGGCTCGCGCAATGGCGGGCTGGAGGATCTGTGGCTGATCAAATCGGTGCTGCCGATGGGGCTCGGGATTCTGGCGCTTTATGTGGCGTTTGAGACGCTGCGCCTGATCCGGGCCGCACGATGAGCGCCTATGCCCTGCCCCTGACTATGGCTGTCCTGACGCTTGCGGGCATCCTCGCGGGCTACCGCGTGGGCATGGTGCTGGCGGGGGCGGCGGCGCTTTTCATCCTGATCTCGGACCTGCCACTGGCCTATTTCAATCTGCTGGTTAGCCGGATCTA
>CALGEH010000145.1 GCA_937881735.1 uncultured Shimia sp.
CATGTCGCGGATCGCCTCGGCGCCAATATTGGCGGTGAACGCATCGGTGCCATACGCATCCTGCGCGTCCATGAACTCTTCCTCGGTCAACATCTGACCATAGGTGAGATCCGTGAGACCGGGCTCGATCACGACGTAGTTCTCGAAATAAAGCACCCGCTCCAGATCGCGCAGCGTCATGTCGAGCATGAGGCCGATCCGGCTTGGCAGCGATTTCAGGAACCAGATATGCGCGCAAGGTGCGGCCAGCTCAATATGGCCCATCCGCTCACGGCGCACCTTTTGCAGCGTGACTTCCACACCGCATTTCTCGCAGACAACGCCGCGATATTTCATCCGCTTATACTTGCCGCACAGACACTCATAATCCTTGATCGGGCCAAAGATACGCGCGCAAAAGAGGCCATCGCGCTCAGGCTTGAACGTGCGATAGTTGATGGTCTCGGGCTTCTTGATCTCGCCGTAGGACCAGCTCAGGATCCGCTCAGGCGATGCCAGCGAGACTTTGATTTCGTCAAACGTCTGTTCTGTCGCGACAGGGTTGAACGGGTTGTTTGTCAGTTCTTGGTTCATCTAGTGACCTTTCGGTTAAGGCGATACGTTGAGGGAGGGGCCCAAACCCGATCTCAGATCAGGGCCCCGGGAAATTCGGTGAATTCCCCTATTCCTCCCCCTCCGAGTCCAAGAGTTCCATGTTGAGGCCCAATCCACGGACCTCCTTGACCAGCACGTTGAACGATTCCGGCACGCCGGCATCGAAGCTGTCCTCGCCTTTGACGATGCTCTCGTAGACCTTGGTGCGGCCTGCCACGTCATCCGACTTCACAGTCAGCATTTCCTGCAACGTGTAGGCGGCGCCGTAAGCTTCCAGAGCCCAGACTTCCATCTCCCCGAAGCGCTGGCCGCCGAACTGGGCCTTACCACCCAGAGGCTGCTGCGTGACGAGGCTGTAAGGCCCGGTGGAGCGTGCGTGAATCTTGTCATCGACAAGGTGGTGCAGCTTCAGCAGGTATTTGACACCCACGGTCACAGGGCGCGCAAACTGCTCGCCCGAACGACCGTCGAAGAGGATCGACTGACCAGATGTGTCAAAGCCTGCACGGCTCAGCGCGTCGTTCACGTCCGCTTCCTTGGCGCCGTCAAAGACCGGCGTGGCAATCGGCACACCGTTCGTGACGTTGCCTGCGGCCTCGACCAGCTGATCCTCGCCCATGCCCTCAATGCCTTCTTCGTAGACATCGTCACCATAGGCCAGACGCATCGCCTCACGCACAGGGGTCAGATCGCCGGAGCGGCGATAATCCTGAAGCGCCTCATCAATCTTGATACCGAAGCTGCGTGCGGCCCAACCCATGTGAGTTTCAAGGATCTGGCCTACGTTCATACGGGACGGAACGCCCAGCGGGTTAAGACAGAAATCGACCGGTGTGCCATCCGCGAGGAACGGCATGTCCTCCATCGGCACGACCTTGGAGATGACGCCCTTGTTGCCGTGACGACCGGCCATCTTGTCACCGGGCTGAAGCTTGCGCTTCACCGCCATGAACACTTTCACCATCTTCATGACACCCGGGGGCAGATCATCGCCGCGGCGCACCTTCTCGACCTTGTCCTCGAACCGTGCATCCAAAGCGCGCTTTTGCGCTTCATACTGCGCGTTGAGCGCTTCCATGATCTGCGCGTCCGCCTCTTCCTTCAGCGCAAGCTGCCACCACTGACCCTTGGTCAACGTGCCGAGCAACTCCTCGGTGATCTCGGAGTTGGATTTGACACCTTTGGGGCCTTTGACGGCGGTTTTCCCAAGGATCATGGTGCCGAGACGCGCGTAGATGTTGCGGTCCAGAATGGCCAGCTCATCATCACGGTCACGGGCAAGACGCTCGACTTCTTCACGCTCGATCTGAAGCGCACGTTCGTCTTTTTCCACGCCGTGGCGGTTGAAGACACGCACTTCGACCACGGTGCCGAAATCCCCGGGCTTCACGCGCAGAGACGTGTCGCGCACGTCCGACGCTTTCTCGCCAAAGATGGCGCGGAGGAGCTTTTCTTCCGGCGTCATCGGGCTTTCACCCTTCGGCGTGATCTTACCCACGAGGATATCGCCCGGCTCTACGTCCGCGCCGATATAGACGATGCCCGCCTCGTCGAGGTTGCGCAGGGCTTCCTCGCCGACGTTGGGGATATCGCGGGTGATCTCTTCTGGGCCGAGCTTCGTGTCGCGCGCGGCCACTTCGAATTCCTCGATATGGACGGAGGTGAACACGTCATCTCGCGCCATACGCTCGGAAATCAGGATACTGTCCTCGAAGTTATAGCCATTCCACGGCATGAATGCGACGACCACGTTGCGGCCAACGGCCAGTTCGCCCATGTCGGTCGCGGGGCCATCGGCGATCACTTCGCCTTTGCCCACGGTATCACCCACCTTCACCAAAGGACGCTGGTTGATACAGCTGTTCTGGTTCGAGCGTTGGAACTTGCGCAGACGGTAGATATCGACACCGGGATCACCCGGCTCCATGTCTTCCGTGGCACGCACAACGATACGCTGAGCATCGACCTGGTCGATGATGCCTGCACGTTTCGCCATGATCGCCGCACCGGAATCTCGCGCCACGACGCCCTCGATGCCCGTGCCAACCAGAGGTGCCTCAGCCTGCAAAAGCGGCAGAGCCTGACGCATCATGTTGGAACCCATAAGGGCACGGTTCGCATCGTCATTCTCAAGGAACGGGATGAGCGAGGCCGCGACCGAGACCAGCTGCTTGGGGCTCACGTCAATCAGATCAACGCTATCGCTGGAGGCCAGCATATAGTCACCGGACTGGCGCGTGCTCACGAGATCGTTCTCGAAACGGCCATCGGCGTCCAGCTTGGCGTTCGCCTGAGCAACCGTGTGGCGCATTTCTTCAGTGGCGGACATGTATTGCACTTCGTCCGTGACCTTGCGGTCCACAACCTTGCGGTAAGGCGTCTCGATGAAGCCATACTTGTTGACCCTCGCGAAGGTCGCGAGGGAGTTGATCAGACCAATATTCGGCCCCTCAGGCGTTTCAATCGGGCACATGCGACCATAGTGGGTCGGGTGCACGTCGCGCACTTCAAAGCCTGCACGCTCGCGTGTCAGACCCCCTGGCCCAAGCGCGGAGAGGCGGCGCTTGTGCGTCACTTCCGAGAGCGGGTTGGTTTGGTCCATGAACTGCGACAACTGGCTGGAGCCAAAGAACTCACGTACGGCGGCAGCGGCGGGTTTGGCGTTGATCAGATCCTGAGGCATGACCGTGTCGATCTCGACGGAGGACATACGCTCCTTGATCGCGCGCTCCATCCGCAGAAGGCCCACGCGATACTGGTTCTCCATCAGCTCACCCACCGAGCGGACCCGGCGGTTACCAAGGTGGTCGATATCGTCGATATCGCCCTTGCCGTCGCGCAGCTCAACCAGCGCCTTGATACAGGCCACGATATCATCGCGGTCCAGCGTGCGCTGAGTGTCGGGCTTGTCGAGTGCCAGACGCATGTTCATCTTCACCCGGCCAACGGCGCTGAGGTCATAGCGTTCGCTGTC
>CALGEH010000146.1 GCA_937881735.1 uncultured Shimia sp.
GCCGGATCTGCGGGCCGAGATTGCCGGGACCTATGCGGGACGAACTGCTGAGGATGTTCTGTGTTTTGCGGGGGCCAGCGAAGGGATTTTCGCCGCCAACACGGTGCTTTTGGAGCGTGGCGATCATGCAATTGTCGTGACGCCCAACTACCAAAGCCACGAATCGATGCCATTGGCGATTTGTGAGGCGACGGGCGTGCCGCTTGATGCGGATGACGGATGGTCGCTGGATATCGACCGGGTGCGCGCGGCGATCAGGCCCAATACGAAGCTGGTGACGATAAATTTCCCGCATAACCCCACCGGCGCGATCCTGCCGCTGGAGCGGTATCGCGCGCTGATAGAGCTTTGCCGCAGCCATGGTATCTGGATCTTGCATGACGAGATTTTTCACGGGCTGGGGCCTGCATCGGCGCGCCATTTGCCCTTTGTGGCGGATGAGTATGAGCGGGGGCTGTCACTTGGGGTAATGTCCAAATCTTATGGGCTGCCGGGGCTGCGCGTTGGCTGGATCGCCTGTCAGGACCGGGAGGTTCTGTCCAAGATGGAGCGACTGAAGCATTACATCTCGATCTGCAATTCGGGGCCGAGCGAGCGTCTTGCGCGGATCGCGCTCAAGGCCCGCGACCAGATCATCGCGCGCAATTGCGCCATCGTGGAGGAGAACCTGCCCAAATGGGATGCGTTCTTCGCGCGCCACGCGGACCTCTTTGAATGGGCGCGGCCAGATGGGTCCTGCATGGGCTATCCGCGATACCTTGGGGCGGATGGTGTCGATGCGTTTGCGCGCGACTTGGTGGAGAAGGCAGGCGTTCTGGTCCTGCCCAGCACGATCTATTCCTCGGAGCTTGGGGAGACACCCACCGACCGGTTCCGCATCGGGTTTGGCCGCAAGGGGCTGGATGAGGGGCTGGCGGCGATGGACGCGTATCTGGGGTGGAACGGGTAGTTATTGCCCGTCTGTTTGCGCGCGGATCACGGCTGAGAAATCATCCTCCGGCCCTGCGGTTTGGGCGCGGGGGGTGATGATGGCCTCGATTTGGCGCTGCTCTATCGGCATATCGCCCGGCAGCAGACCAAGCTCATCGACAAACTCGGGCAGGCCGCCTGACAGGACCACACGCGGATCAAACGGAAGCTCTGGGTTGACCGTCTTTGCCAACCCGTAAACCACCGTGGTGCAATTGGCAGTGAGCGTGTTGTAAAAGCGCGGCTCTGCTTCAAGGCTCTGGGCGAGGGCCACATAGGCGAGGAAGAAATCGCGCAATTGCTCGGGCGTGAGATCGGCGGGGTAGAGGCTGACCGTCTCCTCGCGGTGGGTGGTGCGCAGCTGCAGGATGTCACGCTCGGTCGCGGCGATCAGAACCAGCTCGAACTGGCGGAAGAAGCCGCCGATCTCACTGTAGGCCTCCCCAACCTCCCGGCGTATTTCCACCGAAAAAACCACGTTTGGCGCATCGGTGAAGCCGAAGCTGACCAGCAGATGCGCGATGTTCGGATTGCCCCAGACGGAGGTGATCATATCGACGCTTGTGAGCTTGCTCAGGTCGTAGATCTGACTTGTCCAGCGCTCGGTCGCGGTGTCCACACTGGTCCAGTCAAAGTCGCGGATGTTGCGCAGCGTGATCGTGTCGCCGTCTCTATCGGCCTCTACCCCGCGCGCGACGTCCATAGCCCAATCGCGATCCGCGCTGGGCTGATATGTCTGATACCAGAGCGCCACGGCAACCGCGCCCACCCCGAGTGCGGCCCAACCGCGCAGAGCGCTGCGGCGGTGCGCGAGCCAAGCAATGAGCAGTCCCGCAAGAAGCGCGAGGAGCGCGCCCGCCTGCGCGTCTCCGACAATATGAAAGAGGATCGCCGTCGCGACCCAAAGTCCACCCGACATGGTCACAAGGCCAAAGGCTGCACGGTTCAGCCAGCTCAGCATCACGCGGTCACTTCACACTCATTGCGCGCTATCCGACAGGCCCAGCACATCGAGCATGTCATATTCACCCGGATCGCGGCCCTGCCCCCAAAGGGCGGCCTTGAGCGCACCGCGCGCAAACACGGACCGGTCTGAGGCCACATGGCGCAGGGTGATCCGCTCGCCCGTGGCGGCAAAGAGCACATCATGCTCGCCGATGATGTCGCCGCCGCGAATGGCGTGAAAGCCGATATCGCCGCGCTTGCGCTTGCCGGTCATCCCGTCGCGGGCGCGATCAGATACGGCCTCAAGGGACACGCCGCGCCCTTCGGCTGCGGCCTCCCCCAGCATGAGGGCGGTGCCTGAGGGGGCATCGACCTTCTGATTGTGGTGCGATTCGATGATCTCGATATCGAAATCCTCGTCCAAGGCGGCGGCGACCCGCTTGGTCAGCTGCGTGAGCAGGTTCACCCCAAGGCTCATGTTTCCCGCCCGTACGATCACCGCATGGCGCGCGGCAGGTTTGAGGGCGGCCAGATCCTCATCCGTGATCCCGGTGGTGCCGATCACATGCACCGCACGCGCCTGTGCGGCCAGTTTGGCAAATTCCAGTGTGGCGGCAGGGGCGGTGAAATCTATGATCGCCTGTGCGGGGGCAAATGCCTCCAGCGCATCATCCGTCACGATCACGCCAATCTCCGCGCCGCCCATAACCACGCCCACGTCGTGGCCCACCCATTCATGCCCCGCGCGCTCCACCGCGCCCACGAGACGCGCCTTGTCGCTCTGCATGATCGTGCGAATGAGCATCTGCCCCATGCGCCCCGAGGCGCCTGTGACCGTTATACCGGGTGTGGCTGTCATATCCGTCTCTCCCACGTTGCCGGGATGTCTTAGCCTGCGATGCGGCGCTTGGCAAAGGGCGGGCAAAGGCTTAGATGCACCTTCATGGCAAAGAACAAGTTTCATGACGGCCCCGGACCCTCGCAGCGTCAGCTGCGCGTGGGCGAGCTTATCCGCCGCTCGCTTTCCGAAGTGCTGGCGCGCGGCGATGTGCATGACCCGGAGCTGAACCGCATGTCGGTGACGGTGGGTGAGGTACGCACCTCGGCTGATCTGAAGATCGCGACGGCCTATGTGCTGCCTTTGGGCGGCGAGGGGCGTGACGAGATCGTGGCCCTTCTGGCGCGCAACAAGGGCGAGCTGCGCCGCATGATCGGCAAGAAGCTGGCGCTGAAATATGCGCCCGATCTGCGGTTCCGCCTTGATACCACGTTTGACCAGATGGACGAGACACGGCGGCTCTTCAAGCAGGACGCCGTGCAGCGCGATCTTGATGAAGGCCAAGGCGGTGGTAACCTAGGTGGTGGTGGCCAGAGCGGTGGTGACTAGGGCCGTGCGCTGGCTTGCGGCCTTTCTCGTGCCACTGGCCGGAATGGCGGCGGCGCAGGAGCCGTGCCGGGATCTGAGCTTTGAGGGCATCAGCTACACAGTCTGCGAGGTCGATACGACCAAGGCCGATCTGAGGCTTTTTCTGAACGATGACGCGGGTGCCCTGCTCGGCAGTTTTGCGGCCGTGGACGGGCTTTTGGAGCCTGAGGGGGCCACGCTTGGCTTTGCGATGAATGCGGGCATGTATCATACGGATCGCGCGCCTGTCGGGCTTTACATCGAGGATGGGGCCGAGGCGCAGCGCGTGATCACCTCCCAGGGGCCAGGCAATTTTGGGCTTTTGCCCAACGGTGTTCTTTGCCTGCGGGCGGAGCGCGTTGATGTGATCGAGACGCG
>CALGEH010000147.1 GCA_937881735.1 uncultured Shimia sp.
ACCATAGCCGCACATTGGCCGGGTTGATAGGCAGTCGGATCTGCCATGATCTGATCAGCCCGGTGGGAGCGATTGCCAACGGGCTTGAGCTTTTGAGCCTTGCGGGTCTGCCCGAGGGCCCTGAAATGCAATTGGTGAGCCAAAGTGCCACCAAAGCGGGCGCGCGGTTGCGGTTTTTCCGGGTCGCGTTCGGCATGTCCAGCGAGGGGCAGACCATGCCTACGCGCGAGCTGTCGGGTATCCTTCGCAACGTCTATACAGAAAAAACCCGGATTGACTGGGTTTGCACGGGTGATCTCAATCGCCCTGTGGCACAGGCCATTTGCCTCGGTGTGCTGTGCGCCGAGCAGGCCCTCGCCCAAGGCGGCAGCATCACCATTGGCGGCACGGCGGACGCTTTAGAGATCATGGCCAGCGGCGGCCCCTTGAACCCGCGGCCCGAGCATTGGGACTGGCTGAGAACAGGCGCGGCACCCAACGATGTTCCCGCAGCACAGGTGCAGTTTCTGATGCTCTACGGCCTCGCGACCGATATGGGCCGTTCTGTTGAGGTGGAGATAAGCACGAAGGCGGTAACCTTGCGCGTCTAAGCGCGCACAGTCCCGTCCCCAACCACCAGATATTTGAAGCTGGTCAGTTGCGCCGCCCCCACCGGGCCGCGTGCATGCAGCTTTCCGGTGGCGATGCCGATCTCCGCGCCCATGCCAAACTCGCCCCCATCGGCGAATTGCGTCGACGCGTTGTGCATCACAATGGCACTGTCCACCTCGGCAAAGAACATCGCAGCAGCCGCGGCATCCTCGGTCAGGATGCAATCAGTGTGGTTCGAGCCGAATTGCCAGATATGATTGATCGCGGCACCCACATCCGCGACCACCCGCGCCGCGATGATACTGTCAAGATATTCGCAGCCCCAGTCCGCATCCGTGGCGGGCACGGTGCCGGGGATGACCGACAGAGCCTCATCTGCACGCACCTCGACCCCAGCCTCCAGCAGCGCCTCGATCAGCGCGCGGCCCAGCCCCTCGGCTATATTGCGGTGGATCAGCAAACATTCCGCAGCACCGCACACGCCGGTGCGCCGTGTCTTGGCATTGAGCACCACATCCATCGCCTTTTGCGGATCGGCTGCGGCATCCACATAAATATGCACGATGCCTTCAAGATGGGCAAAGACCGGCACCCGTGCCTCGCGCTGCACGAGGCCAACGAGCCCTTTGCCACCCCGCGGCACAATGACGTCAATCACGCCCGTCATTGTCAGCATTTCCTGCACCGCCGCCCGGTCACGCGTGGGCACAAGCTGGATCGCCTCCTCAGGCAGACCCGCCGCGCGCAACCCTTGAGTAAGGCAGGCATGGATCGCGCGTGACGAATGAAAACTCTCGGACCCGCCGCGCAGGATCACCGCATTGCCGGATTTGAGGCACAGCGCGCCCGCATCCGCCGTCACGTTGGGGCGGCTCTCATAGATCACGCCGATGACGCCCAGAGGCGTCCGCACCCGGCGAATGTTGAGGCCAGTGGGCCGGTCCCATTCCGCCAGAACCTCACCCACCGGATCAGGCTGATCCGCCACAGTGCGCAAGCCCTCGGCGATGCCCTTGATACGGTCCGCATCCAGGGTCAGTCGGTCGATCATTGCCGCGCTGAGACCCTTTTCGTGGGCCGCGTCGAGATCCTCACGATTGGCCTTGAGGATGGCCGCACTCCGCGCCTCGATCGCATCCGCAGCGGCGCGCAAGGCCTCGTCCTTCTGGGCGCTCGGCACAATGCTGAGCTCGGTCGCGGCGGCGCGCGCACAGGCCCCGATCTGGGCCATCAGGGCCGGGATGTCGGTCATGTCTTTCATCGGCTCGGCTCCTTCACTCGCGGCCCCCTCCGGGCCTCTCCATCAAAACGCCATATCATCGCGGTGCACAAGGGCCGCGCGCGCAGGGTATCCCAAAACCGGCTCAATCGCCTCCGAGCGCAGCCCCTTGATCGCGCCCGCATCCGCCGCGTTGTAGCGGCTGAGCCCGAGGCCGAGAACCACCCCGTCGGGCGCCACGATCTCCACCGGATCGCCCCGGCCAAAGCGGCCCTCGACGGTGCTGACACCCGCGGGTAAAAGCGAGCTGCCCCGCCCCATCGCGCGCGCGGCTCCCGCATCCACATGCAGACGCCCCTTGGGTTTCATGCCACCAATCCACGCTTTGCGCTTTTGCTGCGGCGTGCCTTGGGCGCGGAACCACGTGCAGGGCGCGCCCTGCTCCAGCGCCTGAATGGGGTGCCGTGCAGAGCCTTCGGTGATCGCCATATCGCAGCCTGCGGCCATCGCCGTGCGCGCGGCCATCAGCTTGGTTTTCATGCCGCCCTTGCTGAGGCCCGAGCCCGCATCACCTGCCATCGCCTCGATCTCCGGGGTGATCGCCTCGATCACGTCAAACCGCGTGGCCGACGCATCCTGCGCCGGGTTGCCCGAGTAGAACCCATCCACGTCGCTCAGCAGGATCAACTGATCCGCACCTGCCGTTGCGGCCACTTGTGCTGCGAGACGGTCATTATCGCCATAGCGGATCTCATCCGTGGCCACGGTGTCGTTCTCATTGACGATCGGCACCGCGCCCAGCTTCAAAAGCTGCTCCAGCGTCGCGCGCGCGTTGAGATAGCGCCGCCGGTCCGTGCTGTCCTCCAGCGTCACCAGAACCTGCGCCGCAATCAGGCCGTGACGGGCCAGAGCCACACCGTAAGCGCCCGCCAAACGGATTTGCCCGACCGCAGCAGCAGCCTGAGATTGCTCTAAGGTAAGCTCGGTGCGCGGCAGACCCAGCATGCCGCGCCCCAAGGCAATCGAGCCGGAGGAGACGAGGATCACATCCGTGCCGCGCGCCCGCAGGCGGGCCACATCATCCGCCAAAGCCTCCAGCCAATCGCTGCGCAAATCGCCCGTGTCGCGATCCACCAGAAGGGCCGAGCCGATCTTGATGACCAGCCGGGCGGCGTCCTCTACGGCTGCCACTGCTCAGGCTCCTCTGCGGGGTTCTGGCGCAAACGGTCCTCGTCTATCTCGCCGCGCAGCGCGCGCAGGACTTCTGTCACACCCTCACGGGCCACACCGGACATGGCCATCACAGGCCCGCCAGAGGCCGCGCGCAATATCTGCAACGCCTCCTCCAGTGCCTCAGGCTCCAACGCGTCTATCTTGTTCAGCACAGTCAAACGCGGCTTGTCGCCGAGGATATCGCCGTAAGCCTCAAGCTCGTTCACGATGGTCTGATAATCCTGCCCGATGCTCTCGGACGTCCCATCCACCAGATGCAACAGAACCGCACACCGCTCCACATGACCCAGGAACAAATCGCCAAGGCCCCGCCCCTCGCTCGCCCCGTCGATAAGGCCCGGAATATCGGCCACGACAAATTCCACACCGTCCACTCCGACGACACCCAGATTGGGGTGCAGCGTGGTGAAAGGGTAATCTGCAATCTTGGGCCGCGCGTTGGAGGTGGCCGCGAGAAACGTCGACTTGCCCGCATTGGGCAGCCCCACAAGCCCGACATCCGCAATCAGCTTGAGCCGCAGCCAGATGGTGCGTTCAACCCCCTCCTGCCCCTTGTTGGCGCGGCGTGGTGCCTGATTGGTGGAGGATTTGAAATGCAGGTTGCCGAAACCGCCGTTGCCGCCGCGCGCAAGTTGCACGCGCTGGCCCAGTTCGGTCACATCGGCGATCACCGTCTCTTGGTCCTCGTCGAGGATCTCGGTGCCGACGGGCACGCGCAGCACGATGTCTTCACCGTCCTTGCCGGTGCGCTGCTTTCCCATGCCGGGCTGACCGCTGCGCGCGAAAAAGTGCTGCTGATAGCGAAAATCAATGAGCGTGTTGAGGCCATCCACAGCCTCAACATAAACCGAGCCGCCATTGCCACCATCACCCCCATCGGGGCCACCATATTCGATATACTTTTCCCGGCGGAAGCTGACGCAACCGCCCCCCCCACCACCCGAGCGGATGTAGACTTTGGCAAAATCGAGAAATTTCATATCAGGTCCTTACCCGAAAACGCCCACACTGCTCAATCGCATTTGAGGCTGTAGGTCCATGTGGGCAGTGTCGCATCACGCGCCACGCAAAACCCCTCGGCATTACCGAGATATTGAAAACCGCAATTCGTAAGCACCCGCGCGGAGGCGGCATTGTCCTGAAAAACGGTGGCATAGGTCACCCGGCTTCCGCGCGGGTTGGCGTGGAGAAGCGCGCGCAAAGCCTCGGAGGCCAGACCGCTGTTCCAGACATGCGGCGCGACCCAAAAGCCAATCTCGGAAGCGTCGTAATCCACATGCTTGAGTCGCACGACACCCTGCACCTCCGCGCCACCCAGACGCGATGCATCCATGGCCCACGCGCTTTGCGTACGGCCAGGGCCCTGAACGCTGGCGATATAGGCCTCGACCGCGCCGGGGGGTAGCGGATGCGGGATCGAATCCGTCATCTGCGCCACACGGTCAACAAGGCCATGCCGAGACACATCGATGGGATGTCGAGCACACCGCATGTGGTCACCACATTCCCTGAAGATGGTTCGACACTGTCAATGC
>CALGEH010000148.1 GCA_937881735.1 uncultured Shimia sp.
GTCGCGCCCTTGATATGTCCTGACCGCCGGGCAAACCCCACCACGCTTTTGCGCGGCCCATGCCTTGAGCGAAACAGCCGCCCCCGCATAGCCCGCCCAATAGCCGAACGCGGCCACGCGGCGGCCTTGCCCGTCCACGAGGTATTCCAGATCGTAGAGCGTGCCGCCTCCGGCCATGAACCGCTCCAAAAGGGCGCGGCCTGAATGTTGGCCCTTGAAGGCATGGCCGAACATGATGTGGCGATGTGGCAGGGGCGTGCCGTCCTCGGGCAACTCCTTGAGTCCAAAGACAATCGCATCCGCGGGCGCGCTGGGCCAGCTGTTCTCGGCCGCAATGGCGCAACCCGCGGCGCTGTATCCGTCAAGCGCGATGGCCCGGACTGAGCTTTCCTCGACCGTCACTTGGATACCAGCGGCAATCAGCGCGCGCGCGCCCTCCGGTGTGATGCCGACACGTTCCTCAAAGGCGCGTTGTTCGGCGCGCACCCAAAGATGTGTCATGGCATGATCCCCGCCGCACGTACCGCCTTGACGGATGCCCGTGCCTCCATCGCCGCGCGGAAGGCGAGGATTTTGGGAAAGCCGCTCACATCCACCTTGTCAGCCTCAAGCCAGCTACAGACGGTAAAGAGATAGGGATCGGCGATGCTGATCTGGTCGCCCAGAACAAATGTCCCGCGCAGGCAGTATGCCTCCACATAGGCGGCGTTTTCGGCCATGTTCAGGGGCATCTTGGCGCGCATATCTGCGTGGCTCGCCTCCGAATCGGCCCAGCGGATGCCGCGCGGCCCATGGGCGTGGTTCACATGCATCGTGCTGGCGAGATAATACATCACCGCACGCATATGCGCGGCGTCCTCGGGTGCATCAGGGACCAGCCCCGCCTCGGGCCGGATTGCGGCAAGGTAATCGAGGATCGCGCCGGTCTCCGTCAATACGCCCGCGCCCGTGTCCAGCGCGGGCACGCGGCCCTTGGGGTTGATCGCGTGATATTCGGGCTTGGTCTGCGCGCCGTCCTTGAAGTTCACGAGGCAGGGCTCAAACGCCACACCCGCCTCATGCAGCCCGATGGCCGCCGCCATCGAAATCGTTCCTGGCATATAATAAAGCTTCATGTATTCCACCTTTCAGATAAACGTCCGCGCCGCTGCCCGGTCCGGGCTATACAGATGCGGTGTGGCGTTGAACATGCCCAGCATCAGCCCGCCATGGACATATTGCAGGCGGTGCAGAGAACTTTTGTTGATGTGCAGCATCACTTTGGTCGTGGCCGCCAAATCCAGCATCAGAACATGCCGCACGATCATCGAGATCACGCCACCGGATGTGACCAGAAGCACCCGGCCATGGCCTGTGCAAACCTCGTCAATCAAGGTGGTGACGCGGGACGCGAACTCATCAAACCGCTCGGGCACATTTTCCAGATGCCCGCCCTCCCAATAGGTCATGACCTCGGGCAGATAGCGCGCAAACTCCGCCGCCTCCTGCGGGGCGGGGATGCCGTGTTGCGCCTCAACCGCCTGGGTCAGGGCGAAATAGCTCAGCTCGTTGAGCCGCGCATCCGTCTCGCCCTTATCATAGCCCATGGCCTGCGCCGTCTCCTGCTGGCGTTTGAGTGTGCCGGTGATCACCCGGTCGAAGCGCTCGCCATGCCCGCGCAGATGATCGCCCAGCCACACGGCCTGCTGCCTTCCGAGATCCGACAACTGGTCATAGCCCGCCTCATCGGTGGCGGCGCTGTTGGCCTGCCCGTGCCGCACCAGAACGATCTCGGTCACATGTCTCTCCTTGCGCTTTGAGCGCGCACCCTACCGTCCTGCCTTGGGGGGTCCAGCCAGAAATGGGCGGGGGGCGGATTTTCCTTCTGCATTGCCGGGGGCGCCCAGCCTGCCGCTTCTTCCTTTTGCCCCGCGCGGCTTGGCGCTATAGACCTCGGAATATGGCGCGTAAGACATCCACCAAAAAGCCCGGCCCAAAGCCTGCACGGCGTGGCTTGCGCATTGTGCGCGAAGGGCTGGCGTGGTGCGTGCTGGTCTCGGTTCTGGCGTTTTTGACGGCATCTCTCGTTCACCGGGCTTTGCCGCCTAGCCCGACCTTCTACATGAAACAAGAGGCGCGCCGCCTTGGCGGGATAGATCACGAATGGGTGCCGATTGCAGATGTGGCCCCGGTGATGGCGCGTGCGGTCGTTGCGGCGGAGGACGCGAATTTCTGTCTCCACTGGGGGTTTGACATGCGCGCGATCCGCTCTGTGATCGAGCGTGGTGAGACACGCGGTGCCTCCACCCTGAGCCAGCAAACAGTCAAGAACGCCTATCTCTGGCAGGGGCGCACATGGGTGCGCAAGGCGCTGGAGGCGTTGATGACGCCCGTGATCGAGGCGATGTGGTCCAAGCGGCGCATCATCGAGGTTTATCTCAACATTGCCGAGTTTGATGAAGGCATCTTCGGTATCGACGCCGCAGCGCATCATTATTTTGGCGTCAGCCCCTCGGATCTGAGCGCGCGACAGGCGGCGCGCCTTGCCGCCATATTGCCAAACCCCAAGGAACGGTCGGCCTCCAAGCCATCGAATTTCGTGCGCGAACGCACCGCATCCATCATGGATGGGGCGGCCACCATCCGCCGCGATGGGCGCTCTGCGTGTTTCGAGGATTGAAAACCGCACAATACATTGGCATTGAAGAAGAGCATTTTCCAAAGGGCGTCCTTTGTCATGGCTAAGTTGTATCACGTTCCGCTTTCCCCTTTTTGCCGTAAGGTGCGGCTGAGCCTTGCGGAAAAGCGTATCGACTATGAGCTGATCGAAGAACGTTACTGGGAGCAGCAGCCCGATTTCCTGCGCCGTAATCCGGCAGGTAAGGTGCCTGTGCTGCGGATCGACGGCAAAACCATGTCGGAAAGTGCCGCGATCTGCGAATACCTTGAGGAGAAATACCCCGAGCCGTCCCTCATGCCCAAAAGCGCCGATGCGCGGTATGAAGTGCGACGCATCGTGACGTGGTTTGACGACAAGTTTCACCACGAGGTGACGTCGAAATTGCTCTATGAGCGGGTCAACAAGAAGGTCATGAGTGCAGGCTTTCCCGACAGCAAGAACGTGAAAGCCGGGGCGAAGGCGATCAAATATCATCTCGATTACATGGCATGGCTTCTGGATCATCGCCGTTGGCTGGCAGGCGATGTGATGACGCTGGCCGATTTTGCCGCAGCCGCACATCTGAGCGCGCTGGACTATATCTCGGACGTGGATTGGAACCGGAGCGAGGCGGTCAAGGATTGGTATGCGAAGATCAAATCGCGCCCCGCCTTTCGCAATATCCTGACCGATCAGGTCTCGGGCTTCCCACCCCCAGAGCATTATGCCGACCTTGATTTTTGAAAGTGAACGGCGCTGGGGGGCTTTGCCCCCTACAGTGAAAATGCGGGCATTTTCACCGCCACCCCCAGGATATTTTTGGCAAGAAGATGCATGACGGGCTCAAAGCGCGGCTGAACGCGCAGGCTTTGGCTGAGGGGTTTGACCTGATGCGGATTTGCCGCCCGGATGCGGTGCCTGAGGTGCCAGAGCGGCTGGCGGCGTTTCTGGAGGCGGGGCGGCATGGGCAGATGGGCTGGCTGGAAGAGCGCAGCACGTGGCGTGGCGATCCGGCTGCACTCTGGCCCGCGGCGCGGTCGATCATCATGCTGGGTGAAAGCTACACGCCGCAGGAAGATCCGCTGGCCAATCTGGACGCGCCAGAGCTTGGGACGGTGTCTGTCTATGCGCGGAACCGTGATTACCACGATCTGGTGAAAAAGCGGCTGAAACGGCTGGCCCGGTGGCTTTTAGCGGACCTTGACTCGCGCGGCCTTGGAGAGGCATCGCCCGAGGTGAAGGTGTTTGTCGACACGGCGCCGGTGCCGGAAAAGCCTCTGGGGCAGGCGGCGGGGCTTGGCTGGCAGGGCAAGCATACCAATCTGGTCAGTCGCGATCTGGGCAATTGGTTTTTCATCGGGTCTATTTTTACCACGATTGATCTCGCCCCGGATGCGGCTGAAATAGACCATTGTGGCTCGTGCCGGGCCTGTCTCGATGTGTGCCCAACGGATGCGTTTCCTGCACCTTACCAATTGGACGCGCGCCGTTGCATTTCCTACCTCACGATCGAGCACAAGGGCCCGGTTGATCCGGCGCTTCGCCCGCTCATGGGCAACCGGATCTATGGCTGCGATGATTGCCTCGCGGCCTGCCCTTGGAACAAATTTGCTCAGGATGCCCGCGAGTTGCGCTATCACGCGCGGCCCGATCTGGTCGAACCTCGTCTGGATGAGCTGGTGGCCCTTGATGATGCGTCCTTCCGCGCGCGCTTCTCCGGCTCACCGATCAAGCGGATCGGGCGGGACAGGTTCCTGCGCAATGTGCTCTACGCCATCGGAAACTCGGGCCGCGTGGATCTTTTGGCAAGCGCCGAGGCGCATTTGGGCGATCCCGATGAGGCTGTGGCCGATGCAGCCCGCTGGGCGCAATCAAGGCTGAAATCTGCCGTAAACGGGCTGGAATAGCCCGCGAAACCCGCTACACCCGGACTGACAAAAAGACGGAGACGGGCATGGCAATTCTTTTGGGTGTGGATACGGGCGGCACCTATACCGACGCGGTGCTGATCCGCGACGAGGCAGAGGTGATCGCCTCGGCCAAGGCGCTGACCACGCGGCATGAT
>CALGEH010000149.1 GCA_937881735.1 uncultured Shimia sp.
CCGGGTGCTGATCGCCAAGGCGCTCTGCCACGAGCCGCGTGTGCTCTTTCTGGATGAGCCGACAGCGGGTGTCGATGTGGAGCTGCGCCGCGACATGTGGAAGATCGTCGAAGGACTGCGCGCAGACGGCGTGACGATCATTCTCACCACCCATTACATCGAAGAGGCCGAGGCGATTGCCGACCGGATCGCGGTGATTGATGGCGGCCGCATCCTTCTGACCGAGGATAAGGTCACTCTGATGCAGCAGATGGGCCGCAAGACCCTGCGGATCGACCTCAAGGAGCCTGCCACGGCGGTGCCGGACGCGCTCAAGGCCTACGGGGTGGTGCTGTCGGAGGATGGGATGCACCTCACCTATACCTATGACACACGCGGCGAGGGGACGGGGATCACGCGGCTTTTGCAGGCGCTCAGCTCCGAGGGGTTGGCGCTGCGCGATATCCAGACCACGCAAAGCAGCCTTGAGGAAATCTTTGTCGGGCTGATCAAGGAGGGTGTGGCATGAACTTCCCAGCCATATGGGCCATCTACGTCTATGAGATGAAACGGTTTTTCCGCACGCTAATGGAAAGCCTCCTGTCTCCCGTTATCTCCACTTCGCTCTATTTTGTCGTCTTTGGTGCTGCCATCGGCAGCCGTATCGACCAGGTCGAGGGCGTCACCTACGGCGCCTTTATCGTGCCGGGGCTGATCATGCTCAGCGTGATGACGCAAGCGATCTCCAACGCCTCCTTTGGCATCTATTTCCCGAAATTTATCGGCACAATCTTTGAGCTTCTCTCGGCCCCGATCAACTTTCTGGAAATCGTGATCGGCTATGTGGGGGCTGCGGCTACGAAGGCGCTCTTGATCGGGGTGATCATCCTGATCACGGCCAAGCTTTTCGTCGACATTGAGGTGATGCATCCGGGCGCGATGATCGCCTTCCTGCTGCTGACATGCGTATCCTTCAGCCTTTTCGGCTTCATTTTCGGCATCTGGTCGCAGAACTTTCAACAACTCCAGCTCATCCCGCTTCTGGTCATCACACCGCTCGTCTTTCTTGGCGGCGCGTTTTACTCCATCTCCATGCTGCCGCCCTCATGGCAGACGGTGACGCTTTTCAACCCGGTGGTTTATCTAATCTCAGGGTTTCGCTGGTCCTTCTTTGGTGTGTCGGACGTGCCTGTGGTGGCCAGCCTGATCGCGATAGGGGTGTTCACGGCGCTTTGCCTCGGGGTGATCTGGTGGATCTTCAAGACGGGCTACAGGATTAAATCCTAACGCCGCCGGCCCAAAGGGTTAACGCATAGCCCCGCCCGGTTACATTTTTACCATAACCTTCGCATTGAACCGCTCCCGCGCCTTGTTTGTCGGCGGGCGCGGTTCTACATCCAAGCCCATGACAAAATGGACCAAGATTAAGGCGAAACTGCCCTTCACAAAGTCGCCGCCGCTAGTGGCTGTCGTGCGGCTTGCAGGGGCGATCGGCACTGGCGGGCGCAACGCGCTCAGCGACGAAAGCCTCGCGCCGGTGATCGAGAAGGCGTTTTCCAAGGGCAAGCCCAAGGCCATCGCGCTTGAGATAAACTCGCCCGGCGGCTCGCCCGTGCAGTCGGCGCTTATCGCCGCACGCATCCGGCGGCTGGCGGCTGAAAAGGATATTCCCGTCCATGCGTTTGTCGAGGATGTGGCGGCCTCGGGCGGCTATTGGCTGGCTTGTGCGGCGGATGACATCCATGTGGATTATGGCAGCATCATCGGCTCCATCGGGGTGATTTCTGCGGGCTTTGGCCTGCCGGTGTTCCTCGCGCGTCAAGGGATTGAGCGGCGGGTTTATACGGCAGGCAAATCCAAATCCACGCTTGACCCGTTCCGTCCGGAAAAGGATGAGGATGTCACCCGCATCAAATCCCTTCTGGACGATATCCATGTAGGTTTTATTGATTACGTCAAAGAGCGGCGTGGCGAGAAGCTGGGTGATAACCCGGACCTTTTCACTGGTGAATTTTGGTTGGGCGCCAAGGCGCAGGAACTTGGCCTTGTGGACGGGCAGGGGCATTTGATCCCTACGCTGAAGACACTTTACGGCGATGATGTGCGTATTCAACGCTACGGGCGCAAGCGGGGTCTTTTCCAACGGTTCGGTGCGGAAATCGTGCATGATGCCCTTGCCTCGGTCGAAGAACGCGCGCTCTATGCACGGTTCGGGCTGTAAGGGGCGCATGTGATTATCAAGATCGTTTCAATTTTCCTGATCGGGATGGGCGTGCTGGCGATGTTCGGCAAGCTGCGGTTTCCGGGTCAAAAGCGGCTTGCGGCGGCCCAGTGCCAGTCTTGCGGTAAATACCGCATCGGCAAGGGGCCGTGCTCCTGCACCAAGGGTAAAAGCTAGATGATGGTCTGGGGTCTGGCGGGTCTGGGGCTGCTGATCTTGCTTCTGGCGGGTGATGCGCTGGTCAAGGGCGCTGTGAACCTCAGCCTGCGGGTTGGTATCCCTGCCTTGATCGTCAGCCTCACAATCGTGGCTTTTGGCACCTCCGCGCCTGAGTTGATCATTGCGATCAACGCAGTAATGGAGGGCAAGCCGGGCCTCGCGCTAGGCAATGTAGTCGGGTCCAACACCGCAAATATCCTGCTGGTTTTGGGTATT
>CALGEH010000150.1 GCA_937881735.1 uncultured Shimia sp.
ATTCGAGATGGCTCCCTATCTTGAAGAGGCGCGCGCGCAGCTTCATGAGGAGACTGATTACCTCCGCGAAGGCGCGCATATGGCACGGTTTGGTGCTCTTTTAGAGGGCGACACACGGTTCGCCTTGCCCGAGTTACAAGACGACCTCACCACGCAAACCGTGCTCGCCATGACCTATGTCCCCGGCGCACCGATTGAGGCGGCAGCAGAGGAAGATCAAGCCACGCGCGACCGGTTGATGGGCGATCTGATAGACCTGCTGCTGACGGAGCTTTTCACCTTTGGCCTGATGCAGACCGACCCCAACTTTGCCAATTACCGCTATGACGCGGAAACAGGGCGCATCGTCTTGCTCGATTTCGGGGCGAGCCGCGAGATTGCCCCCGAGATTGCCCAGCTCTATCGCAACCTGCTCATCGCGGGGCTCGACGCGGATGCGGAGGGGATGGAGCGCGCGGGCGAGGCGCTGCGCTTTGTCGGGCCGGACACGGCACCCGCGCACCGCGCGCAGATCCTGCATATGATGGAGTTGGCCTTCGCCACCCTGCGCGGGGACGCACCCTTTGATTTCGCGGGCACAGACATGCCCCGCACAATGCAGGATGAGGGCACAAAGCTTGCCGAAATGGGCTTCATCCCGCCGGAAGTGCCGATGGATGTGCTCTACCTTCAGCGCAAATTCGGTGGCATGTTCCTGCTAGGCGCACGCCTCGGCGCGCGCCTTCCTGTGGCGCAGATGTTGCGCCGTCACTTGGCCTGAGCGATCAGAATTTGCCCAGACGCTTGTAGAGCGCAGACGTGTCCCAGCGACCGCCGCCCATCTTCTGCACGTCCTTGTAGAACTGATCGACCAGCGCGGTCACCGGCAGGCTGGCGCCGTTTTCATCCGCCGTATCGAGGCAAATCCCCAGATCCTTGCGCATCCAATCGACGGCAAACCCGTGCTCGAAGTGATCGTCCAGCATGGTCTCGTAGCGGTTCGACATCTGCCAGCTGCCCGCTGCGCCCTGACTGATCACCTCAACCACATCGCGCCCGTCGAGGCCCGCTTTGGTGGCAAAATGGAGCGCCTCCGACAGACCCTGAACCAGCCCGGCGATGGCGATCTGGTTGGCCATCTTGGTAAGCTGACCCGCACCGCTTTCGCCGATGCGCTTGACCAGTTTCGCATAGATATCCATCACAGGCTGAGCACGCTCATAATCGTCCGCATCGCCGCCACACATGATGGAAAGCTGCCCGTTCTCGGCCCCTGCCTGACCGCCCGACACGGGCGCGTCGACAAAGCTCAGCCCCTTGTCCTTGGCGGCGGCGTAAAGCTCACGCGTGACCTTGGCCGAGACGGTTGTGTGATCCACGAACAAGGCCCCGGCTGACATACCCGCAAAGGCACCCTCATCGCCCAGGCAGACAGAGCGCAGATCATCGTCATTGCCCACGCAGGCCAGCACGATCTCGGCCCCGGCGGCAGCGGCGGCAGGCGTGTCCGCGCTTTTGCCACCATGCTCTTTGGCCCAGGCTTGGGCCTTCGCTGCGGTGCGGTTGTAAACGGTGACGTCATGGCCCGCCGCCTGCAAATGTCCAGCCATCGGATAGCCCATCACACCAAGGCCGAGGAAAGCGAGTTTTGTCATTTTGAGGGTCCTTCCAGAGAATTACAGCAGATCGCCCGGGGTTTTCCCGGCGAAGAATGCATCGAGATTATCGAGCGCACGAAAGCCCATAGCGTCGCGGGTCGTGCGCGTGGCGCTGCCGATATGGGGCAGCATGAAGATGTTGTCATGCGCGGCGAAGGCAGGGTTGCCGCCCGGCTCCACCTGGAAACAATCAAGCCCTGCGGCGGCCAAGTGACCGCTCTGCAACGCGTTCAGAAGCGCGGATTCATCGACCAGCGCCCCGCGCGCCGTGTTCACAACAATCCCGCCCTTGGGCAGAAGCGCAAACCGCGCGTCATTCATCAACCCGGTCGTCTCGGGCGTGGCCGGACAATGCAGCGACAGGAAATCCGCTATACCCAGAAGGCTCTCGATGCTGTCGTGATAGACCGCACCCTGCGCGTCCGAGGCCGACAATTCCGAGCGGTTATAGTAGTGAATTTCCATATCGAACCCACGCGCCTTGGCGGCGAACGCGCGCCCCACTCGGCCCATACCGATGATGCCAAGCCGCGCGCCTGTGACTTGCTTGCCCACCATAAAGGCCGGCGACCAGCTGTCCCATTGCCCCGTGCGCACGATCCTATCGCCTGCCACCGCATGGCGGGCTGCGCCCAGCATCAGGAGCATGGCAAGCTCGGCCGTGGCGTCCGACAATACATCGGGCGTGTTCGTGATCGCGATCCCGCGCGCCTTGAGGCTGGGAAGATCGCAATGATCCACGCCCACGGAATGGTTGGCGACGATTTTCAAACGATCCGAAAACTGCGCCACGACATCGGCGCTGAAATGCTCGGAATGGCATGGGATGATCGCATCGAACTCGGCGCTGGCCGCAATAAGCTCATCCGCGGTGCCGGGCGTGTCTGCGTGGTTGATTACAACGTCGTAATCACGCTCCGCGCGTTCCAGCGTGGCGTCAGATAGACGGCGGGTTATCCAAAGGCGCGGCTTGGTCATTTCTTGCGGACGCATTCGTCCCAAAAATCATAGATCGCCAAGGCGCAGACGATGAGACCGATGATCATAAAGGGCGCGCCCCCGTCAAATCCGGCGAAGCCGGTGGAGATGCTGTGCGACAGCCCACCGATGAAGATGCACAGAATCAACGTCCCTATCAGGCCGGCGATCAGTTTTGTTCCGTAAGACATGGCTCTGTCCCTTTCTGTTACTCTGCCGCTTCGGCAAGCTGTGTCTGAACCCAAGCTGCGGTGCGCAGCAGGCGGTCGTCTTTTTCGGCGGGGCCTATCAGCTGCACCCCGATTGGCAGGCCCGTTTCTCCCACCAGCAAAGGCAGGCTTACACATGGCAGGCCCGCAAGCGTCCACACCGTGCAAAAGATCGGGTCGCCCGTGCCCGAGCCGAATATCGGCGCCTCGCCCGTGGCCGAGGGGGCAATGATAGCATCATAATCAACGAAGAAGTTCGCGAAAAACGCCTCGGCCGAAGCTTTCACAGCCAGCGCGTCTTCATACTCTGACCGACTGATTTGCCGACCGCGTGTAATGACGGGCTTCAACGTCTCGCTGATCTGGTCCCAATGCGTCTCGAACACCTCGGCGAGGTGCTGACAAATCTCGTATTCGTGGATGCGCGCCTGCACCGCCACAAGATTTGAGAGCGTATCCGCCGGAGCCATGCGGGTGACTTGGGGTCCGAGGATTTCCGCCACCGCATCCAACCCCTCAAGCGCATCCGCCGTAAGCCGGTCGTTGAAGGGAAAGTCGAACCAAGCGAGATCTGGCGGGACGGGCGCGTCGGCCTCGGCCCCAGCCGCCATTGCAGGGCGTGGGCGCGCAAAGCTGAGGCTGTCATGCCCGTCATAGCCACCGATCACATCCGTGAGCAGGGCCGCATCGCCCAGCGTGCGGGCAAAGACGCCAACTTGGTCCAGCGAGATGGAGGTCTGCAAGAGCCCGGTCCGCGAGATTACACCGCGGGTCGGTTTGAACCCGAATGTGCCACAGAAGGATGCGGGGCGAATGACCGAGCCGTTGGTCTGCGTGCCAATCGCCAGCGGCACATGATACGCCGCCACCGCAGCCGCCGAGCCGCTGGACGAGCCGCCGGGGCTGTGCTCGGTATTATGCGGGTTGCGCGTCTCATTGGCATGAACGAAGGCAAGCTCGGTTGTGACGGTCTTGCCCATGATCACGGCACCCGCGCCGCGCAAAAGCTCCACCAGCCGCGCGTCATGCTCCGCTTGACGGCCCGCAAAAATCGGCGTGCCGCGTTGGGTGGGCATTTGGATTGTGTCGATGATGTCCTTGAGGCCCACGGGAATGCCATGCAGCGGCCCGGTGGCCAGACCCGCCTTGCGGATACGGTCACACTCCGCCGCCTGCGCCAAAGCGCCCTCGGCATCAAGATGTGCCCACGCCTTTATGGCACCATCCGTGCGCTCGATCTCCGCCAGACAGGCCGTCACAAGCTGCACCGAGGACAGGCGGCCCGAGGCGAAAAAAGCACTCGCCTCGGATACGCTCAGTTTATGCG
>CALGEH010000151.1 GCA_937881735.1 uncultured Shimia sp.
CATCCCAAATCAGGGAATTTACAGGAAGTGTCCCAAGAGTCCGTACATATCTACAACTGCTCAAGATACTGCGTGTAGCTCACCACCGCTTCCTCCTCCAGATACCCCACGACGCGGTGTGCGATACGCGGCAAGAAGAGGTACAGGAAGAAGTAGAAGTTGTAGAAGATCGCTTGGGTGATCATGATCATCCACCGTTCTCCGCGCGACGGTTGAGCAATATGGATGAATGTCATCAGGTGCATCCGCTCATTATCGGCCTCCTCGATCAATTCCTTGATCCAGCCTTGGTCGTCGCGGATGTGGCGGATGGCCTTGAGGTGCTGCAAGAGACCGCCGACCATACCCGGCACGGCGGCTACGGTTTCAAGCACAACCGCCCGGTGGCCATAGCGGCCCGCAAAAAATTGATCCGCGAAAAACCGCAGGAATTTCACAAAGCGCAAGGCTGCGCGATCGCGCCAATCTTGCGGCGTGTGGTGGATATTCTCAAACGACACCTCCTGGGTGTCAAAGCCAGTCGAATGTTTCATGCTACGCCCTATCTATTACAGAATGCGTTAATAGATAGGGTGTCGTTATCGCCATCCCAGAGGCCCGGCATGCGGCAAAATAGCAGAGTTTAGCGTTTTTCCATGTCCACATAATCGCGGAACGTGTCACCCGCATAAAGTTGCCGGGGCCGCCCGATTTTGAGCTGTGGATCGGCAATCATCTCTTTCCACTGGCTGATCCAGCCAACGGTGCGGCTGACCGCGAAGATGGGCGTGAACATCGAGGTCGGGAATCCCATCGCCTCAAGGATGATGCCCGAGTAGAAATCGACGTTAGGAAAGAGCTTTTTCTCTGAAAAATAGGGATCTGCGAGGGCTTGTTTTTCGAGCTCCTTGGCGACCTGCAACACAGGGTTATCCTCAACGCCCAAAAGCTCCAGAACCTCATCGGCGGATTGCTTCATCACCTTGGCGCGCGGATCAAAGTTTTTGTAGACCCGGTGCCCGAAGCCCATCAGGCGGAACGGGTCATTCTTGTCCTTGGCGCACGCAATGAATTCGGGGATGCGGTCCACAGTGCCAATCTCGCGCAGCATTTCAAGGCAGGCCTGGTTGGCGCCGCCATGAGCCGGGCCCCACAGACAGGCAATGCCAGCGGCGATGCAGGCAAAGGGATTGGCGCCCGAGGAAGAGGCGAGGCGGACTGTGGAGGTCGATGCGTTCTGCTCGTGATCGGCATGGAGGGTAAAGATACGGTCCATTGCGCGGCTCAGGATCGGGTTGACCTGATAATCCTCGGTTGGCACCGAGAAGCACATACGCAAGAAGTTCGACGCATAGTCGATGTCGTTACGCGGATAAACAAAAGGCTGGCCGATTGTGTATTTGAACGCCATGGCTGCAATCGTTGGCATCTTCGCAATCATGCGCACCGAGGCGACTTCTCGCTGCCAGGGATCGTTGATGTCGGTGCTGTCGTGGTAGAATGCACTGAGCGCGCCAACCACGCCGACCATGATCGCCATTGGATGAGCATCGCGGCGGAAGCCACGGAAAAGATACATCATTTGCTCGTGGATCATCGTGTGCATTGTCACACGCTCTTCAAAATCCTCAAGCTGTGCGGCCGAGGGTAGTTCCCCGTAAAGCAGCAGGTAGCAGACTTCGAGGAAATGCGATTTCTCCGCCAGTTGGTCGATTGGATAGCCGCGATGCAAAAGCTCGCCCTTGTCACCGTCGATGAAGGTGATCGTGCTGTCGCAGCTTGCTGTGGAGGTGAAGCCGGGATCATATGTGAACACGCCCGCCTGGCCGTAAAGCTTGCGGATATCCAGCACATCGGGGCCTGCTGTGGGCGACAGGATCGGCAGATCATAGCTCTGTTCGCCAATCGTGAGAGTTGCGTTGCGTTTGCTGTCAGCCATGCGGCGTCCTCCATTTTCGCGCCCACTTGCGCGGAGCGCTGGAGCTTGCGTATTGCACCCGGCCTTAAGGCGGAGTTAACCACCCTTTGCCGCATCAGTGAGCCGCGCCAAGGTCTCGTCCCGGCCCAGCACCAGCATCATATCGAACACACTCGGTGTTGCGCTCCGTCCCGCGAGGGCCGCCCGCATCGGGCCCGCCAGCTTGCCGAAACTCGTGCCTTTGGCCTCGGCAAAATCGTTTGCGGTGGCCTCCAGACTGTTTCGATCCCACCTAGCAGTTTGCAGGTGCGGCGTCAATTCACTCAGTATACCGCGGGATACATTATCAAGGTGCCTGGCCGCTTTCTCGTCAACCTCCACTGGGCGATTAGTCATGATAAACTTTGCCTTATCAAGAAGTTCCGGGAAGGTGCGCGCGCGCTCCTTGAGGCAATACATGCCCGCCTCCATCAAGGCGTGTTGCCCTGGCGTCAGTGCCGCCGCCCCGGTGGCCACCAGAAACCCATCAAGCTCATGCAGCAGTGCAGCATCGTCCATGGCGGCGATATGCTGGCCGCTCACATTCTCCAGCTTCTTGAAATCAAACCGTGCCGGGCTTTTGCCGATCCCGTCGAGATCAAACCATTCAAGCGCCTGCGCATCTGTGAAAAACTCCGCGTCCCCGTGGCTCCAGCCCAGCCGCGCCAGATAGTTACGCATCCCCGCCGCAGGATAGCCCATATCGCGGTATTCCGCGACGCCAAGCGCGCCGTGCCGCTTGCTCAGCTTCTTGCCATCGGGGCCATGAATGAGCGGAATATGGGCGTAGACGGGCAGGGGCCAATCCATTGCGTCATAGATCATCATCTGCCGGGCTGCATTGTTGAGGTGGTCATCGCCTCGGATCACATGGGTCACGCCGCTGTCATGATCATCCACCGCCACGGCCAGCATATAGACCGGTGTCCCGTCCGAGCGAAGCAGGACCATATCGTCAAGCTGATCGTTGCGGATGGTCACATCTCCCTGCACCGCATC
>CALGEH010000152.1 GCA_937881735.1 uncultured Shimia sp.
GGCGACGGCACCGCGCGCCTCGTGCGGATCGAGCGCATCCACATGGAGCAGGACGCGGGTAAATCCATCCACGACATGGACCCCGCGATGAGCTTCGTGGACCTCAACCGCACGGGCGTGGCCCTGATGGAGATCGTCAGCCGCCCGGACATTCGCGGGCCTGAAGAAGCGGCAGCCTTTGTCGTGAAATTGCGCCAGATCCTGCGCTATCTCGGGACATGCGACGGCAATATGCAAAGCGGGTCGATGCGCGCGGATGTGAACGTTTCGGTCTGTCGCGCAGGCCAGTATGAGAAATATCAGGAGACACAGGATTTTTCGCATCTCGGCACGCGCTGCGAGATCAAGAATATGAACTCCATGCGTTTCATTCAGGCCGCAATCGACGTGGAGGCCCGCCGCCAGATCGCCATCATCGAGGGTGGTGGCAGCGTGAGCCAAGAGACCCGTCTTTATGATCCGGACAAGAACGAGACGCGCTCCATGCGCTCCAAGGAAGAGGCGCATGATTACCGCTACTTCCCCGATCCCGATCTTCTGCCGCTGGAGATCGAGCAGGCATGGGTGGACGAAATTGCGGCGTCTCTGCCCGAGCTTCCCGATGCCAAGAAAGCGCGCTTTATCAAGAATTTCGGTCTCGCGGATTATGACGCCTCCGTGCTCACCGCCGATCTGGAAAGTGCGGGTTATTTCGAGAGTGCAGCCGCAGGGCGCGACGGCAAGCTGGTGGCCAACTGGGTCATCAACGAACTTTTTGGCCGTTTGAAAAAGGAAGGGGCCGAGATCACCGACAGCCCCGTCAGCCCCGCACAACTGGGCGGGATCGTCGATCTGATCGCCTCGGATGCCATTTCGGGCAAGATCGCCAAGGACCTCTTCGAGATTGTCTATGAAACCGGCGGCGACCCCGCGCAGATCGTCGAAGAGCGCGGCATGAAACAGGTCACAGACACCGGCGCCATCGAGGCGGCCGTGGACCAGATCATCGCCGACAACCCTGCGCAGGTCGAGAAGGCCAAGGAGAACCCCAAGCTTGCGGGCTGGTTCGTGGGTCAGGTGATGAAAGCCACCGGCGGCAAGGCCAACCCCAAAGCGGTGAACGAGATCGTTGCCGCCAAGCTCAGGGGCTGAGCGAATGGCGGATGCCTCCGGCCCCTTCATGACAGACTGGATGGAGATCGAGCCCAACTGGATCGACTATAACGGCCATCTCAACATGGCCTATTACACCGTGCTGTTTGACCGCGCCGCCGATCAGGTTTACCCGCATTTTGGTTTCGGGCCGGATTATGCGGCGACGCGGCAACTGACCACCTACACGGCGGAATTTCACATCCGCTACATGCGCGAATTGCATCTCGGCGACAGGGTGCGCAGCTCCTACTACCTAGTGGAGTATGACGAAAAACGCTTCCATAGCTTTCAGGAGCTTTTCCACGAGGATGGCTGGATGGCGGCCACGGGCGAGGGTCTGACGCTGCATGTGGACATGACGGGGCCCAAAGTGGCGCCGATGCCCGACGATATATTGCCCAACCTCGCGCGCATGGCGGCAGAGCACGCGGCCCTGCCCCAGCCAGACGGAATTGGCCGGCAGGTCTCAATCCGCTCCAAGCTGAGCAAGAGGTAGCGCGCGGGCACCATTCGGCCCTTTCGCCCCGCCGCCCCTGCCGCTATGGTGTGGGCCGATAGTTGCGAAAGAACCAATGCCCGCTTTTGAATACAAAATCTGCCCCGCGCCGACAAAAGGCAAAAAAGCCCCCGGCGTCAAAACGGCCGAGGCCCGTTTTGCCCATACTGTTGAGACATTCGTGAACGCCCAAGCGGTGGAGGGTTGGGAATATGTCCGCTCCGACATCCTGCCCAGCGAAGAGCGGCAGGGCCTGACCTCGACGCAGACGGTTTACCGCACGCTGATGGTGTTTCGCCGCCCGGTGGAAGCCGCACCCAACGCGGCGGAAGTGGTGATCGCCGAGGCACAGACAGTGGCCGAAACCGCCCCAGAGGGCAGCACGTCCAAACCATCGCAAGAGGCCGAGGCCACCACCCTGCCCCGCGCCGAGGGCCAAGATACGGAAAAACCAGACGCGCCGAAGGCACAGACACCACCAGCGCGCCCGACACATAGCTGACGCTCAGCTCTCGATCTCGATCGCCAGAGCGTGAATCTGCCCCATAAGCTCGGGGCCGATCGCGCTGTGAACCGCGCGGTGCCGCGCAATCCGGCTCAAAGGGGCAAGCTCGGGCGCCCGCAAGCGCACCCTGAAATGAGACTGCCCCTCTTCGGGCGCGCCTGCATGGCCCCTGTGCTGCGCGCTTTCGTCAATGACTTCAAGATGTTCTGCCGCAAAGGCCTGATTCAGACTGCTGCGTATTTGTGACGCTCTATCCATCTTTTTTCGCTCCGCCCCCTTCATTTTAACTGTGGTTAGCCTACACTCTCCGCTCCGACTCGCAAAGAGGTGCCCGATGTCTAAATCAGATCCGTTCGGCTTTGACATGTCCGTCTCATCGGCCAAGAAGAAAAACCCGCGTGGCCGACGTGGCATGTCCGGCGCGTCCGAGACCTCCGTGCGCCTGTGCGAGCATGAAGGCTGCGAGGAGCCCGGCAAATACCGCGCGCCCAAAGCCCCCGATGTTCTGGATGACTATTTCTGGTTCTGTCAGCAGCATGTGCGCGAATATAACCTCAAGTGGAATTTCTTCGACGGCACGACCGAGGCCGAGATGAACGCGCAACTCTTCAAGGACAAAGTATGGGAGCGTGAGACGAAAGCCTTCACCGACCCCGAGGCACGGGCCTGGGCGCGGCTGGGCATCGAGGATCCACATCAGGTTCTGGGCGGCAATGCCACGCGCAACCCCGGCAAGGCCCGCGCAGGCTCCCGCCGCCTGCCCCCCACGGAGCGCCGCGCGGTGGAGATTTTGGAGGCCGAGGACACCTGGACCAAGGCCGACATCCGCAAGGCCTACAAATCGCTCATCAAAGTGCTGCATCCCGATATAAATGGCGGTGACCGCAGTCAGGAAGAGCAGCTCCAGCAGGTTGTCTGGGCCTGGGATCAGATCAAGCAGAGCCGGAATTTCAAGTAAACTGGAGGCGGTTTTCGACGCTTCGGTCGGGTGCCTCCGGCGGGGATATTTTTGGCAAGAAGAGGATGCGGGGTCAGAAGACCGCGTGGTCTCCGAGGTCAATTTGCGCGCGGCCTGCAATCAGATCGTCATAGAAATCGAAGAGGGTTTGCGTGCCGTATTCGGGCGTGGCATCCGCGTCATATCTTTGCGCCTCGGCGTCCCAGAGCAGCATTGATTCAGTGGCATAGTAACGCCCTATGCGGGCAAGTTCGGCCTTGGCGCGGGCCTTTGGGCTGATCCGTCCGGCAAAGCTCAGCCCGCCTAGGATGGCGTCCATCATGCCAACGGGAACACGTTTGTATTTTGGCGCGAGGTTCAGGCGCTCAAAGAGGGCGGCACCTTGGTCCATTGGCGTGATGGCCGGGCCCGGCCCCCCGATGGGCAGGATGCGGTTTTGCAAGCTTTCATCGGTTAGGCAGGCCGTCATGAAGCGGCCCAGATCATCATCGCTGATCGGTTTGCAGGCGGTCAGTGTGCCGTCCCCGAAGACGAGGAAGGGCTTGCCCGCCTTGAGCCGCGCCACCTGTCCCGAGAGGGATTTGAAGAACGCGGTGGGCCGGATGATAGAATGGGTGATCGGGGCGGCAGTCAGCGCGGCCTCGAAGGCGAGTTTGGCGCGTTGGAACTCCAGCATCGGTTTTTGCACGCAGATGGCGGAAAGCTGAATGAAGTGGGGGACTTCTGCCACCTCCGCTGCGCGCAACAGGCCCATATGGACGGCATGGTCGATGGCCCACGCGTCCTGTGGTGCGCCGCTGCGGGAGGCGAGACAGGAGATCACGGCGTCGAAGCCTTCTGCCATGGTTCGCGTCAGAAACGCCGGGTCGGTCAGCACGCCTTCGGTGACCTGTGTGCCCTTGGGCAGAGCGCCCGCACCGCCCGGTCGGGTGAGACAAGTGGTGTCGTGGCCCGCCGCGTTCAGCGCGCGCAAAGCCCCTGCCCCAGCCGTGCCTGTTGCCCCCAGAAGGAGCACGCGTTTGGGAGCGTGGGTCATGCGGGTGCCCTCACCTGAGGCCTTAGGCGGGTTTGAACACGAGGCTCACCCCGTTGAGGCAGTGTCGTTTGCCCGTGGGAGCGGGACCGTCATCGAAGATATGGCCCAGATGGCTGCCGCAGCGGCGGCAATGACATTCTGTGCGGCGCATGAAGAGCGAGCGATCCTCCTTGGTGCCGATGGCACCGGGAAGCGACTGGGTAAAGCTGGGCCAGCCCGTTTTGCTGTCGTATTTATCGACGCTGGCGTAAAGCGGCAGATCGCAGCCGCGGCAATCATAGCGGCCGGGCGCGTAGTTCTTGTCGAGTGGTGAGGAAAAAGGTCGCTCGGTGCCTTCGCGGCGCATCACGGTATACTCGGCATTCGACAGCATCGCGCGCCATTCAGCGTCCGTGCGGGTGATCTCGAAGATCGCGGTGGCCTGCGCGCGGCGCGGCGTCCAGAGACCTGCCCCCAAAGCGCCAAGGGCGGCTGTGAAAAAACGTCTGTTCATATCATGCTCCTCCGATTTGAGTGTGCCGGGCGCGGGGGCTTTGCGCAAGAGGACACTCGGCGCTAAATATCGCCCTTCCACTTGCCCCCCGGCGCGTTATGTTGCAAGCCAAGGGCAAGCGAGCGACAGATATAAGAAGGACGAAAAGATGGCCGACGGAAGCATCGACATGAACGCGAAACCGACCGAGGAAATCTCTGTCAGGGACGTTTTTGGCATCGACAGCGACATGAAGGTCAAGGGTTTCGCCACCCGCACTGACCGTGTGCCCGAGGATGACCCGACCTATAAATTTGATCCCGACACCACGCTGGCGATCCTTGCGGGCTTTGCATTCAACCGCCGCGTGATGATCCAAGGCTATCACGGCACGGGCAAATCGACGCATATCGAGCAGGTGGCGTCGCGCCTCAACTGGCCTTGCGTTCGGGTCAATCTCGACAGCCACATCTCCCGGATCGACCTGATCGGGAAGGACGCGATCAAGCTGCGTGACGGGGTGCAGGTGACGGAATTCCACGAAGGCATCCTTCCTTGGGCACTGCGCAATCCCACCGCGATCGTGTTCGATGAATATGATGCGGGCCGCGCGGATGTGATGTTCGTGATCCAGCGTGTGCTGGAGGCGGATGGGAAGCTGACGCTTCTGGACCAAAACGAGGTGATCACACCGAACCCCTATTTCCGTCTCTTTGCGACCGCAAACACGGTAGGTCTGGGCGATACGACCGGGCTTTACCACGGCACGCAACAGATCAACCAGGGCCAGATGGACCGTTGGAGCCTTGTCGCCACGCTGAACTATCTCAGCCATGATGCCGAGACGAATATCGTGATCTCCAAGAACCCGACCTATAACACCGAGAAGGGCCGCAAGACGATTTCTCAGATGGTGACGGTCGCGGATCTGACCCGCACGGCGTTCATGAACGGCGAGTTGAGCACGGTGATGAGCCCCCGCACGGTAATCGCATGGGCGCAGAACACGTCCATTTTCCGCGATGTGGGCTACGCGTTCCGCCTCACCTTCCTCAACAAATGTGACGAGTTGGAGCGGCAGACAGTGGCGGAATTCTACCAGCGCTGCTTCGACGAGGAACTGCCCGAGAGTGCGGCAAGTGTGAGCTTGGGGTAATCCCTCCAGCGCCCTCGCGGGCAGTCTCGCGAGGGCTGGACGGTTGGCCCTGCAGCGCCCTAATCTGGTCCGATAGTAGCCCCTGAGGAGCGCCCGAATGAGCAAACCCTCCGACAACCCCGCTGATCCGTTCAAGAAGGCCCTTGCCGAGGCCACAAAGGTCATGGCGGGCGATACGGACCTTACGGTGACCTACTCGGTTGACCCGTCGGGTGTCAGCGGCGACGCCATGCGCCTGCCACAGGTCAGCCGCCGTATGACCCGCGAAGAGGTGCTGCATGCGCGCGGCACGGCGGATGCGCTGGCGCTCAAGCACAAGTATCACAACGCGAAAACCCACGCGCGCTACTGCCCGCCCGGCGATATCGCCCGCGATATCTATGAGGCGATGGAGACCGCCCGCTGCGAGGCTGTGGGCGCGCGCACAATGCCCGGCACCGCCTCCAACATCGATGCCAAGATTGCCGCCGAGGCGCAGCGCCTCGGGTTCGATCAGATCACCGACCCGGCGGACGCACCTCTGGCCACTGCCGCCGGATACCTAATCCGCCACCTCGCCACGGGCCGCGACATGCCCGGCGGTGCGCAGAACGTGATGGAGCTTTGGCGCGGGTTTATCGAAGGCGAGGCCGGCGGCACGCTTGAAGGCCTTCAGGACCAACTCGCCGACCAGTCGGCTTTTGCCAAATTCGCGCGGCAGGTGATCGACGATCTGGGCTATGGCGACCAGCTTGGCGAGGACCCCGACGCGCAGGATGATGACCGGGACGACGAGGCCGAAGAGACCGGCGAGGAGCAAGAAGAGCCCGACAGCACCGGCGATGATGACGACCAGTCTGACGAGGCTGACGCCGATCCAGACCAGATGCAGGAGGAGCAGCAGGACGCCTCTCAGGCTCAGGTCAGCATGGATGACATGGCCGATGAAGAGCAAGGCGACGAAAGCGAAATGCCCGAGGGCGAGGCCCCGCTGGAGCCTCCCGCGCCGCAGCCCGTCTCTGACGCCGATCCCAACTATCAGGTCTACAACACTGCTTTTGACGAAGAAATCTCCGCTGAGGACTTGGCCGAACCGGTGGAGCTGGAGCGCCTGCGCGCCTATCTCGACCAGCAATTGGAGCCGCTCAAAGGTGCTGTCAGCCGCCTTGCCAACAAGCTGCAACGTCGCCTTCAGGCGCAGCAGAGCCGCTCGTGGGAATTTGATCTGGAGGAGGGTATCCTCGACGCGGGCCGCCTTGCACGCATCGTGGCAAGCCCCACCACCCCGCTCAGCTTCAAGGTGGAAAAAGACACCGAATTCCGCGACACGGTGGTGACGCTTCTTTTGGACAATTCCGGCTCCATGCGCGGGCGGCCCATTTCCATCGCCGCGATCTGCGCCGATGTTCTGGCCCGCACGCTGGAGCGGTGCAACGTCAAGGTCGAGATCCTCGGATTTACCACCCGCGCGTGGAAGGGCGGCCAGAGCCGTGAGGCATGGCTCGCCGAGGGGCGGCCCCAACTGCCCGGTCGGCTCAACGATCTGCGCCACATCATCTACAAATCCGCCGATGCTCCGATGCGCCGGACCCGCGCCAATCTGGGCCTGATGATGAAAGAGGGCCTCCTGAAGGAGAATATCGATGGGGAGGCCCTCGAATGGGCGCATCGCCGGATGATGGCGCGGCGCGAGGTGCGCAAAATCCTCATGGTGATCTCCGATGGCGCACCCGTGGATGACAGCACCTTGTCCGTGAACCCCGCGAATTACCTCGAAAAACACCTGCGCGATGTGATCGGCATGGTCGAGAAACGCCGCGCGGTGGAGCTTCTGGCGATCGGCATCGGCCATGACGTAACGCGCTATTATGACCGCGCCGTGACCATCACGGATGTGGAGCAGCTGGCCGGTGCAATGACCGAGCAGCTGGCGGCGCTTTTCGATTCAGACCCCCGTGCACGTGCCCGGGTCATGGGCATGAAGCGGGCCTCATGATGCGGCAGAGTTTTTCCCAAACCTCTGATCCGTCGCAAGGCCCGGCCCGCCTTTCTGCATTGCGCGCAGCCATGGCCTCCGAGGGCCTCGACGGCTTTCTCATTCCCCGCGCGGATGCGCATCAGGGCGAATATGTCGCCCCCGGCGACGAGCGGCTGAGCTGGCTCACCGGCTTCACCGGCTCTGCGGGATTCTGCATCGCGTTGACGCAGGCGGCGGGCGTCTTCATCGACGGGCGCTATCGCAGTCAGGTCAAGGCGCAGGTCGATCTCGGGCATTTCGCCCCGGTGCATTGGCCCGAGACCAAGCCCGCCGATTGGCTCCTCGCGCAACTGCCGGAGGGGGGCAAGATCGGCTTTGATCCGTGGCTCTATACCCCCGATCAGATCGCCGTTCTGGAGGCCGGACTGGACGGCTCGGACATCACGCTTGTGGCGCACACGAACCTCGTCGATGCGGTCTGGCCCGACAGGCCCCGCCCCCCCATGGGCGCGGTCATGGCATACCCTGAGCATCTTGCGGGCCAAAGCCATGCCGAGAAACGTCAGGCCCTTGCAGAGGCATTGCGCGCCGACCGGCAACAATCGGCGGTCTTCACCCTACCCGATTCCATCGCATGGCTCTTGAACATCCGCGGCAGCGACATTCCCCGCAACCCGGTGCCGCATAGCTTTGCGATTTTGCACAATGACGCGCGGCTGACCCTCTTTATTGATGCACAAAAGCTGAGCGATCCGGTCCGCACCCATCTGGGTGGTGAGATCACGCTGCGCCCGGCCCACGCGTTCGGCCCCGCCCTGAGGAGCCTTACGGGTCCTGTTCGGCTCGATAAGACCTCTGTCCCCGTCTGGGTGCAGCAGCAGCTGGACGAGGCGCAAGTGCCGCATGTCTGGGGCGTTGATCTGGCCGCCCTGCCCAAGGCGCGCAAGAGCGCGGCCGAGATTGCCGCGACGCGCGAGGCACATCTGCGCGACGGGGCGGCGATGTGCGAGTTCCTCACATGGTTCGACGCGCAAACCCCCGGTGACATCACGGAAATCGACGTGGTCACCCAACTGGAAGCCGCGCGCGAGGCCACCGGTGCCCTGCTCGACATCAGCTTTGAGACCATCGCCGGGAGCGGCCCGCACGGCGCGCTGCCCCATTACCGCGTGTCGGAGGTGTCAAACCGGACGCTTGCAGACGGCGACCTTCTCGTGCTCGACAGCGGCGGGCAGTATCTCGATGGCACGACCGATATCACCCGCACGCTGCCCATGGGCACGCCTGGCGCGGAGGAATGTGCGGCGTTTACCCGCGTGCTGCAAGGCATGATCGCCATCTCGCGGCTGCGCTGGCCTGCGGGCCTTGCCGGGCGCGATCTCGATGCGATTGCGCGCTATCCGCTCTGGCTCGCCGACCAGGATTACGGGCATGGCACAGGCCACGGCGTTGGCGTTTATCTCTGCGTGCATGAGGGTCCGCAACGCCTCAGCCGGGCATCCGACGTGCCGTTTGAGCCGGGGATGATCGTCTCGAACGAGCCGGGATATTACCGCGAGGGCGCGTTTGGCATTCGCATCGAGAACCTTGTCGTCGTCCAGGAGGCAGAGCGGCTTGCCGGAGGCGACCAGACGGCCAAGCTCTGCTTCGAGACGCTCAATTTCGTGCCCATCGACCGACGCCTGATTGATACGGATATGCTGAGCACTGGAGAGCGCGACTGGCTCAACGACTATCACGCGGCTTGCGTTGACAAGATCACCCCCCGCATCAGCCCTGCTGCACAGGATTGGCTCAAGGTGGCCACACAGCCCCTCTGAGCACCCGCAAGCCTGCGACTTCGCGTTTGACATCACGGCTTTGCGCCGTGCAATGTATGCGCTCGCATTCATAAAAGGACTGACCATGGCCCATATCACCATCCGCAAAGCCCAAGGCACATGGACCGTCCGCGCGGGCGGCGCTGTTCTGGCCGAGACGCAAAATGCGCTGGAACTGACCGAGGGCAGCCACCCGGAGGTGATCTATTTCCCGCGCGGCGATGTGGCCATGGCCTTTCTCGACGCAAGCGATCAGCGCACCACCTGCCCACATAAGGGTGACGCGAAGTATTTCTCCATCGTCACGAAAAGCCAGACCTTGCTGAATGCCGCATGGTCCTATGAGAACCCGAAGGCAGATGTGGCCGCGATCAAAGACCATCTGGCCTTTCATGCCTCCGACACCGTGACGGTTGAAGAGGTCTAGCCCGCGTCCTCCAGAACCATGTCCGCACCCTTCTCGCCCACCATGATGGCGGGCGCGTTGGTGTTGCCTGACGTGACCGTCGGGAAGATCGACGCGTCGATCACGCGCAGTCCTTGGGTGCCGTAAACCCGCAAGCGGTTGTCCACCACGTCCTGGCCTGCATCCGGGCCCATGCGGCAGGTGCTGACCGGGTGAAACACCGTGCCCGCGCTCTGGCGGATATAATCCAGCATCTCATCGTCGCTCGCCACCTCCGGCAGGGGGGAGATCCGCCGCTCGATGATCTTGGCCATGGAGGGGGCCGCGGCGAGGCGCTCCATCACGCGGGCGGATTCCAGCATGTCGCGCACATCTTCTTCGGTATCCATATAGTTCGGGTGGATGATCGGCTGTGCGTTCGGATCAGCGGATGAGATTTCCAGATAGCCGCGCGAGGTGGGCCGCGTGGGTTGCGCGCCCATCAAAAAGCCTGAGAACGGGTCGGGGTTCATCAAGGCCCGCTTGCCCGGCGCGGCTTTGGTGTAGCTTACGGGCGAGAAGAAAAGCTGTGTATTGGGGCGGCTGAGGCCGGGCCGCGTGGCGACAAACCCGCCGCCTTGGTTGACGCCAAGGCTCAGCGGGCCGCGCCGTGTGAGGACATATTGCAGGCCCGCACGCAGTTTTCCATGCCATGAGTGAAGCTGATCATTCAGCGTCGGCACACGCGAGCGAAAGAGGAAATCCACCGCGATATGGTCCTGCATATTGCGGCCCACGCCCGCCCGCTCAGACACCACATCAATCCCGTGTTCGCGCAGCAAAGCCCCCGGCCCCACGCCGGACAATTGAAGCAATTGGGGCGAGTTCACAGCGCCCCCCGATACGATCACCTCGCGCACTGCCATGGCGCGTTTGACGTGTCCGTTCTGGCGATACTCCACCCCCACGGCGCGCGTGCCCTCAAAGAGAATTCGCTCCGCCAGCGCGCGTTTCTCGATCCGCAGGTTCGCGCGCCCCTTGGCCGGCCCGATATAGGCCCGCGCGGTGCTCATCCGGAACCCGCCATGGGCCGTATTTTGGTAGGTGCCGACCCCGTCCTGCTGGGCACCGTTGAAATCTGGGTTGTGCGGATACTGACACTCCTGGCCCGCCGCGACCCATGTCTGGCAGAGCGGATGCAGATCGCGGTCCATCGTGCTCACATTCACCGGGCCGTCCCCGCCGCGCCACGCATCTGCGCCTCGGTCATTCGTCTCGGAGCGTTTGAAATAGGGCAGCACGTCGTCCCAGCCCCAGCCGGGATTGCCCATCGCCACCCAATCATCGAAATCCGCATGCTGGCCACGGATATAGACCATCGCATTGATCGACGAAGACCCCCCCATCACCTTGCCACGCGGCCAATAGGACGTGCGCCCGCCCAGCGCCTCCACGGGCTGCGTCTCATACATCCAGTTCACGGATTTACGGTAAAACGTCTTGCCATACCCAATCGGCATCCAGATCCAGAAACTCTTGTCCGAGCCGCCCGCCTCCAATAGCAGAACCTTGTAGCGGCCAGATGCGCTCAGCCGATTGGCCAGAACGCATCCCGCCGAGCCCGCACCGATGATGATGTAATCATATGTCATAGGGCGCATCGTTTGCGCGATTCGCCCGCTCCGGCAAGGCCGATTCGCCCTTGCCCTACCCGCGCGTCCCGGTATCGTCACCGCAAGCCACGTACCGTGCCCAAAAGGAGCGCCCGAAAATGAAGATCACCGCCATAGAGACGTTTGCGACCGAGTTCGTCTGCTTCACACGCGTCACCACCGAGGATGGCGGGCAAGGTTGGGGTCAGGTGGCACCCTATCAGGCTGATATCACGGCGCAGGTGCTGCACCGGCAGGTCGCTCCCTATGCGCTTGGGTGCGATGCGATGGACATTGATCACATCTTGGATATCACCCGCGACCGGGAGCATAAATTCCCCGGCGCCTACCTGCGCCGCGCAATGGGCGGGGTGGATACGGCGCTTTGGGATTGGCGCGGGCGGCGCGAGGGCAAGCCGGTGGCGGAGCTCATCGGCGGCAGCGCGGGCACCGTGCGCGCTTACGGGTCGTCGATGAAGCGCGACATCACGCCAAAAGATGAGGCCGATCGCCTCGTGCTTCTGCGCGACAGCCACGGCTTTGACGCGTTCAAATTCCGCGTCGGCGCTGAGGTGGGGCGCGACAGGGACGAATGGGAGGGCCGCACGGAGGAGATCGTGCCGACCATGCGCCGCGCGATGGGCGACGATGTGGCGCTCTTGGTGGATGCCAACTCCTGCTACTCCCCGCCCCGCGCGATCGAGGTGGGCAAGATGTTGATCCAAAACGGGATTTCGCATTACGAGGAACCCTGCCCCTATTGGGAAATGGCCCAGACCAAGGAGGTCACCGACGCGCTTGACCTCGACATCACCGGCGGCGAGCAGGACGTGATGATGGCCAATTGGCGCCAGATGATTGAGGGGCGCATCGTCGACGTGCTTCAGCCTGATATCTGCTATCTCGGCGGTATCACACGGACCTTGCGCGTGTGCAAAATGGCCGAAGCGGCGGGTATGCCGATCACGCCCCATGCGGCGAATATGTCGATGGTGACGCTCTTTACCATGCACCTTCTGCGGGCTATCCCCAATGCCGGGAAATATCTGGAATTCTCCATCGAAGGCCTGGATTACTACCCATGGCAGCACGGCCTCTTCGCCACCGACCCTTACGAGATCAAAGATGGCCATGCCACCGTCACCGACGCCCCCGGCTGGGGTGTGGAGATCAACCCCGAATGGCTCGCACGCAGCGAATACCGCATCTCAACCGTTTAGGAGTGTTCCTCCTCGGAGACTGCCGCCAGCGCGCGGTTGAAGGCCTTGAGCGCATCCACATGGAACAATGCCCCGAGCAGTGTCGGCGGGTCGCCCTCACCGCCAAGCGTGACCACGGGCAGGAAGGCCGCCCCGGAACTGTCAAACACCGGCATCGCCGCCTCCAGCGTGGCGTTGCCGTCGATATAGGTGCCCTCCTCGATCATCTCCCAGCACGCATCCTCGCGCGCGGCCCCCGCCTCATCGGGCTTGCGCATCACGCTGGCCACCCGCGTCAGCGAGAGAAGATAGGCCTGCGGACCCGCGGCCAGACGCACGCCTTTGCGCTCAAGCTGCGTGAGGAAAAACGAGCGATCCACAAGGCGCGCGCCGAGCGCGGTGGAGGTCGAGACCGCCACCATCACCGCAAGCCCCGTCTGCCAGTCCCCGGTCAGCTCGAACACGATCAGCGTGGTGGAAATCGGCGCACCGAGAACCGCCGCCGACACGGCACCCATCCCCGCCAATGCATAAAGCGCATGGGAGCCTGAAATTTCCGGAAACACCGCCGTCGCGATCAATCCGAAGGCAAGCCCCGTCAGCGCGCCCACCATCAGTGAGGGCGAGAACACGCCGCCGCCCATACGGCCCCCGATGGTGATGGCCACGGCGAGCACCTTGATCACCGCATAGACCATGGCCTCATGCCATAAAAGCACGCCAGTCAGAGCGGCTGAGGTGGTCCCATAGCCAACCCCGATGATATGCGGAAACCAGATGGCCAGCCCCCCAAGACAGAGCCCCGCCACCGCCGGGCGCAGATAGCGCGGCAGCCCCGTGCGCTCCTGCAAATCGCTGGCCATGTCATCAGCGAAGAAGATCGCGTGCATCATCACGGTCGCAACCACGCCGCAGACCAGCCCGAGGATCAGAAACGCGGGCAGCTCCGCGTAAAACTCCAGCGCCGACGAGACGGGCAGGACAAATTCCGTGACATCTCCGAATTCGAGGCGGTTGATCACCGTGCCGGCCGCAGACGCGATGACGATGGGCGCAAAAGCATGAACGGCGAAGTGGCGCAACACAACCTCCAACGCAAAAAGCGCGCCCGCAATGGGCGCGTTGAACGAGGCCGAAACGGCAGCGGCCACAGCGCAACCCAGAAGGTCGCGCCCGGTGATGCCATTGGCGTTGATCCGATCGCTCACCCATGTAGAGATCACCCCGGCCAGATGCACGACAGGCCCCTCGCGCCCCGAGGAGCCACCACTGCCCAGCGTGATCAGCGAGGCCGCAGCCGAGGCCAGCCCCGCCCGCGTCTCCACGCGGCCCTCGTTGATTGCGGCCCCCTCGATCACATCCGCGACCGAGCGGACGCGCCCATCGGGCGTGAAGCGGTGCAGAATCAGACCCACGATCAGGCCACCCACCGTCGGGATGACCAATATCCAATACCAATCCAGCGCCTCCGCCGCGGTACGCAGCGTGGCCGTGTTCTCGGAATCATAGAGCCAGAATTGAAGCGCCTCGATCCCCTTGCGAAAGAGCAGTGCCGCAAACCCCGCCGCGATCCCGATGAAAAGCGCGATGAGCCAGAATTGAAACTGGCTCGGGCCGCGCGCGAGCAAAATCCGCCATGCCTGAGCAAGGTTGCGGCGCAAATTGGTCAATGTCTGTCGCAAAAGAGAGGGGGCGGGCTGGCTCATGGTATCGCGAAATCTGCCCCTTATGACGGCCCGCGCAAATGGCGGTGTTTTGCGGCCCAGTGCCGCTTTTCACAGCGCGCCCCTTGGCCTATCATCTCGCCCAAGGGGAATTTGGGGGCCCCGCATATGGGCATGACCGAAGCCTTGAGCGCGCTTGATACCTTACTAGGCCAAGGGCTGTCGCGGTCCAAGTCCGATCTGGACCTGCATGGCCGCTCAGAGTCGCATTTCCCCGTTATGGCGCCCGATGCGGTGGCCTATCCGCGCAATACCCAAGAGGTCGCGGGCCTCGTGCGCATCTGTGCCGCGCACGGGGTTCCGGTGGTGGGTTGGGGCACTGGCACCTCGCTCGAGGGGCAGGCGCAGGCCCCTCACGGCGGCATCGCGGTGGATTTCAGCCGGATGAGCGCGGTGTTGGAGGTGAGCCCCGACGACATGGATGTGCGCGTGCAGCCGGGTGTGACCCGCGAGGCGCTGAACATGGAGTTGCGCGCGACGGGCCTGTTCTTTCCGGTTGATCCCGGCGCCAATGCATCGCTCGGCGGGATGGCCTCGACCCGCGCCAGCGGAACAACGGCCGTGCGCTATGGAACGATGCGCGACAATGTTCTGGCGCTTGAGGTCGTGACACCCACGGGCGAGATTATCCGCACGGGAAGCCGCGCGCGCAAATCCTCCGCCGGGTATGACCTGACCGGGTTGATGGTGGGCGCAGAAGGCACGCTTGGCTTGATCACGGAACTCACGTTGCGCCTGCATGGACAGCCCGAGGCGGTGGGTGCTGCGGTCTGCGCCTTTGACGATGTGGCGGGTGCAGTCTCGGCGGTAATGGACGCGGTTCAGATGGGTCTGCCCATGGCACGGATCGAACTGATGGACGCGGCCTCGGTGCGGGCGGCGGACGCCTATGCGGGGATGGACCTGCCCGAGACGCCACATCTTTTGCTGGAGTTTCACGGCAGTGAAGCAGCCGTCACCGAGCATTCCGAGAATTTCGGTGCCATCGCCCAGGGCCATGGCGGAGCGGGCTTTGACTGGGCCACACGGCCCGAGGAGCGCCGCGCGCTTTGGGCCATGCGCCATAACGCTTACTACGCCATCCTCGCCCTGCGCCCCGGTGCGCGGGCGCTGGTCACCGATGTCTGCGTGCCGATCTCGCGGCTGGCAGAGGCGGTGGAGGCCGCAAGCGCAGATATAGCCGCAAGCGGCCTGATCGGGCCGATCCTCGGGCATGTGGGTGACGGAAACTTCCACGCGGTGCTGTTGATCGAAGAGGGCAACGAGACCGAGCTTGAGACAGCCCTTGCCGTGTCACACACCATGGTGATGCGCGCGTTGGACATGGGCGGCACGGCCACAGGCGAACATGGGATCGGGCTGGGAAAGCTGGACTATATGCGGGCCGAACATGGGGCTGCGTGGAGCGTGATGGGCGCGCTCAAACGTGCGATGGACCCTGCCGGGATCATGAATCCCGGCAAGCTGGTGCCCCCGATGAACTGAGACCACAAAGCTCAGGCCTCAACCGCGCCGCGGGAGCAGCGCGCGCTCGGCCAGACACCGCCGCGCCCAATCCACCAATCCATGTGCTGCGGGCGGGCTGGCAGGGGTCTGCACCTCTTCGGGTGCCTTCTCATCATGAAAAAGCGCCTCCAGGTGACGCTCGTCCAGAACCCAGCGCCCGCTTTGACCCTGTGCGCGATCATCCTGCTGCGCCCAGAGCCAGTTGCGCATGCGCCGCAAATCCACGCCCGCTGCCCCCGCACCGGCACCCGCACCCGCACCCGGAAGGTAGAAGCCGCAATTCACCCGCAGGCAGATATTGTCTAGAAGCCGCGCCTGCGCCTGAAACTCGGCCGGCAGCTCTCGCTTGTGCAAATAGTTGAACCGCTCTGGATCGCCACGCTGAAACACCGCAATCGCCGTGCTCAGCTCGATGCTTTTCTGCGCCATGACCCAGCCCAGAACCGGCTCGGGATACGCATGCCAATCATATTCCAGCGCAAGCTGCGGCAGATCAGACGGCGCGGTAGCGCGCACAATATTCAAGTGATCGTCCACGGACCCTTCGGCCCATTGGGATTTTATCGCAGACTTAGTCATGTCGTCTCCTGGCAGCTGATGACACACGGGCAGAACACCTTTATCGCGGGGCAAGTGGATCTTTCTGCGGACAAATTGTGACCACTTGTGGGCCTTTGCGCTGCGACCCCGGTCCGGTCCCAGGCCCGCCCCCCGGCCACGGCCGCGTCAAAACACTCCGCCCCATGGTGGCAAAGGCCTGCCGGGTTACAGCAAACCTCTTGCAACCGCGCCGCCTTGGGATAGAGTCTGCGCCCATGCTGACCCGTATCCTGACCTTGTTTCAAACCCACGAGCCGGACCCCCTGCCCGAGCCAGACGCGAAGCTCGCGCTCGGCGCGTTGATGGTGCGCGTGGCCAAATCAGACGCCATCTATAAATTTGAGGAAATCAGCCTGATCGACAAGCTTCTGGCCCAAATGAATGGGCTTGGCCCTATTGACGCGGCCAAGATGCGCGCCACATGCGAAAAGATCGAGGCCGCAGCGCCCGCAACCCGCAAGTTTGCCCTGCTGATCCGAGAGACAGTCAGCTTTGAGGCCCGGCTTGAGGCGCATGAGGCGCTCTGGGCGGTGATGCAGGCGGATGGTGTGCGTCGGGAAGAGGAGTTGGAAATCGTGATATTGGTGAGAGAGGCGCTTGGCCTCAGCGAAGCAGATTGCGCCGGCGCCAAAGCGCGCACCCCGCCCCAGACAAATACCCCGGTGACGTCCTCATGATCGCGGGTATCATCCGCCGTCTCACCGCGCCGCAGCCCGAACCCCTGAACGAAGAGGACAGCCGCCTTGCGTTGGCCGCCCTTTTGGTGCGCGCGGCCCGCACGGATGGTGACTACGCCCCCGCCGAGATTGCGCGGATCGATCGCATCCTCGCCACCCGCTACAACTTGGGCGAGGCAGACGCACGCGCCCTGCGCGCCGAGGCAGAAACGCTGGAGGCCGAGGCCCCCGATACGGTCCGGTTCACCCGCGTGATCAAGGAAACCGTGGAATATGAGGAGCGCGCCAGCGTGGTAGAAGCGCTCTGGCAGGTGGTCCTCGCTGATGGGCTGCGCGACAATGAGGAAGACGCGATGCTGCGGATGACAGCCTCGCTCCTTGGCGTGAGCGACATCGACAGCGCGCAAGCCCGCCAGAGGGCAGCCAACGGCGCGTGATCGCGTCCCTGCCTATGTACGACCGCCCGGAGACTGAGATGGCAAATGATGCGCTCTGGTCCGGGATGCGCGCCGCTCTGGGCTACGGTCCCGCAAGCCTAAGCCGTGGCGGCGATCTTTGGGCCGAGTGGCAAAGCCCTGATCTTCTGTTCTCTCAGACCTGCGGTTATCCCTACCGCGCGCACCTACACCGCCATGTCCAGATCTTGGGCACGCCCGATCACGGCCTGCCGGGGTGCCCTCCAGGGCATTACAACTCCGTCCTCATCGCCCGCCGCGACGATGCGCGCACGAAGCTCGAAGATTTCGCCGCCGCCCGCTTCGCCTTCAACGAGCCGCTATCGCAGTCCGGTTGGGCCGCACCACAGACCTTTGCTGCCACACGCGGCTTTGCCTTCACCAACCCTATCCAAACCGGCGGGCACAATGTTTCTGCACGGGCAGTCGCCGAAGGCCACGCCGACGTCGCCGCGATCGACGCGCTCACATGGGAATTGATCCAGCGCCACGATGCCTGTGCGGCCGCGCTGAAGGAAATCACCCGGACCGAGCCCACGCCGACCCTGCCCTATATCACCGCCAAGGGTCGCGACGCCGCCACCCTTACACAGGCCCTCACCCACGCCATAGCGCAGCTCGCACCCCAGCATCGCGACGCGTTGATGCTGCGTAACCTCGTCCAGATTCCTGCAAGCGCCTATCTTGCCATCCCCAACCCCGCTGCTCCGCATAACGGTGCGCGTCTCGACTGACCTTGCGTCACACGCGGCCTCTGATGCGGCTAAAGCTTGCATAAAGCCGCGATTTCCGACCTATTGGCTGGCAGACCTGCTAATCGGAGCCCCTCTTGACCGCTGCCGCACCCGTCATCGAGATCCGCAACCTCCACAAGGCCTATGGGGCGCTGGAGGTCATCAAGGGCGTGGATATCACCGCCAAGCGCGGCGATGTGATCGCACTCATCGGCTCCTCAGGGTCGGGCAAGTCCACCATCCTGCGCTGCGCGAACCTTCTGGAAGATAGCCAGCAGGGCGATATCATCTTCAAGGGCGAGCCAGTCACATGGCGCGGCAAGGGCCTCGCGCGCCGCCCATCCGACGCGGGACAAATCATGCGTATCCGCACCAATCTCAGCATGGTGTTTCAACAGTTCAACCTCTGGGCGCATCTCACGATCCTGCAAAACGTGATGGAGGCGCCCGTGACCGTTCTGGGCCGCGACCGCACCGAGGCCGAGGCCGCCGCACGCGGCTATCTCGACAAGGTCGGTATCGGCGACAAGGCCGACGCCTACCCTGCACAACTCTCCGGCGGGCAACAACAACGCGCCGCCATCGCACGGGCCCTGGCGATGGAGCCTGAGGCCATCCTCTTCGATGAGCCGACCTCGGCGCTGGACCCCGAATTGGAGCAAGAAGTCGTCAAGGTTATCAAGGATCTGGCCGCTGAGGGCCGCACCATGATGATCGTGACCCATGATATGAAAATGGCCCGCGACGTGTCGGATCACACCGTGTTCCTGCACCAAGGCCTCATTGAGGAGGAAGGCCCCCCGGCCACCCTCTTCACATCCCCGAAATCAGAGCGGCTACAGCAATTCTTAAGCTCAACAATGGCCGACTGACCCACCCCGACCAGACCTCAAAGGGAGACTATTTCAAATGAAAAAACTGCTTATCACCTCCGCGGCGCTGGCCCTCACGGCCAACCTCGCCATGGCCCAAGACGTTGTCCGCCTGGGCACCGAAGGCGCCTACCCTCCATGGAACTTCATCAATGACGCGGGCGAAGTCGATGGGTTCGAGCGCGAGTTGGGCGACGAGCTGTGCACCCGCGCTGCGCTCAACTGCCAATGGGTCACCAACGAATGGGACAGCATCATCCCCAACCTCGTTTCGGGCAACTACGACGTCATCATCGCGGGCATGTCCATTACCGATGAGCGCGATGAAGTCATTGATTTCACGCAAAACTACACGCCACCCGATCCATCCGCCTTTATCGGTATGGACCCGGATGCAGACCTCGCGGGCGGCGTGATCGCAGCCCAGACCGGCACGATCCAGGCGGGCTACATTGCCTCCACCGGCGCCACCCTGGTCGAGTTCGCAACACCCGAAGAAACCGTCGCGGCGGTGAAAAACGGCGAAGCGGATGCGGTTCTGGCCGACAAATCCTTCCTCGCACCGATTGCCGAGGATGACGCGGGCCTGATGTTCATCGGCGAAGACGTGCCTCTGGGCGGCGGTGTTGGCATGGGCATCCGCGAATCGGATACTGAGCTGCGCGACAAGTTCGACGCGGCCATCCAATCGATGAAGGATGACGGCTCGCTCAACGAGATGCTCACCCGCTGGGAAGTCTCCTCCACCTTCGAATAACCGAACTCCCGAAGGGGGGCCACAAACCGGCCCCCCTTCTTCTTAGCCCAAATACTCAAAAATTCCGCCCCGCGAGGCAGCCCTATCTTCAGCTTTTGCACAGATCCCGACACGCTGGGCACGTTTCAGTGGTTCGCTTGCTACCTCACCACGGGCAAGCATATGGGCTTCTATGTGAGCTTCGGAACGGTGCTCCTGCTTCTGGCGATCACCGCCCCCACCGCGCTTGCCTTCGGTTTTGGCGGCGCCATGGCCGCCCGCTCGCGGATCGCCCCGCTCAGCTGGGTGGGCAAAGCCTATATCGCCATCGTGCGCGGCGTGCCGGATATCGCGTTTTTCCTCTTTTTCGTCATCGCCCTTGATCAGGGGTTTGAATGGCTCCGCCATCAGGTGCTCTGCCCCGATTGGCCCGATGCCATCCGGCAGGGCAATGATTTCGTCGTCTGTCAAGCGGCCAAGCTGCCCCTGTCGAACGCCCCGCAATGGGTGCATGAGGCCTATGGTTTCATGATCGCGGTGCTGACCTTCGCCATCGTTTTCGGGGCTTTCGCGGCCAACGTGCTCTACGGCGCCATGCGGGCCGTGCCGCGTGGACAGCTTGAGACGGCCGAAGCCTATGGCATGACGCGCCGCCAGATCTTCCGTCGCATCCTCGTGCCGCAGATGTGGGTCTATGCCCTGCCCGGCCTCAGCAACCTGTGGATGGTGCTGATCAAAGCCACGCCACTTCTGTTTTTGCTGGGGGTCGAGGACATCGTCTACTGGGCGCGCGAGCTTGGCGGCACCGCCAATGCGCGCTATACGGACTATCCCCATGGCGATTGGCGCATGTGGTATTTTCTGGCGCTCTTGGTCTTCTACCTCGCCTTCACTCGCGTCTCCGAAGTCGTGCTCGATCGCCTGATGGGGCGCCTCACCCATGGCCAGGCCACGACGGGCGGCGAAGCCCAGCGGAGGGTCGACGCATGACCATATGGGCCGGACCCGGCCAGGGGTCCGCATAATGTCCTGCTGGCAAACCGTTCAGGACTACGCATTCCGCTCGCTTGGCTATGGTGAGCGCCTGCTGCCGCGCGATGGCTTCACGCTATGCGAACATTTCACCCTCATCGGTTCGGGCATGATCTGGAACGTCTATTTCGGCGTCATCGCCCTGATCACCGGGTTTTTCCTTGCTACCGCCGTGGCACTTGGCAAGGGCAGCGCGAACCCGTGGCTGCGCAAACCTTCCGCATGGTTCATCTTCATTTTCCGGGGCTCGCCCCTCTTCATTCAGTTTTTCTTCGCCTATTTCCTCTTTCTCAGCCTCAAGGGTCTGAGCCCCGTCTTTGACCCGTTCACGTCCGCATGGCTGGGCGCGCTCATCGTGCTTTTCCTCAACACGGCCGCCTATTCGGGCGAGATCTTCTACGGCGCGCTGCGCTCCATTCCCAAGGGCGATGTGGAAGCGGCGGATGCTTATGGCTTCACTGGCTGGATGCGGTTTCGCCGCATCATATGGCCCACGATGCTGCGCCTTGCGTGGCCCGCCTATACGAATGAGGCGATCTTTCTCTTTCACGCCACCACGCTTGTGTTCTTCACGGGCTTTCCCGCGTGGCAGCAGAAGGGAGATGCGCTCTATTATGCGAACTTCTTCGCCGACAAGACGTTCAATCCGTTCGTCCCCTATCCAATCCTCGCGGGCTATTTCATCTGCCTCAGCCTGCTGCTGATTGGCGTCATGGGTCTTATCAATAAACGGCTCAATCGGCACCTGCCCCAAGACACCAGACCGCGAATTCGCTTGCGTCTGAACCTGATCAGGTAAATCTATCCCCGCCCAAGGCCGAGGAGAGACCCATGGACATTTACGGAGCCCCCACCTTTCGCGTGGCCGCTGTTGACCTGAACGGACAAATGCGCGGCAAGCGCGTGCCTGCCGCCTATGCGTCAAAGCTGGACAGTGGCTCGGTGCGGATGCCCATCGCCGCACTCAACGTCGACATCGAGGGCGCGGATATCGAGGGCAGCCCGCTTGTCTTCGAGACGGGCGATGCGGATGGAATGATGAAGCCTACCGGCCGTCCCGCCGTGCCGCTGCCATGGCTCGACGCGCCACAGCCGTTGGTGCCGATGATGATGTATTTCGACGATGGCACGCCCTTCTACGGCGATGCGCGCCACGCCTTGATGTCGGTGCTCGAGCGCTATGCAGCCCGCGGTTGGCAGGTGATCGCCTCGACCGAGCTGGAATTCACCCTTGTCGATGACACCGGCAAGCGGCCCCGCCATGTGCGCGATCCGCGCACGGGACGCCGGGTCAAATCGTCCGAGATCCTCTCGCTCAGCCAGATGGACACGTTCGACCCGTTTCTGTCAGCTCTTTATGAGGGGTGCGCCGAGATGGGAATTGAAGCGCAGACGACCACTTCAGAGGCGGGTGTGGGCCAATTCGAGATCACACTGAACCATCAAGACGCGCTGCGCACCGCTGATGATACTTGGCTCTTCAAGAGCTTGATCCGGGGTCTCGCCCAAAAGTTCGGCATGGCCGCCACCTTCATGGCCAAGCCCTTTCCGGGCGATAGCGGCAATGGGATGCACATGCATTTTTCCGTATTGGACGCAGATGGCGCAAACATCTTCAACGATGGCGGCACACAGGGCACGGATACGCTGCGCCATGCAGTCGCCGGCTGCCTCAAGGCGCTGCGCCCCTCCACGCTGATCATGGCGCCACATGCCAACAGTTTTGAGCGTATGGTCCCGGATGCCCACGCCCCCACCGGGATTTGCTGGGCTTATGAGAACCGCACAGCCGCAATCCGCATCCCGGGCGGCGCGCCCGCCGCACGCCGGATCGAGCACCGCGTGGCGGGAGGCGATATCAACCCCTACCTCACCTTCTCCGTGATCCTCGGTGCGGCCCTGACGGGGATCAAGGATGGGGTTGAGCCCGCAGACCCCATCATCGGCAACGCCTACGAGCAGGACCTGCCGCAGCTCTCGGAGACCTGGGCGACCGCGATTGATGACTTTGAGGCCAGCGTCCAGATGAAACGCATTCTCGATCCGCGCCTCATCCGCAACCTCGTGATGACCAAACGCCAGGAGCTGGATCACATGAGCCGCCTGCCCGAGGAGGATCACTGGAAGGTCTATCTCGAAAAGGTCTGAGGCGCTGCAAAGAGGGCTTGCCGGGCGTGCGGCACTCGGCTAGCCTCACATTTGATCAAATTATGGGGCCCGACGTGAAAATCGGCATTTTGCAAACTGGCCATGCGCCGGATGATATCCTCAAGGATATGGGCGATTATGACGCCATGTTCGCCCGCTTGCTGGATGGGCACGGGTTCACTTATGTGACCTATGACGTGGTCGATGGGCTGTTCCCCGAGGGGGTAGATGCCTGTGACGGCTATATTATTACAGGGTCCAAACACGGCGCATACGAAGCACTGCCGTGGATCGCACCGCTGGAGCAGTTTATCCGCGATGTCTATGCGGACGGGCGGCCCATGGTCGGCATCTGCTTTGGCCACCAGATCATTGCACAGGCGATGGGCGGCACGGTGGAGAAATTCGAAAATGGCTGGGCCGTCGGCCGTACCGATTACGAGATCGAAGGCGCGCCGGTCACGCTTTATGCGTGGCATCAGGATCAGGTGACAGCGGTTCCCGAAACCGCCCAAGTGGTGGGCGGCAACGCGTTTTGCGAAAACGCCGCCCTGCTCTACGGCGACCGGATTTTCACCGTGCAACCCCACCCCGAGCATACCCCCGATTTCGTCTCGCGCCTGATTGAGACACGCGGGCCCGGTGTCGTGCCGGACCCCCTTCTGGATGCCGCCAAATCCCATGTGAACGCACCTGTTCACAATCAACTTCTGGCCGATCGCATGGCCGCCTTCCTGAAAAGAGGTGCCTGATGGCGCAATGGACTGACAAATTGCCCGAAGCGGCGACCGCCTTTCTTGAGGGGCGCCGTCTCGATGAGGTGGAATGCATCGTCTCGGACCTGCCTGGCATCGCACGCGGCAAGGCCGTGCCTGCGAGCAAATTTGCCAAGCAGGATTTCTTCCACCTGCCCGATTCGATCTTCTATCAGACGATCACGGGCGACTGGGGCGAAGCTGCGGGCGAAGGTGGATTTATCGAGCAGGACATGGTCCTTGTCCCCGATATGACCACTGCAACAGCAGCACCTTGGACCGGCGACTGGACCCTGCAAGTAATCCATGATTGCTTTGACAGCGCGGGCGAACCTATCCCCTATGCGCCGCGCAACGTGCTGCGCCGCGTGGTCGAGATGTATGCCAAGCGCGGCCTCAAAGCCGTCGTGGCGCCCGAGATGGAATTCTTCCTCGTCGCACGCAATATCGACCCGGCGCATGATATCAAGCCCATGATGGGCCGCTCGGGCCGCCCCGCCGCCGCACGACAAGCCTATTCTATGACCGCCGTGGACGAGTTTGGCCCAGTGATCGACGATATCTATGACTTCGCCGAGGCGCAGGGCTTTGAGATCGACGGCATCACCCAAGAAGGTGGCGCGGGGCAGTTGGAGATCAATCTGGCCCATGGCGATCCTATCAAGCTCGCCGATGAGGTGTTCTTTTTCAAACGCCTGATCCGCGAGGCGGCGATGCGCCATGATTGCTTCGCCACCTTCATGGCCAAACCCATCGCGGACGAGCCGGGCAGTGCGATGCATATCCACCACTCGCTCGTGGATATCACAACGGGCAAGAATATCTTCGTCGACGATAAAGGCGTTGAGACTCCCGAGTTTTATCACTTCATCGCAGGCCTGCAAAACCACATGCCCTCGGCCATCGCGGTCATGGCACCCTACGTCAATTCCTATCGCCGCTATGTCAAAGATCACGCCGCCCCCATCAACCTCGCTTGGGCGCGCGACAACCGCACCACCGGTATCCGCATACCCATTTCCGGCCCCGCCGCCCGCCGGGTCGAGAACCGTCTGGCAGGCATGGATTGCAACCCATATCTCTGCATCGCGGCCTCACTGGCCTGTGGTCTTCTCGGTCTTGAGGATGCGCAAATGCCCTTGGACGAAGCACAGGGGGACGCCTATGAAGGCGAGAGCGATATCCCGCAGGTTCTCGGCGATGCGCTTGATCTCTTTGAGGAGGCCACGCGCCTCCACGAGGTATTGCACCCCGATTTCGCGCGCGTCTATTCCATCGTGAAACGCGCCGAATACGAAGAATTTCTGCAAGTCATCTCCCCGTGGGAGCGTGAGCACCTCCTGCTCAACGTCTGATCCAATGGACCTGCTTTACGCCAATGACCGCGCCGGGTCCTACCCGGACAGCTGGTATGCCGCGACCGCCACACCGCTGGAGGCTTTCGCACCCCTGAAGGGTCAGCAGACCGCCGATGTCGTCGTGATCGGCGGCGGCTTCACGGGGCTGTCGGCGGCACTCCATCTGGCCGAGGCAGGGTTCAACGTGGCGCTTTTGGAGGCGCACCGCGTGGGCTTTGGTGCGTCCGGGCGCAATGGCGGGCAGCTTGGCAGTGGGCAGCGGATGGAACAGCACGGCATCGAGAAGCTGATGGGAGCGGAAGATGCCACCAAGCTCTGGGAACTGGCCGAGGAGGCCAAGGACCTCGTGAAGCATTTGATCTCGAAGCATTCGATTGACTGCTACCTCAAGCCTGGAGTCGCCCATACGGCGTTCTCCAAATCCGAGATGCAGGAGCTTCACGACGAGGCAGACCACCTGACCGAGCGTTATGGCTACACCCAGATCGAGAAGCTTGACGCCGAGCAAATGCACGCCATCTGCCCCTCCCCGCGCTACCATGGTGGGACGCTCGATATGGGCGCGGCACATCTGCACCCCTTGCGCTATGCGCTGGGTCTGGCTTCGGCAGCGGCGAAGGCGGGCGTGCGCATTTACGAGCGCAGCCGCGTGCATGACATCACCCCCGGCACCAAGACACAGGTCCGCACCGACCATGGCGCGATCAAAGCGGATCACGTGATCCTCGGCTGCAACGGCTATCTCGGCGGGCTCAACCGCAAGGTCGCCGCGCGCGTTATGCCGATCAATAATTTCATCGCCGCGACAGAGCCTCTGGGCGACGCCGCCGTGCGCGTTCTGGCTCGCGACGTGGCTGTGGCGGATACGAAATTCGTGGTGAACTACTTTCGCCTTAGCCATGATAAACGCCTGCTCTTTGGCGGCGGCGAGACTTATGGCTACCGCTTCCCCAAGGATATCGCCGCATTGGTGCGCAAGCCGATGACGGAGATTTTCCCGCATCTGAGGGATGTGAAAGTGGATTACGCATGGGGCGGCACGCTCGCAATCACCATGCGGCGCCTGCCCTATGTCGCTCGGCTCGCGCCCAACATCCTCACCGCCTCGGGTTATTCCGGCCACGGTGTCGGCACCGCCACTCACGCGGGGCAGCTTATGGCGCGTGCCGTGCAGGGACAGGCAGAGGGGTTCGATACCATGTCTCGCGTGCCCACGCAGATTTTCCCGGGCGGCTCGGCGCTGCGTTCGCCGCTCTTGGTGCTGGCCATGACGTGGTATGCGATGCGCGACCGGCTGGGAATTTAACGCCACAGGCCTGATAAAATGCGCGCCCATTAACCTTCCGTTTACCAAGTTGAACGAAGGGTTAGGAAATGTGGCGCGCCCTTCTCCTCTTGACCCTGATGCTCCCGGACCTCGCTCAGGCTGGCCCATGGTTGCGCACGGAGGGTGAGAAATTTCTCAGCTTCTCACTGCTGTTTGAGGATGTGGACGAGCGCGGCAGCGCCAACGGCTACGCATCGCTCTACGGCGAATACGGCGCAACCCCGAACCTCACGCTGGGCGTGGATATCGGCACCAATGAGGACGGTGATTTCAATGCTTTCGCCTTCGCACTCCTGCCCATATCGCGCGACCGGATCAAGGTTGCATTCGAGATCGGCGCCGGGTTGGTGGGGCGCGCAGGCACTCTGCGCTCAGACCTCTCGGGCGGCTCGTTCAGCGCGGTCACAAGCGCGCTTGCCGTGCGCCCCGGCCTCTCCATCGGCACGGGGTTCACGGCCATGGGCACCGACGGCTGGTTCGCCATCGACACGCGCGGTGAGTTCATGGTGGAAGATGGAGATGGAGATGCAGCACTCGCCTCGGATATCACGCTGGGGCTGAAGCCGCGCCCCCGCACCAAGGTCATCTTGCAACTGCAACAAGGCGGGCCGATGTCGGACCCCGATTACATGCGTTTTGCGCCATCAGTCGTGTGGGAGGTCAGACCCGGCCGCCACCTTGAATTGGGGGCAACGGCCGGGCTGAAAAATGCCGAAGCTTATGGTTTCAAGCTGGGGTTCTGGCGGCAGTTCTGACCCTCAGAGTGGATCATCGATCCGCACCACCATCGTGATCGCCCCGCGCACAGGCTGGCCAAACTGCACCCGCACCTGATTGCCATCCGGCCCTTGGCGCGCATTGTAGAAAGGTGCGATGAAAGCGATATCTCCGCTCGCATCGCGCAACGGTCCCGCCGGCAGGATCGATTCCACGGTCTGCGCAAACGCCCCAAACGGCAGGTTCGGCCCCGGCTCCACGGTCCAGACATCGCTCACGCTGTTTTGCTCATGCTCCAGAAGAAGCGGGCTGGAGACGAGGGTCTGAATATTGCCGAAAGTGTTGTTCGTGAAAACCACGTTGCGAAAACGGTTGTAATCGAGATCGGCAAAGCTGGTATCAATCCGGTCAATCCGCTCCACCGGATCGTCGATGATGCGGAACGAATTACCCGACACATGCATCCCGTTAAGGAAATGCCCGGCCCCGTAAGGCTTGATGATCAGAAAGCTGAACCATGGCGCCACATTGCCCGCAAGAAACACGTTGTCCACAAGGTTGAGCGCGCTGAACGAAAACTCGGATGAGAACTCAGGCGCACTATCATGCTCATTGGTCCATTCCACAAAGCAGTTGTCGACATAATTGGTCGCAATCGTGGACCGACAATTGATCCGTGTCAGGATAAGCCCCGCCGAGCGCGTGCCATCCGAGGAGGTATCCCCCTGGAACCAGTGATTGCCCGTGACGATATTGGACGAGCCCGCCAAAAGCGCAAAGTGGCGGAATCGTGTGATCCGATTGTCGCGCAGCTTTACGTCATTGGCGTTGGCGTTGAGGCCGATCGAACTTCGCTCAGATGCCAAGAGATTGTCCTCGTTAGACAAAAACTGGCACCGATCGACCTTCATACCCTGATCGCCCGAGCCTGGACTGGAGATACCACGGTCCCGTGGCCGCGAGATGAAGCAATCGCGGAAGTGAAACCCTGTGCCCGTCTGGGGCAGCATCACGCAACTGCCATAGCCTGAGGCCTGAAGCTCGATATTCGAGATGGAGAACTTGCTGAGCCTTGAGAAGCCCGAGAAATCCAGCATGTATTTGAAACGCCGGAACGTATAATTCTGCGTGCCTTCCGCATCAAAAAGCTGCTGGCTCAGCGTCACCTCCTGCTGTGAGATATTCACCGCGCTGACATAGACCTCGCGGCCCACGCCATTGCCTTCGACCACCGCACCGATGGGGATGTTGGCCACGTTCGTCACGCCCGTCAGGCGCAGACTATTGGAGGCAGAATATGTCCCCTGACTGGTGATCACATCCGTGTCCCAGGCAGGCCCCTCCACCGCCGAAAACTGACCGTTCTTGAGAATACGCCGCTGGGAATAGCTGTCACGATCCGGGATCGCAGCCTGCATATCCACGGGCGCGCGCAGAGACACGATCCGACCCTGCATATCAAGTTCCACATGGCCGGTATTGTTCAAAAGCGCCTGAAACGCCTTGCGAAATCCGATCTCCTCATCGCCAAATGCATCGATGTAGGCAGGAAGGTTGTAGTTGCGGGTCAGCGAGAACACATGTTCAGCCGCCATTGTGACGGTGCCTTCAAAGCGCACTTTGCTCTGAAACGTAACGCTGTCGCCGAGGAAATAGACGTCGGACGAGACCAGCACATCGCGCCCGTTGGCCGCCGCATCCGCCGCCTCAAAGGCCGCGTGATCATCCGTGCTGCCATCGCCCAGCGCGCCGTAATCGCGCACATCGACCCAATCCATCATCTCGCGCAGGAAAACGCTTGTCGCGTCCTCGATGCGGATGTCGTCGATGCGCACGATGCCGCCGCTCGGGCCCGTCAGGTCAATGCCAAAATGGCCATAGACCGGCTGCGCCCCCCAGACCATGTCCACACCCGGTCGGTCTCCGGTGCCCACAATGGCGCTGACCTCAACCACCTCACCGTAATTCTCAAGTGTCACCTGCGGGCCAGAAGCCGTCACAGAGGACACATTGCCACCGCCAGCCGCTCCGACCCATCCCGCGATGCGCACATTGGGCAGGTTGCCCGTGATCGCCTTTACCCGCGCAGTGATGCGCAGATAACACCCAGGCAGGATCGGCGTCTCACCCATATAGCGCAAGCGCTGGACGCTTTGGGTTTTCTGCATCTCGAGCGCGCCGCCAAAGTCCTGATCCGCCGCGACAAGGGCTGCGTTAGCGGCCCCCGCATAAGTGTCCGAGCCGGGGGTGCCATTGCCGCTGGACCACACGTTCAGCCCGGCCCCGAATTCGGGGGGCATGAAGACGATCCCGTCGGTAACTGCCTTGTTCATATCGTTCCCTTTCCACATGTCGCGGGCGCCCAAAGGGTCGCTCGGGCCATGCCTTGCGTTTCGCCAGCCCGGGGCGCACCCGGATGGAAAGGGGAAATATCTATGAAAAGTTAACGTGCGCTGGGAGCACCGTGACGGTGGGGCGCTATGCCGTGCCTGCAGCGGGGCGGATCCGCACGCCGTTGATCTTCCAACCCGCCTCAAGCTTGATCATCTCATATTCAAGGATGAAAACATCGCCCGCCACATCGCGCACCATGACATCCTGCCAGAGCGCGCCGTCGCGGTTTTGCAGCTCCAGAAACCGCACATCCGCTGGACGCCACACCATCGGAAACCCTCGTTGCACCATCACTCCGAAATTCTCAGGGGTACGGAACACCTGCCGGATTGTTGGGCTGGCATAGGTGAAGGCCTGCTCGAAATCATCGATCTCAAACGCCTCAATCTGGGCCGAGATCACGGCTCGAACATCCGCGTCCTGCGCCACGGCCTGCGGGGCGCTGAGGCCGCTAAAAAGGGCAAAAAAAGCAGCAGATATGAAACGCATTGGCAGATCCCCCGTCACGGAAATTTAACGCGCGCGCGGCCCACGTCAAATCCCGGCGATCAAAATGCGGGTCTAGGCCACTCCGGCCAGCGATTGCAATTGCGCCCAGACCGCGCCCTCAACATCTACCTCCGTGGCCAGAACCTTGCCCTGCCCCGGCATCCGCGCGCCCTCGTTTTCCGCCACACCCTCCATAATCCGCGCGAGCCGTGCACCGAACGCGTCCGACACGCCCGGATCAATCAAAAGGTAAATCTGACCCAGATCATGCGGCGCGCCGTCCGGCGCCTTCAGCGGCGCCACATCCCGGCTGGCCAGTCCACCCGTCAGCCCCGCCGTCAATATCTCAGCCATAAGGCCAAAGCCCCAGCCCTTGTAGCCGCCAGTGCTCACCAGCGATCCCTCCATCGCCGCCGCCGGGTCGGTCGTGGGCCGTCCCTCTTTGTCCACGGCCCAGCCCTCGGGGATGCTCTTCCCCGCGGCCTTCGCCATGGTGATCTTGCCAAAGGCCACGGCGGTAGTGGATTGGTCAAACTGCATCGCCACGCCGCCCGCCCCGTCCGGCACAGAGAACGCTATCGGATTGGTCCCGATCACCCGCTTGGTGCCACCCGGAGGGGCCACGACCGGCGTCGCGTTGGTCATCCCGAGCCCAATCAGGCCCGCTTGCGCGATCTGCCGCGTGAAATATCCCAGCGACGTGCAGGTATGCGCCCGCCCCACGGCCAGCATCGCTGTGCCATTCTCTTGCGCCGCACGTACTGCCTCCGGTAACGCGCGCAAAAACGCGGCCTGCGCAAACCCGTTGGCCGCATCCGCGCGCACGGTGCCGGGGCGCGGGCAGGTCACAACTGGTTCGGCTTGCCCATCAACGCGGCCCGATTTCAGCTGCAAACAATAGCTCTCCAGATAATAGAGCCCGCAAATCTTGTTGCCCGTCGCCTCCGCCTCGCCAATGGCATCCGCCACGCTGGCCCCCACCCAAGGGGCGGCCCCATGACGCTCCAACGCCTGTGCGCTGAGGGTGGTGATCTGCGATATGGGTTGAACGGTCATGGCGCGCTCCTGTTTTGGGTTCGCGCAACCATGGGCAGGCGGGGCGGCGGGGTCAATCAACCTTCGACCAGCCGCCCGTCTTCCATACGCACCCGTCTGTCCATCCGCGCGGCCAGATCGAAGTTATGCGTGGCAATCAGCGCCGAAAGCCCGGTCTCGCGCACCAGATCGACCAGCGTCGCGAACACCTGATCCGAGGTGGCCGGATCGAGATTGCCGGTTGGCTCATCAGCCAGCAACAGGCGCGGCGCATTGGCCAGCGCCCGGCAGAATGCGACCCGCTGCTGCTCCCCGCCAGACATGGCCGAGGGGCGGTGCGCGGCGCGTTCCCCGACGCCCACACGCTCCAGAAGGCCTTGCGCCCGCGCAACCGCATCCCGGCGCGGCGTGCCATCGGCAAGTTGCGGCAGCACGACATTCTCCAGCGCCGTAAACTCTGGCAGCAGATGGTGGAACTGGTAGACAAACCCGATATCGCGCCGCCGCGCGCCCGTGCGCCTGCGATCCCCAAGCCCCGTCATCGCCGTCCCGCCAATCTCCACCGTACCGGCATCGGGCGTATCGAGCAGCCCCGCAATATGCAAAAGCGTGGATTTGCCCGCACCCGAAGGCGCCACAAGCGCCACGATCTCGCCCCGGCCCAACTCCAGGTCAGCCCCATTGAGCACGCGCACCTCGTTGGAACGCCCCTTGTTGTAAACCTTCTCAAGCCCCTTCAGGCGCAGCACAGCCTCACTCATAGCGCAGCGCCTCCACCGGGTTCATCCGCGCAGCCCGCCGCGCGGGAAAGATCGTCACGATAAACGCCAGACCCAGCGACAAGGACACGGCTGACATCACATCTTCAAATCGCAACTCGGCAGGTAGATAGTAAATCCCCCGCACTGAGGGGTCCCAAACCTGCCCCCCCATGGCCCAGTTCACAGCGGCGAAAAGCGGGTCGATATAGACCGCAAACAAGCACCCCAAAATGACCCCCATCACCGTGCCAATGATGCCCGTGAACGCGCCGCAGATGAAAAACACCCTCAGCACCGCGCCCTCCGTGAGGCCCATGGTCCGCAAAATCCCGATATCGCGTCCTTTGTTTTTCACCAGCATGATCAAACCACTGGTTATGTTCATCGCCGCGATAAGTACGAGGATCGACAAGATGATGAACATCACATTGTCCTCCACCTCCAGCGCACGCAGGAACCCGCCCGACTGGTCCTGCCAGGTCCAGACCAGCGCCCGGTCCCCGGCAGCGGCCAACAAAGGCAGGCTCAGCGCGTCGATCCGCTCAGGATCTTCGACCATCACCTCAAGCTCATCAGCACGGCCTTCGCGGTTGAAAAAGCTCTGCGCCTCGGCAAAGGGCATGTAGATGCGCGTGCGGTCGATGTCCCAACGCCCGGCAGTGAAAATATAAACCACGTCATAGGAATTGACCCTCGGGCTGGTCCCGAACGCCGTCTTGACACCGCCTGGCGAGATGATCCTGATCCGATCCCCAAGGCCCACGCCAAGCTCCCGTGCCACACCTGATCCTATCGCAACCCCCTGAGAAAAATTGGAAATGTCGCCCAGAGCCGTCTCCGTATTGGCGACGCGCGGGATGGTGGCGAGGTTCTCGGCACTGATCCCAAAGATCTCCACGCCCGCATTGCGGTCGCGCGCATTGGCCATCACCTGCGCCTTGATCAAAGGAGCCACGCGGGTCACGCCGGGCACGGCGCGCACCCGCTCGGCCATCGCCTCATACTCCTCAAGCATCCGGTCAACCCGGCCGCTCAACGCGTCCACCTGCCCCGCATTATACACCGTCACATGGGCATTCGCGCCAAGGATCGTATCGACGAATTCGGCGCGAAATCCGGCACGCACCGACAGGGTCGCAATCAGCGCCATCACCGCCAGAGTGATCCCGATGAGCGAAATCCACGTCATGACGCTCACGCCGCCCTCGGCGCGTTTGGCGCGCAGATAGCGCCATGCGATCATCCACTCAAAAGGAGCAAAAGGGGTCGGGTTGCCTGCCACGATGTGACCTCGTTTGTTTTGCGCGCACAGTGCGGCGCGCGGGGTGCGGCGTCAAGCAGGGGCGCCGGGATGTCGCGCAAGGATGCGCCGTCAGGCCGTTCCGCGCCGCCGGAAGGGCCAGCGCAGGACCGCGCCCAACGCGCGAATGAACCCCAGCCCGGCCAGAAAACCAAAGAGCGCGAATACCGCCCCCTCGAATGTCAGCGGCAACGCAGGTTTAAAATCACTCAGCGCCGCGCGGGCAATCTCGGGCTCGGTCAGGTGGGCGGCGCGGTAGGCCCGCGTGAACGGCCCCGCCCCCCGCAACGCTTCCAGATCGGCGCTCAACCGCGCGTGCCGCGCAATCACGGCACCCATCGTCTCGGCGCGCGCAGCCCCCATGTCGCCACCCTCCGCCAGCCCCTCCAACGCCGCCTGCCGGCTCAGGCCAAGCCCGCGCGCGTCCGCATCAAACTCTGCGACAAACCCGCTCAGCTCATCCACGGCACCGGCCAACCGCTGCGCATATTGCTGCGAATACTCGGGAAATTGCGCACCTGCCGCGCCAACGGCCAAACCGCCCGCAAGGCCAAGGGCGCGCAGCATGGCTTACTGCCCGCGATGCGGTGCGTAAATCTCCACAAGCCGCTCAATCGCCTGCTCTGGCGGCATCTCTTCAGAGACACCCGTGCGGCGGGAGGTTAGCTCGACCACGCCATTCTTGAGGCCCCGTGGCCCAACGGTTATCCGCCATGGCAGACCGATAAGGTCCATCGTTGCAAACTTGCCGCCCGCCCGCTCATTACGGTCATCGTAAAGCGGCTCCAGCCCCAGCGCCGTCAGCGCGGAATAAAGCGCCTCGCACGCGCCATCCGCCTCCGCGTCGCCTTGCTTGAGGTTCACGATCCCCGCATGGAATGGCGTGACGCCCTCGGGCCAGATAATCCCGTTATCATCATGGCTCGCCTCGATGATCGCGCCCACAAGGCGGCTCACGCCAATCCCGTGGCTGCCCATATGCACCGGAACCGGCTTGCCGTCCGAGCCTTGGACCGTAGCACCCAACGCATCGGAATACTTGGTGCCGAAATAGAAGATCTGTCCCACCTCGATACCGCGCGCCACGCGGCGGCGTTCTTCAGGGATCTGCTCAAAGAGGGCCGCGTCATGCGTCTCATCCGTGCGCGCGTATTTGGTGGTGAACTCCTCCAAAACGCCCGCACATTGCGCCACATCATCATAATCAATCGCCCGGTCGCCAAAGCTCAGATCGGTCACGGCGCTGTCATAGAAGACCTCGCTCTCGCCCGTCTCGGCCAGCACGAGGAACTCATGCGTGTCATCGCCGCCAATCGGGCCACTGTCCGCGCGCATCGGGATCGCCTGAAGGCCCATCCGCTCATAGGTGCGCAGATAGCTCACCAGATGGCGGTTGTAGGCGTGCAGCGCGTCTTCCTTGGTCAGATCGAAATTGTAGCCGTCCTTCATGTAGAACTCGCGCCCGCGCATCACGCCAAAACGCGGCCGGACCTCGTCGCGGAATTTCCACTGGATCTGATACATGGTCAGCGGCAAATCTTTGTAGCTGCCCACATGGGCGCGGAAAATATCCGTAATCAGCTCTTCTGCCGTTGGCGTGAAGAGCATATCACGGCCATGACGGTCCTTGATCCGCAGCATTTCCTCGCCGTAATCATCATAACGCCCGCTTTCACGCCAAAGATCCGCCGATTGAATCGTCGGCATCAGCATCGGCATATGGCCAGCCTTTGCCTGCTCCTCGTGCACAATAGTCTCGATGCGGCGCAGCACTTTGAAACCCAGTGGCAGCCACGAGTAAATCCCGGCGCTCGCTTGTTTGATCATACCCGCGCGGAGCATCAGACGGTGTGAGACGATCTGCGCCTCGGAGGGGGTTTCCTTCAGGACGGGCAGGAAGTAACGGGACAGGCGCATCTTTGGGCACTCCGGGGGGTTAAAGCGTTGTGCCCCGTTTATGGCAGAGCGCGCGTTCGGGCAAGGTGCAGTGCGCGCCAAGCCAGCCGACACGCACACTGCGCGCAAACCAGCAGCATACCGCCCACCCGATCACGCATTCGTGAACGAAGTGAACTAGAGCACCCCACCGCTCGTAGACCTGTCGTGACCAAATGATTGAATAGCAAAACAACAGGGAACATTTCCATGAACACCGCACTTAAAGTCGCCGCAGCTGCCGCTCTGACGCTCACCGTAGCCACCGCCGCCAAGGCCGAAAACATCGTCGAGATCGCCGCCGACGACGAGCGTTTCTCGACCCTCGTCGCCGCCGTGACCGCAGCTGGCCTGGCAGAGACGCTCTCCGGCCCCGGCCCGTTCACCGTCTATGCCCCCGTAAACGATGCCTTCGCCGCCCTGCCCGAAGGCACAGTCGAGACGCTCCTGCAGCCCGAGAACAAAGGCCAGTTGACAGATGTGCTGCTTTACCACGTGGATGACCGCAAGCTGACGGCGGAAATGATCCCTGCAGGCTCCAACTACTTCAAGCCGCTCAACACATCCGAGCGTCTTTGCATCACCAAAAGCGCCGATGGCGTGACCATCGCCGACAGCACGCCGCAAATGGCCAACGTCATCATCGCCAACATCATGGCCGATAACGGCGTGATCCATGTCGTCGACAAAGTGCTTCTGCCCGGCGCGCGTCCTGCCTGCTACTAAGATATGACACTCCGCCCCCTGCCTTTTACGGGCGGGGGGCCTTGAAAGGTGCCGCACCATGCGCGATGTGTAGGGCGAACACATTGGAGAGCACATGGCCCTGCCCGCCCGAACACAACTAAAATATTGGGCGTTCGCCTCTGCGGGCTTCCTGGGCCTTTTGTGGGTGCTGGGCGATGTCATGATGCCCTTCCTTTTGGGCGGCGCGATTGCCTATTTCCTTGATCCCGTCGCCGACAGGCTGGAGCGTCTGGGCCTCAGCCGGGCCATATCGGTCACGCTCATAACCCTCTACGCTCTTTTGCTCTTCGTGATCATGGCCCTGCTGGTCATTCCAACGCTGGTGACCCAAACCACCTCACTGATCAACGCCGCCCCTGAATTGGCCGGGCAATTGCGCAACGTCCTGACCGAGCGCTTCCCGCAACTGGTCGATACGCAATCCACCGTGCACCAATCGCTTACCGCCATCGGCACGGCCATCCAAGAGCGCGGCGGGGAACTGGTCGAGGCGGTTCTGGGCTCCGTATCCTCTCTGCTCAACGTGATCGTGCTGATTGTGGTCGTGCCAGTCGTGGCCTTCTACCTCCTCTATGATTGGGACCGGATGATTGCGCAGATCGACCACCTTTTGCCGCGCGATCACGCACCGATCATCCGCGACCTTGCCAAACAGATCGACGACACACTCGCCAGCTTCATCCGCGGCATGGGCACCGTCTGCCTTATCCTCGGGACATATTATGCGGTGGCGCTGATGCTGGTAGGCCTGCAATTCGGCCTTCTCGTAGGGGCGATCGCGGGGCTGATCACCTTCATTCCATATGTCGGCGCGCTGATCGGTGGGGCGTTGGCTATTGGGCTGGCCCTCTTTCAATTCTGGGGGGATTGGGTCTCCATCGGCCTTGTTGCGGGTATCTTCGTGCTGGGCCAGGTGATTGAGGGCAATGTGCTCACCCCCAAGCTCGTCGGCGGCTCCGTAGGCCTGCACCCTGTGTGGTTGATCTTCGCCCTGTCAGTCTTTGGCGCGCTTTTCGGCTTCGTGGGTATGCTGGTCGCCGTGCCCGTGGCTGCATCAATCGGCGTTCTGGCCCGCTTCGCCATAACAAGCTACCGGGCCAGCAAACTCTACACAGGAACGTCGCGAGGCGACGCAGAGTAATGGCCCATCAGCTGAGCTTGGACCTGCCCGCGCGCCCCGCGCTGGGGCGCGGTGATTTCTTTGTATCCGGGCCCAATGCAGCAGCCGTCGCGATGATCGAGGGCTGGGAAAACTGGCCTGCACGCAAGCTGGTGCTGCATGGTCCGGAGGGGGCCGGCAAGACCCACCTCACCCATGTCTGGGCCGCCCTCAGCGGTGCCTCAATCACGGCGGCAACCGATCTCACCACCGCTGACATCCCCGCATTGGCCTCAGCCCCCGTGGCCGTAGAAGATGCCGACCGCATCACCGGCAACCCGGAGGCAGACCGCGCGCTTTTCCACCTCCACAACCTCTGCCTCGCCGAAGGGCACAGCCTGCTGATCACCGCCCGCACAGCGCCCAGCCGCTGGTCGCTGGCCCTGCCTGATCTCGCCAGCCGCATGGAAGGCACGCCCGCCATCGGATTAGACGCCCCCGATGATGCGCTTTTGTCGGCCGTCATCCTCAAACAAATGGCCGACCGCCAGATCATCCCAACCCCCGGCACGATCCCCTTCCTTGCGCGCCGGATGCCGCGTTCCTTCGCCGCCGTGGCCGATATCGTGGCCGCACTGGACCGCGCCGCATTGGCGCAAAAACGCCCGGTGACACGAAAGCTTGCGGCGGAAATACTGGACAAATCGGGCGCTTAGGCGCACCCTGACACATCCCCGTTACACCCGCCTGCCATAAGGCTTTGCATGTCCCACGCCGATTTCCTCAACGCGCCGTTTCCCGCACCCACAGAACTGCCCGATCTGGACCTCACCGGCCCCGCGCGGTTCTACAACCGCGAGCTCAGCTGGCTGGGCTTCAACTGGCGCGTGCTGGAAGAGGCGCAGAACCCTCGCGTGCCCTTGCTGGAGCGGCTGCGCTTCCTCTCGATCTCCGCCACCAACCTTGATGAGTTCTACAACGTGCGTGTCGCGGGCCTGCGTGAGCTTGCCCGCGCAGGCAATACCACCCCCGCCGCCGATGGGCTCAGCCCCGCCGAGCAACTGGTCCTGATCAATGACGACGCGCGTAACCTTCTGTCAAAGCAGCAAGAAACCTACCAACACCTGCGTCTGGAGCTTGAGGCCGAGAATATCACCATCCTCGACGCTGCCAGCATCGCCGAGGACGACAAGCCGTTTCTGGAGGATGTGTTCCTCGAAAAGGTCTTCCCCGTGCTCTCGCCCCTCGCGATCGACCCCGCACACCCTTTTCCGTTCATCCCCAATCTGGGCTACTCGCTCGCCCTCAATCTGGAGCGCCGCTCGGACAAACGCCCGCTCAAGGCCCTTCTGCCCATCCCGCAACAGATCGACCGGTTCGTCACCCTTTCCTCGTCTGAGGGCACGGTCCGCGTGCTACCGCTCGAAGAGCTGTTGATGCTTCATCTCGGCAGCCTCTTTCCGGGCTACAAATCCAAAAGCCACTTCTCGTTCCGGGTGCTGCGCGACAGCGATCTGGAGGTCGAGGAAGAGGCCGAGGACCTCGTGCGCGAATTCGAAGTCGCCCTCAAACGCCGCCGCCGGGGCGAGGTGGTGCGCATGAAAATCTCCGCCGGCGCCGCGCCTGCGCTGCGCGACATGATCATGGACGAGCTGGACGTGAACCCTGATGAGGTGGTCGAAGTGGAGGGCATGATCGGCCTCGCCGACCTCAAGGAGCTTGTGCTGGACGCGCGCCCTGACCTTCTCTGGCCCTCCTTCAGCCCCCGTGTGCCCGAGCGTGTGCAGGACCATGACGGCGACATGTTCGCCGCGATCCGCCAGAAGGATATGCTGCTGCATCACCCCTACGAGACCTTCGATATGGTCATCCGCTTTCTGGCCCAAGCCGCGCGCGATCCGGATGTGGTGGCGATCAAGCAGACGCTCTACCGCACCTCCAACGAATCCCCCATCGTCAGCGCCCTCTGCGAGGCGGCGGAGAACGGCAAATCCGTGACAGCACTGGTGGAGCTGAAAGCCCGCTTCGACGAGGCCGCCAACATCCGCCAGTCGCGACGTCTGGAGCGCGCAGGCGCGCATGTGGTCTACGGCTTTCTCGACCTCAAGACCCATGCCAAAATCTCGACCGTGGTGCGCCGCGAGGGTGATAATCTGGTCACCTACACGCATTACGGCACCGGAAATTACCATCCCATCACGGCCCGCATCTATACCGATCTGAGCTTTTTCACCTGCGACAAGGTGCTGGGCCGGGACGCCACGAAAGTGTTCAACTACCTCTCGGGCTACGCCCAGCCTGAGCGGCTGGAAAACCTCGCGATTTCGCCCATCTCCCTCAAACCCCGCCTGCTCGAGATGATCGCAGCCGAGAGCGCCCATGCCCAAGAGGGCAAACCGGGCCGCATCTGGGCCAAGATGAACTCGCTGGTGGAGCCTGACGTGATTGACGCGCTCTATGCCGCGAGCCAGGCGGGGGTGGAGATCAGCCTCGTGGTGCGCGGCATTTGCGGTCTGCGCCCCGGCGTGAAGGGCCTCAGCGAGAACATCCGCGTGAAATCCATCGTCGGGCGGTTTTTGGAGCATTCCCGCATCGTCTGCTTCGGAAATGGCCACGGGCTTCCGCATAAAAAGGCGCGGGTGTTCATCTCCTCCGCTGATTGGATGGGCCGCAATCTCAACCGCCGTGTCGAGACGCTGATCGAGATCGAAAACCCCACCGTGAAGGCCCAGATCACAAGTCAGGTCATGGCCGCCAACATGGCCGATATCGCCCAAAGCTGGGTCATGGCCCCCGATGGCAGCTTCACCCGCGCCGAGGTCGAAGAGGGCAGCTTCGCCTTCAACTGCCACCGATTCTTCATGGAAAACCCCTCGCTCTCGGGACGTGGATCGGCGGGCGCGGCGGATGTGCCAAAACTGACCCATACCGAAGATTGACCCGCTCGGCGCACCCCGCCATAAACGGGACGGCAACCAAACCCGCGCGGGGGGATGAAATGGACGCAGGCAACCCAGCCGAGGATCCCGAAGATGCGGGCCCCTTTGGCCGTCCGCTTTTTGACAAACCGTCATCGCGCGCCCTGCGCCGCGTAGGGGTCGTCGATGTGGGTTCAAACTCCGTTCGGCTCGTGGTTTTTGACGGTGCCGCGCGCAGCCCTGCTTATTTTTACAACGAAAAAATCATGTGTGGCCTTGGGGCCGGCATGACCAAGACAGGTCGGCTGAATCCCGAAGGCCGCGCCCGCGCGCTGGCGGCATTGCACCGTTTCAAACATCTGGCAGATGGTATGGGCACAGGCCCTCTCACATGCGTGGCCACCGCCGCCGTGCGCGACGCCGAGGACGGTGCCGATTTTCGCCATGACGTCGAAAGCCAGACTGGCCTGCGCCTTTGGGTCGTGGACGGGCGCGAAGAAGCGCGGCTCTCGGCGCAAGGCGTGCTCTTGGGCTGGCCCGGCTCTTATGGACTGGTATGCGATATTGGCGGCTCGTCGATGGAGATGGCCGAAATCCATGGTGGCACGGTGGGGCGGCGGGTGACCTCGCAGCTCGGCCCACTCAAGCTGCGTGACCTCAAAGGCGGGGCGAAAGCGCGCAAGGCCTACATCCGCAAGACGCTGGACGGCATGGCCGAGCAACTGGGTGAGCAAAAGAACCGCCTCTTTCTCGTGGGGGGCTCGTGGCGGGCGATCGCAAAGATCGACATGGCCCGGCGTGGATATCCGCTGCACGTGCTGCACGAATACCGGATGACCTCAAAATCCGTGCGCGCCACCACCGATTACATCAAATGGCGCAATATTGACGAGTTGCGGCAGCAGGCGGGAATTTCCTCAGCCCGCATGGCCCTCGTGCCAATAGCTGCAGAAGTTCTGCGCGAGGTGGTGCGCCGCTTCAAGCCACACGATATCGCCGTCTCAAGCTACGGTATTCGCGAGGGAATGCTCTATGAGCAAATGCCCCAACCCCTACGAGACCGCGATCCGCTGATCGAGGCTTGCCGCTTTGCCGAAGATAAAGACGCCCGTCTGCCCGGCTTTGGGAAGGTGCTCTACAATTTCATCCTGCCCGTTCTGGGCCGCCCCTCGCCCGAGCGGCTGCGCATCATCAAGGCGGCATGTCTCTTGCACGACGTAAGCTGGCGCGCCCATCCCGACTACCGCGCCGAAGTCTGTTTCGACAACGCCACCCGCGCCAATCTGGGCGGTTTGAAACATTCCGAACGGGTGTTTCTTGGGCTGGCCTTGCTGCACCGATATTCCAACACCCGCGTCGGAACACGGTTTGACCAACTCAGCACGCTTGTCGATGCGAAAACGCAAAATGAAGCGGAAATATTGGGGCGCGCCATGCGGTTTGGCGCCATGCTCTGGTTGAAAAAAGACGCCGATCTCGGACGCATGAAGTTCTATCCGAAGAAAAAGCTGCTGGAGCTGCGCCTGACACCCGAGGCCTCTTTGCTCTTTGGCGAGGTGGCGGAGGCGCGATTCATGGCCCTTGCCGCCGCTCTCGGGGCGGATGTCGCCATCAAGGGGCGGTAGGGCGCGTCAGAGTTCGATCTCACCTTCGGCCAGCGGCGGCGGCGGGGCCATCTCTTCCTCGCTCTTGCGGCGCATGATGATGTCGCCATTGGGCAAAACCTCTGGTGCGTGATAGGCATTCAGATCCTTGATATCGCGCATGATTTCCGCAAGTGCCGGCCCCATGGTCTCCGCAAATTCGCGCAGCTGCGGGCCCATATCCTCGGTCATGCCCTGCAAATCGCGCATCGTGGGCTCCACTTGGCTGAGCAGCCCCTCCAGGAAAATCTCCACGCCCTGCTGCATCAGAGAGGGCTCCTCGTCAGTCCCTTTTGGACCCTCCTCGGCGGCCAAGGAGAGCGCGGTGCAAAAGGTCAAAGCGATGGCGGTGAATATCGGTTTCATAGCGCCAATATAGCATGCACCGCGCCCGATTTTAAGAGGCAGGCCCAATATCCAATGTAACTGGAAAATGATCCGACGCCGCCAAAAGGGCCGCGCCCAGCACTTTGTCGTCCCAACATTGCGGATCATCGAACGGGTGCCAGATGCGCCAGACGGGTGCGCGCGACATCACTTCGGGAGAGACCATGATGTAATCCAACAGCGCCTGCATATACCGCTGTTCGTGTCGCATGAAAAAGCGCGAGGTGGTGTGCACCGCGCCGATTTTCTGCGCCAAAGCCTGCCGCGCGTGGGGATCGTGTAGCTGAAGCGCCTGACCCTCGCCCAGCACGATCTCCACAGAAGAGCGGCCAAAAAGATGCTCATAGGCATCGAGCCCCGGCCCGTCATTGAGATCACCCAAAACGATCAACGCCTCACCAGCTGCCAGATGTTGCTCAGTGCGCCGCCTGAGCCAGATCGCCTGCGCCAATTGTTTGCGGCGGTTGGCAATGGACGCCTTGAGCACAGCACGTGCGTCCCCCGCCCCATGCGGTGCCTTGGACTTCAGGTGCGCCCCGATCAGGCGCAGCACGGCACCATGCGGATCGGTCACAGCCAACTCCAAAGGCGGTTTGGAAAAGCGCACATGGTCCTCGCGCGCGTCTACATCGAGATCGATCTGCAGCACGCCATCGAATTTTGGCGCGTCCGGGGCCTCTTGCGGGTCATGCACAGCGCCGACCCTGTCAGGATCGTAAATCAGCGCGATCTCTTGCTGCGTATCATTGACGAAACCCAGCACTGCCTTGCGTGCTCTTAGACCGGCCCATGCCGCAAACTGCTCCAGTGCGGCTGTGGCGCTGCGATGGCGGCTGGTATCCGGGGCCTCGATGATCATCACCGCATCAGCGTCGAGCGCGCGCAGCACATGGGCCACCGCTTCCAATTGCGTGGCGCGCGTCACGTTCCAGCGGCCAGACCACTCCCCATCCACCAAAGGCGCGCCCGTGTCATCGAAGAGGGCGTTGAACCATTCAATATTGTACGTGGCGACCCTCACGCCGGAGCGGCCTGCTTGATCTCATCCCAAGCGCGGTTGATATCAACCATGCGCTTTTCGGCCAGCCGCGCCGCCTCCAAGGGCACACCGCGCGCCTGCATGACGTCTGGATGCGTCTCACGCACCATCCGGCGATAGGCCCGGCGGATTTCCTCCAGAGGCGTGTCCGGCTCCACCCCCAAAACCGTGTAAGGATCAGGCTTGGCATCGGGCACAAACCGGCTGCGCATGGTGGTAAAGCACCGCTCGGTCAGGCCGAAAATCTCGCACACACGACCCAGAAACGCATCCTCATTAGGGTGATATTCCCCATCCGCAATTGCGATGTGGAAAAGCCCCTCCAAAAGATCGCTGAGCGCATCCGTCTCCGCGCCAAACATCGCCTTGATCCGGGTCGCATATTCCTCGAACCCCGCCACGTCCTGCCGCGCGAGGTTGAAGACCTTCGCCGCGCCCGCCTCATCGGCCTGTGCAATCTGAAACACCTCGCGAAACGCCGTCACCTCATCGCGGGTAACGAGCCCGTCCGCCTTGGCCATCTTTGCGCTCAGCGCAATCACCGCAATTGTAAACGCCACGCTGCGCTCCGGCGGGGGGCGCAGCTTGTCGAACACGGCAGAAAGACCCTCGCCTTGGGCAAGGGCCGAAACCGCCTCAGTGATGCGTGTCCATAGTGACATGCGCGCCAATCTACCGCCTTTGGCTTGATTTGTCAGCGGCTTGCCGCAGATTGCCTCACCGCGTCAAGGGCACATGTTTTGACAAGCCAACGCAGTGAACCTTGCCCCACGCCACATGATGCGCCACGGCGTGATGGCCACAGTCCGGCAAATGCTAAACCCTATATGCTTGTGCCAATTTCCGCCTTGACGGGGCCGCGCCTCTGACATACCCCACACGCCGAAGGCGCGGTAGCTCAGTTGGTTAGAGCGAACGACTCATAATCGTTAGGTCGGGAGTTCGAGTCTCCCCCACGCCACCAAAGTCACTGTGCACAGAAAAGTGCCCCGAAGATCCAAATACGTCCCCAAGCGGCAGGCGTTTTGCAAAGCAAAATGCCGAGAGCGTATTTTCGCAACGCTCACAAAAAAGCGCGCCCCACAAAGTGAAGCGCGCTCAATCCTGCCAAAACCGACAGCAACCTATCCGCGCGCCGCCCGGATCAGTTTCAGGATATCCTGCGCCGCCTCGGGAATATTCGTGCCCGGCCCAAATATCGCCTTCACACCCGCCTTCATGAGGAAATCGTAATCCTGCTGCGGAATGACCCCGCCGCAGATCACCAGAATGTCCCCTGCACCCTTCTCGCGAAGTGCATCAATCAACTTGGGCGCCAGCGTCTTATGCCCCGCCGCCTGAGAGCTGATGCCGATGACATGCACATCATTGTCGATCGCATCCTGAGCCGCCTCCGCAGGCGTCTGGAAGAGCGGCCCCACATCCACGTCAAAGCCGATATCGGCAAAGGCCGTGGCGATTACCTTGGCACCGCGATCATGGCCATCCTGGCCCATTTTCACGACCAGCATTCGGGGCCTGCGCCCTTCTTCCTCGGCAAAGTCCTCAACCGATTTCTGGATCGCGGCAAAGCCCGCATCGCCCTCATAGGCCGCACCGTAAACGCCCGCCAATGTCTTCACCTCGGCGCGGTGCCGACCAAATACCTTTTCCATGCTCATGCTGATCTCTCCCACGGTCGCACGTGCGCGTGCGGCCTCAACCGCCGCTTCAAGCAAATTGCCACCCTCCGCCGCAAGGCGCTCCATCTCGGCCAAGGCCGCATCACAGGCCGCCTGATCACGGGTCGCGCGAATTTTCTCAAGCCGCGCAATCTGGCTCAGCCGCACGGCCACGTTATCCACATCCAGAATGTCGATCGGGTCCTCGGTGGCCTTGCGGTATTTGTTCACACCCACGACAACCTCGTCGCCCCGGTCGATCATCGCCTGCCGGGTCGCCGCCGACTCCTCGATGCGCAGCTTGGGCATGCCGGAGGCCACGGCCTTGGTCATACCGCCCATCTCATCGACCTCTTCGATGATCTTCCACGCGGCCTCGGCCAGCTCATTGGTGAGCGCCTCAACATAGTAAGACCCCGCCAAGGGATCGACTACATTGGTCACACCCGTCTCTTCTTGCAGGATAAGCTGCGTATTGCGAGCAATCCGCGCGCTGAAATCCGTGGGCAGGGCAATCGCCTCGTCCAACGCGTTGGTGTGCAGCGACTGAGTGCCGCCCAGAACAGCGCTCATCGCTTCATAAGCCGTGCGGATCACGTTGTTATAGGGATCTTGCTCCTGAAGGCTCACACCGCTCGTTTGGCAATGGGTGCGCAGCATTTTGGACCGGTCGGACTTTGCGCCCGCCTCGGTCATGATCCGATGCCAGAGCATCCGCGCCGCGCGCAGCTTCGCCGCCTCCATGAAGAAATTCATGCCGATGGCGAAGAAAAAGCTCAAACGGCCGGCGAAAGCATCCACATCCATCCCCGCGTCAACCGCGGCGCGCACATATTCCTTCCCATCAGCCAGCGTGAAAGCAAGCTCCTGCACAAGGTTCGCGCCTGCCTCCTGCATGTGATAGCCAGAGATCGAGATGGAGTTGAATTTCGGCATCTGGCCGGAGGTGTATTCAATGATATCCGACACGATCCGCATCGATGGCTCGGGCGGGTAAATATACGTGTTGCGCACCATGAATTCTTTGAGAATGTCGTTCTGAATAGTGCCAGACAGCAGGCTCTTATCATGCCCCTGCTCCTCGCCCGCGACGATGAAGCTGGCGAGGATCGGGATCACGGCCCCGTTCATCGTCATGGACACAGAGACCTGATCAAGCGGAATACCGTCGAACAGGATCTTCATATCCTCGACCGAGTCGATCGCGACACCCGCCTTTCCCACATCGCCCTCGACCCGCTCATGGTCGCTGTCATAGCCCCTGTGC
>CALGEH010000153.1 GCA_937881735.1 uncultured Shimia sp.
GCACTGGTGACGGTGGCGGTGGGGCTTGCGTTTCGCAATGTGATCGCGGCAATCTTGGCGGGTGGGGCGAGCCTTTATCTGGGCCTTTACCTGCTGGGATAAAGGGAGAGGACATGGAGCCGTTCGGCCTGAGCGATCCGCCGCTGCGCCACTACCGAACAACCGTTTGGGACAGCGCGCGCTGGGACGGGTTCGTGCGCCGCGCGGATGATGTGCTGATCTGCACGCCTTACAAATCGGGCACGACATGGATGCAGATGATCTGCGCGCTTTTGATCTTTCGCACGCCCGATCTGCCCCTGCCGCTGGCCGAGATTTCCCCTTGGATGGACCTGCGCGCAGCCCCCGCCGATCAGGTGCACGGCGTCTACGGCGCACAAACGCACCGCCGGTTTATCAAGACGCATACGCCGTTGGATGGTTTGCCATGGGACGCGCGCGCCAAGCACATTTGCGTGCTGCGGGATCCGCGGGATGTATTCATCTCCATGTCCAACCAGATGAAGAACAACAACCCCGAGGCGGTCGCGCTTTTCATGGCCGACATGGATCCCGACGCACCGGAGCCGCCCGAGGAGCACAACGCGCTCTTTTGCTATTGGCTGAGCACTGCGAGCTTCGCATGGGAGCGTGACGGCGCGCCCTATTGGTCCGCCCTGCGCCACGGGGCAACTTATTGGCAGCACCGGGCGCAAGACGGCATCTTGATGGTGCATTACGCGGACCTTAAGGCCGATCTGGAAGGGCAGATGCGGCGGGTGGCGGCCTATCTGGGTATTGAAATTGACGAGGCACTATGGCCCGATCTGGTCCATGCGGCGGGGTTCGCGCAGATGAAGGCCCGGGCGGACAAGACCGCGCCGGACACGAATTTCAACATGTGGAAGGACAACGCGGCCTTCTTCCACAAGGGCGTGTCGCGGCAATGGGAGGGGGTCTTGACTGATGACAGCCTCGCCCTGTTGGACGAGGCTCTGGAGCGGTATCCGTCTGATTATGTCCGCTGGCTCCTGCGGGCCTAACCGATTGCGGCGGCTTTCACATCATCGTCGATGAAGGGCAGGTATTGCTGGAAATTGGCCGAGAACATCTCGACCAGCTTGGCCGCTTGGCGATCATAGCTCTCGGGGTTGTCCCATGTCCGGCGCGGATCAAGCAGCACGGTTGGCACGCCGGGAGCGTCCACCGGCACATCGAAGCCGAAATTCGCATCCTTGCGGAACTCAACCTTGGCCAGTGACCCATCAAGCGCCGCCGTCAGAAGGGCGCGTGTCGCCTTGATCGGCATCCGCGCGCCGGTGCCATAGGCCCCCCCGGTCCAGCCGGTATTCACGAGCCAGCAGGTCGCGCCATGCTTGGCGATCTTGGCGCGCAAAAGGTTGCCGTAAGCCTCGGGCCGGCGCGGCATGAAGGGCGCGCCGAAGCATGTGGAGAATGTCGGCTCAGGCTCGGTCACGCCGCGCTCGGTGCCCGCGACCTTGGAGGTGAAGCCCGACAGGAAGTGATACATTGCCTGCGCAGGGGTCAGCCGCGCGATGGGTGGCAGCACGCCAAACGCATCGCAAGTCAGCATGATGATATTCTTGGGGTGCCCGCCCATGGCCGTGGGCGAGGCGTTCGAGATATATTCTAGCGGATAGGCGCAGCGCATATTGGCCGTCAGGCTATCATCGTCGAAATCCAGCTCCTTGGTCTCCTCGTCATAGACCATGTTCTCGATCACTGTGCCGAATTTGGAGGTGGTGGCGAAAATCTCTGGCTCTGCCTCGGGGTTGAGGTTGATCGTCTTGGCGTAGCACCCGCCCTCGAAGTTGAACGTGCCGCGATCGGACCAGCCATGCTCGTCATCGCCGATCAGAACCCGGTCGGGATCGGCGCTGAGTGTGGTTTTGCCCGTGCCAGACAGGCCAAAGAAGATCGCCGCATCCACAGGGTTGCCCTTGGCATGGTTGGCCGAGCAATGCATCGGCATGATGCCTTTTTCAGGCAGCAGATAGTTCAGCAGGGTAAAGACGGATTTCTTGTTCTCGCCCGCATATTCCGTGCCGCCGATCAGGATGATCTTGCGGTCGAAATTCATCGCGATCACCGTCTCGGAGCGGCAATTGTGTTTCTTTGGATTGGCGGCAAAGCTCGGGCAGTTGATCACGGTGAAATCGGCGATGAAGTGGTCCAGCGCCTCTCGCTCGGGGCGGCGCAGAAGATGGCGGATGAAAAGCCCGTGCCACGCAAGCTCGGTCACCATGCGCACTTTGATGGAATGGGCCGGGTCCGCGCCGCCGGTGAGGTCCTGCACGTAATAGCGCCCCCCCTCCATATGCGTGAGCATATCTTGGTAAAGCGCATCGAACCCCTCGGGCGACATCTGAGCGTTATTCTCCCACCAGATGTTGTCTTTGACGCTGTCAGTAAGCACGATGTGCTTGTCCTTGGGGGAGCGGCCCGTGAACCTGCCAGTAGAGACCAAAAACGCGCCGCCCTGGCCCAAAGCCCCTTCGCCGTTTTTCAACGCTGCTTCGATCAAGGCCGGCTCGTTCAGGTTGTAATGCACCTCGCCGAGGCCCTTGATGCCTTGATCCTCAAGACGAAACTCTGGATTTACCCGTCCCACTGTCATCGATTTGTCTCCGTTATCGATCCATCGCCCGTCGGGGCGGATAAAGCGGGGTCAGGGGGGCATTGGCCCCGCGCTGAACATCCGCACTGGGGCCTCTTAACATGACGTTTTTGCCAATGAACAGGACGCTTTGGCACAGTTAGCGCAACCAAGCGCAAGTTAGCGCAACCACGCACCTCAGGCGCGTCGATAGCGCAAATGCGTCACAAATAACTGAGCCAATTTAGCCATTCCGACACGAAATCTGTCTGAAATAAGGCACGAAACCCGGCTGATTCGCAGTTTGGGATTGATTGGCAAGTGAAAACAGGGCCATAGTGAAAGAAAAAAACGCAGGCAACCGAGCAGTACAAGGATTAATGTTATGTCTAAGATCGCCCTCGTGGACGATGACAGGAATATTCTGACATTCGTTTCCATGACCCTTGAGGCCGAAGGCTTTGAGGTTGAAACCTATAATGACGGTCAACAGGCCTTCGACGCGTTCAGCAAGAAACTCCCCGATATGGCGGTGCTGGATATCAAGATGCCACGCATGGACGGCATGGACCTGCTCCAACGTCTGCGGCAGAAATCGTCGATGCCCGTGATTTTCCTCACCTCCAAGGATGATGAAATCGACGAGGTTCTCGGCCTTCGTATGGGCGCCGATGACTACGTGAAAAAGTCGTTTTCTCAACGTCTTCTGGTCGAGCGGATCCGCGCTCTGCTGCGCCGTCAGGATGTAATGGACGGCACGGCGCCCGCCACTGAGGCCGAAGAAGGCAAGGTGATTGAACGCGGTGAATTGCGGATGGACCCGCTGCGCCATGCTGTGGCTTGGAAGGGCCGCGATGTGTCGCTGACGGTGACGGAATTCTTGCTGCTTCAGGCGCTGGCACAGCGTCCGGGCTTTGTGAAAAGCCGCGATCAACTGATGGACGTGGCCTATGACGATCAAGTCTATGTCGACGACCGCACCATCGACAGCCATATCAAACGTCTGCGCAAGAAGCTGCGCACCGTCGATAGCGAATTCTCCGCGATTGAGACGCTGTACGGCATTGGGTATCGTTACAACGAAGAGTAACGCGTCAAGGCTTTGGCCAAGGGGATCAGCGTGCGTGATTCAGCACCGGGACGGGATGGCGATGTGGTTCTGGGCGACGATTTTGTCGCCCCGGACAGCGTGGTCGATGAGGAAGTGCGCGCCCGTAGGGCGCGGCGCGGGTTCTTGTCCTTGCGTGAAAGCCCTCTGACCCGCAAGATTATCACCTTCAACCTTATCGCGCTCAACGTGCTGGTCGCGGGTATTCTATATCTCAACTCTTCGCGCGACGGCATGGCCATACAGCGGGCCAACAGCCTCGTGGGCGAGGCGGAGCTGGTCGCGGATGTGTTTGAGGCGCAGCTGCCCATCGGCGCGCCAGTGAATATCATGACCGGTGATGGCGTCGACGTGGCGCAGACCTTGGCCGGGCTGGATATTCAGCAGGGTGCCGAGGTGTTTGTTTTCGACACAGATGGCGCGCTTGCCGGACATGTCGTGGGCGAGGAGGTCCGCGCCAGCGACGACAAGGATACGCAGCCTACGGTGATTACCGATGCGCTGACGACGCTTTGGGGCTGGATGTCTGCGCCGTTTGGTGTGGGCACACAGGAGGCGCAGCCCAGCGTTGAGGATATGACGCGTGACAGGGTGGCGCTTGCCCTCGCGGACGGCACTCAAGTGACGTCCGGCGAGGTGAGCGGCGGCACGATTTTTTCGGTGGTGAGCCCGATTGAGCATGACGGGCAGGCGATTGGTGTCGTGGCCCTCGTGAGCGCATCGGGCGAGATTGACCGGCTGGTGATGTCCGAGCGTGAGCGTGTCTTGCAGATGTTCATTATTGCCACGCTGGTCTCCATCGGGCTGAGCCTGATCCTCGCCTCCACAATCGCGCATCCTTTGGCTGATCTGGCCGCCGCCGCCGAGATAGGTGGCGCGCGCAACCGGGGCAAGAACGGCAATGGCCGTATCCGCATTCCCGACCTCACGGCGCGCCCCGACGAGATCGGACGGCTCAGCGGCGCTTTGCGTGGCATGGTGGGGGCTTTGTATAATCGCATCGATGGGAATGAACAATTTGCCGCCGATGTGGCCCATGAGATCAAGAAACCTCTGGCCTCGCTGCGCTCCGCGGTAGGCACGATGCGCGTGGCCAAGCGCGATGAGCAACGCGAAAAACTGCTCGACGTGATCGAACATGACGTGCGCCGTCTTGACCGTCTGGTAAGCGACATCTCCAATGCGTCCCGGCTCGATTCCGAGTTGGTAAAGGAAGAGGAAGAGCCGTTCGATCTGCTGACCATGCTACGCAATCTGGGCGAGTATCTGGGCCAAGAGGCGCAAGGCAAGGGGATCGACTTCATCACCGATTTCCCGGAAAAACCAATTGTGATCAATGGGCTTGAGGCGCGCCTGGCGCAGGTCTTCGTCAATCTCATCTCCAACGCCATCAGTTTTTGCGAGGATGGCGATGCAATCCGGATCTGGGCGCGCCGCCGTGAGAACCGTGTGCTGGTCGTTGTCGAGGATACCGGGCCGGGCATCCCCGATCAGGCCCTGACAAAGATTTTCCAGCGTTTCTATTCCCAGCGAGATGCCAGCGATTTCGGCAATAATTCTGGCCTCGGCCTTGCGATCTCCAAGCAGATCGTCGAGGCGCATGGCGGCGTGGTCTGGGCCGAGAATATTCGGCCCACGGATGCGGATATAACCTCGGACCCGCTGGGCGCGCGCTTTGTCGTGGGCCTGCCGGTCTGATCTGGCGGCCATGCCCCAAGACATCACGGTTCATGCGACATGCGTTGCGGTTGCAGGCCGATCGGCGCTTATCCGAGGCGCATCAGGGTCCGGAAAGTCGGCGCTGGCCTTGCAATTGATGGCATATGGCGCGGCGCTTGTCGCTGACGACCGTACGCGGCTCTGGCGCGACGGGGACCATCTCATGGCTGATGCGCCCAGCACTATCAAGGGCCAGATCGAGGCGCGCGGCATCGGCATTTTGCATGCGCCCCCCGCGGGGCCCACACCGGTCGCACTGATCGTTGAGATGGACGCTCTCATGTCGCCGCGTCTGCCGCCTGAGGCGTCCGAGACCCTGCTGGGTGTGGAGGTAGAGCAGCTTGGAAAAACGGACGGAGGTCATTTCTCTGCCGCAGTTTACCTCTATCTTATGTATGGGCGCGCCGCCTGATAGGAGCATTTCGATGCCGAGCCAGACCCCTCATATCGTGCTTGTCACCGGCCCCTCGGGCGCGGGGCGGACCACCGCGATCCGGGCGCTGGAGGATATGGGATATGAGGCCATCGATAATATCCCGCTCTCGCTTTTGCCGAGGCTTTTGCGCGCAGAGCGTCTGGACCGGCCTCTGGCTTTGGGTGTGGACACGCGTAACCGCGATTTCTCGACCCACGCATTGATCGAGGCGATTGACGGGATCGGCGGCTGGGCTGATGCGCCGATGCAGCTTCTCTATCTCGATGCGCGGCCTGACATTCTGCTGCGCAGGTTCTCCGAGACGCGGCGCCGCCACCCTCTGGCCCCGGCGGAAAGCCCCGAGGTGGGCATTGACCGCGAGCTTGACCTTCTTGGGCCCATTCGCGCGCGGGCTGATATACTCATCGACAGCTCCGAGCTGAGCCCCAATGAGTTGCGCGCGGAGCTGGACCTGTGGTTCGCGCCGCAAGGTGGCACGGCACAATTGGCGGTGTCTGTGCAGTCATTTTCCTACAAACGCGGGCTGCCGCGCGGTGTGGATATGGTGTTTGATTGCCGCTTCCTGCGCAATCCATACTGGGAGGAGCGACTGCGCCTCTTGGATGGGCGCACACCCGAGGTGGCGGAATTCATCGCCCAAGACCCTCGCGCGGCTCCATTCCAGCAACAACTGCAATCCATGGTTACAATGCTGCTCCCGGCCTATGAGGATGAGGGCAAAGCCTACCTCTCCATCGCGCTGGGCTGCACTGGTGGGCAACATCGCAGCGTTGCGATGGCAGAAACTTTGGCACGCGCTCTTGCGGATGCGGGCTGGCAAGTGTCAACTAGGCATCGGGAACTTGAGCGCCGGACTGGTGCGGCAGGCCCATCTGGGGCCCCTGAGGGGCATGACCAAGATAAAGGAAGCTGAGCGGTGATCGGGATCGTGATCGTGGCCCATGGGGGCCTTGCGCGTGAATACCTCGCCGCGATCGAGCATGTGGTCGGACCACAGCCCGGCATCCGTGCGATTACCATCGAAGGCGATCACGATCGCGCCGCCAAACAAAACGAGATTTGCGCCGCGGCAGACGCGGTAGACGCAGGCGGCGGGGTTGTCGTTGTGACAGATATGTTTGGCGGCTCGCCCTCCAACCTGTCGCTCAAGGCCTGCCGCCCCGGTGGGCGGCGTATGCTTTACGGCGCAAATTTGCCGATGCTCATCAAACTGGCCAAATCCCGCGCGTTGCCGTTGTCCGAGGCGGTGCGCCGTGCGCTTGAGGCCGGGCGCAAATATATCGACAGCCAGAACATATCGCAGGATACCTGAGCCTATGACACAGACCGTTACCCGGCAGCTTGAAATTGTGAATGTCAAAGGGTTGCACGCACGCGCCTCGGCCAAATTGGTGGAGGTGGTCGAGGGCTTCGACGCCACGGCTGAGGTTTCGCAAAACGGCCAGTCTGCCAGTGGGGACAGCATCATGGGGCTTTTGATGTTGGCAGCCGCGATGGGAACCACTATTGACATCGAAACCCGAGGACCAGATGCCGAGGCGCTGGCCGATGCGGTGGCAGCTCTTGTGGCGGCCAAGTTCGGGGAAGACATGTAGGCGCCGCGTGCGCCGCGACAAATGGGACTGCCCACGTTGTGAACAAGCTGGACGATCATGGCGCGCCCGCGCCCGAGGAGACGGTGAACTTTACCAAGTATGATCGCCGCAGCCTGACCTATGCCAATTCGTTCGACTCGCCGCTCGTGGCGGCCATCATTCGCACGGTCGAGATGTTCACGGGCAAGATCACCATCCTGCGCATGATCAAGGTGTTCGAGAAACGCGGCGCACCCACGGGGCAGGCGTTCTGGCGCGCGGCCCTTGGCACGATGGGTATTGATCTTCTAACGCCTGAGGATGAGTTGGCGCATATCCCGCTGGAAGGGCCTGTCGTCGTGGTGGCGAACCATCCGCATGGGTTGGTTGACGGAATGATCCTTGCCGATCTGATCGGGCGGCGGCGCACGGATTACAAGATCCTGACACGCGCGCTCCTGACAGGGATTGATGAGGTCGCCGCGAGCTACATGATCTCCGTGCCCTTCCCGCACGAGCCCGATGCGCAGCGCAAATCGGTCGAGATGCGTGCCAAGGCGATGGCGCATCTTAAGGAAGGCGGGCTGATTTCGGTCTTCCCGTCGGGAGTGGTTGCGTCGTCCGATACGATGTTCGGCCCCGCGATCGAGCGAGAGTGGAACGTCTTTACCGCCCAGATGATCCGCCGCTCCGGTGCCACCATCGTGCCGATTTATTTCCCTGGTGGGAACAGCCGCTGGTATCAGATCGCGAACCGTCTCTCCTCAACGCTGCGCCAGTCTTTGTTGCTGCACGAGGTCGTGCACAGCTGCAATCGCCCGCAAAAACCCATCGTAGGCTCGCCCATCACGCCCGAGCAGATGGAGATGCTGCAAAGTGACCCGCGCGGTTTCATGACGTGGCTGCGCGCCCATACCCTGTCGCTGGGCAAGGCGACGTCTCACCCAAAGGATTCCTGACATGACCGATATTATCCGTAGCCACACCAACACCCGCATGAGCCAAGCCGTGCGTTATGGCACCACGCTTTACCTCGCGGGGCAGGTGGGCGAAGTCGGGGAGAGCGTTGCAGATCAAACCCGCAGCTGCCTGCGCAAGATTGAGGCGCTTCTGGCCGAGAATGGATCGGACACGCAAAGAATGCTGCAATGCACGATCTGGCTGGCTGATATGGCGGATTTTCCGGCGATGAATGAGGTTTGGGACGCATGGGTGCCCGCAGGTGCCGGCCCCGCGCGCGCCTGCGGCGAAGCCAAGCTGGCCCATCCCGAGCTGCTCGTCGAGTTCATCGTGATCGCGGCCTGCGACGCCGCCTAAAACACATCGCTCACTGCGCAAAAGGAAGCCCCGCCCATGTCCAGTCACGGCGCACCCATCCCTATGACGTCCGCCAAATGCGGCCCCCTTTCGGGTGTCGCCGACGTGCCGGGGGACAAATCCATCTCGCACCGCGCCTTGATCCTCGGGGCCATGGCGGTGGGTGAGACGCGCATCACCGGGCTTTTGGAGGGCGATGACGTGCTCGATACGGCCCGCGCCATGCGGTCCTTCGGGGCGGAGGCGGAGAAGGTGGGCGATACCTATGTCGTCCACGGCGTGGGTGTTGGGGGCTTTGCCGAGCCGGATCATGTGATCGATTGTGGCAACTCTGGCACCGGCGTGCGCCTCTTGATGGGGGCGATGGCCACCACGGATATATCGGTGACATTCACCGGCGACGCCTCGCTCAATAGCCGCCCAATGGCGCGGGTGACGGACCCTCTGGCACTTTTCGGCACGCAATCTGTGGGCCGTCGCGGTGGGCGCTTACCAATGACGTTGGTAGGGGCGGCGAACCCGGTCCCTGTCCGCTACACGGTGCCGATGCCCTCGGCGCAGGTGAAATCCGCGGTGCTTCTTGCGGGGCTCAATGCCCCCGGCCAGACGGTGGTGATCGAGCATGAAGCGACCCGTGATCATACCGAGCGGATGCTGGCAGGCTTCGGCGCCGAGATCACCGTCGAGGATACTGACGCGGGCCGCGTGATCACCCTCACGGGCCAGCCCGAGCTGCGCCCCCAAACCATCGCCGTGCCGCGTGATCCGTCCTCGGCGGCCTTCCCCGTCTGTGCGGCGCTGATCACCGAAGGCTCAGACGTGCTGGTGCCCGGCATCGGCCTCAACCCCACGCGCGCGGGGCTCTTCACCACGCTGCGCGAAATGGGCGCGGACTTGACCTATGAGAATACGCGTACCGAGGGGGGCGAGCCTGTAGCAGACCTGCGCGCGCGCTTCTCCCCAAACCTCAAGGGCATCGAGGTGGACCCGGCCCGCGCCGCGTCGATGATTGACGAATACCCGGTCCTCTCGGTCGTTGCGGCCTTTGCGACAGGGCAGACGGTGATGCGCGGCGTCAAGGAGCTGCGCGTCAAGGAATCCGACCGGATTGACGCGATGGCCGAGGGTCTGCGCGCCAATGGCATTGAGGTGGACGAAGGCGAGGATTGGTGGATCGTCACTGGACGCGGCCACGGTAACGTGCCGGGCGGCGGCATCTGTGCCGCGCGTCTCGATCACCGGATTGCGATGTCCTTCATGGTTCTCGGGATGGCCACGGAGGCGCCTGTGACTGTTGATGACGGTGGCCCGATCACCACGTCCTTCCCGATATTTGAGCCGCTCATGGCTGCCATCGGGGCCAAGATTACACGCGCCTAGATCTGCTTCCGACACCCTCCCGAGCCCCGGCCCCATCAGGGGCCAAGGGCGAGATTATCGGGATGCCCGCCAGCGCATGCCTTTGGGTTAAGCGGATCAGACGGGCAGGTGGATTTTGAACGCCGCACGGATTGCCGCATCGGTGACGGGATCAAACCGTGCGGCAGAGCGCTCGGATAAGATCTCCTCCTTACGCGCAGTGGTGTCCTTCAGAAGGTCGGGCTTGCCGGATTCCTCCCATTGCTTCGGGCTCATCCGATTGCCGATCTTGGGATATTGATAATCGCTCACCATCCGCGCCAGTGTCTGGGACGTGCCCAGATAATGCCCCGGACCGCCAATGCAGACCTCGCGGATTTGCTCCAGCGCCAGTGTCTCCTCATTGACCTCGATCCCCCGAACGCAGCGTTGCGCGTGCCCGATCAGATCATCCCCGAGGATCAGCGATTCGAGGCAGAACCCCAAGAGGGACGCATGCATCCCCGCCGCCTCATAGACCATGTTAAGGCCTGACAGCCCCGCCATCACGTTGGAGCACATCTGCTCCCATCCGGCTTGCATATCGGGCAACTTCGCGTCGGTGATCCCGCCCACGGCCCCGCCGGGCAGGTCATAGAACCGGTGCATTTGGGCGCAGCCCGAACTCAGCAGCGCCTGCTCGCCCGACCCGCCCGTCATCGCGCCCGTGCGCAGGTCCAACCCAAAGGGCCACGTGCCGAAAACCGCCGGATGCCCGGGCTTCACCGCGTTGACATAAACGAGACCCGCAAGGCATTCCGCCGTCGCCTGCACAATCGCGCCCGCCACGGTCGAAGGGGCCGTGGCCCCGGCCATGCCCGCGCTCAGTAACAAGACGGGCATGCCGCCTTCGATGCAGGCCTCCATAACCTCGCAGGACTCTGTCGCAAATTTCATTGGTGGCACGACGAAGCAGTTGGAATTGCTCATAAATGGCCGTGCGCGCCATTTATCCTCGCCGCCCGCGATCATGTGCAGCATCTCCAGCGCGCCCTTGACATAGCTGGGATCGGTGAAGGAGGTGCCCACATGTTTCGTGGTTCCGCCGCAGCAGGCGTAGATCGTGTTCATATCCATTTCGTAGTTGTCATAGATATCGCGGCAGACCATGGGCCGCTGGACGAAGTGGATATTGTCGAGCACATCGCAAATGCGTGCGGCGTCGTGCAAATCCTGCACGGTGCATTCGCGGTAATTGCGGCCATCGACATCGACCATGTGCACGGCGGCACCTGCAGTGCCGTAATGCACTTTGGTGCCTTTGAGGTGCATGTCATGTTGCGGATCCCGGCCCATCAACGTCACGTCACGGTTAGCGCGGGCAATCGTGTCCTCCACAAGCGCGCGGGGAAACCGGATGCGGCCATCGTCGCCCTGAATGGCGCCCGCGCCAGTGAGGTAGGCCACGCCGCTGGGCGGGGCGTCGGCCAGACCGATCTGTTCCAGCGCGTCGAGGGCGGTGTTGTGGATTTGCTCGATCTGCGCCTGAGTCAGAATATTCAGCGCGCCACCTTCCATACCTGGGCGTATGGATCGCATCGCCTCCGTTGCGGGGGCTGCACGGGTGGCGCGGCGGGCGGCACGACCGCCGGAGCGGCGAGGGGACTGGTCATTCATGTTATGGTTCCGGGGTTTGGGAAAAAGGAAAAAACGGCGCGGCTCAAGCCCCCGGCCTGCCCCGTGCAGCGCGTCCGCGCTCTGCCCCGATCGTTCTGATCACAAGGGTGATCTTGCAGCATGGCGACATGGCCATCCCCTCACATATGATAAGCCCATGTGAAAATGCCGCGCGGCATCCGTCTATTCTGATTGCGACGTGATGTCGTTTTCAGGCTGTGATCTGTCTATTTTGCCTGCTTGGCCGCCAAAGACAGCAATTTTGCCAGTGCCTCTTCCAGCTTTGCGTCCTCCACGGTCAAGGCGAGGCGGATATGCCCCGCTGCCGCCGCACCAAAGCTTTCGCCGGGCATGACGGCCACATGATGCGTGTCCAGAAGCAGATTACCAAACGCCTCGCCGCTCATACCCGTGCCGCGGATATCGAGCATCACATACATCGCCCCATCCGCCGGAATAGCACGCACAACATTTTGCCCGGCAATCTGTTTCAGCACCAGATCACGACGGCGCCGGAAGGGCGCGGCGATCTTTTCCTCAAATGCGGTGCCTTGGTTGAGTGCGAAAAGCGCGCCCTCTTGGATGAAGCCGCAGACGCCATATGTGGTGTTCGTTGTCAGGTCGCCAATGCGCTGAGTCACGCCGTCGGGGCAGATAAGCCAACCGATGCGGGAGCCTGTCATCGCGTGGCTTTTGGACATGGAGCCTACGACAAGCGTGCGCTCCGCCATGCCGGGAAGGGCGCGGGGGCTTTTATGTGTGCCGGTCCAGATTTGCGTGTCATAGACCTCGTCCGAGATCAGCCACAGGTCATTGTCTTGGCAGACCTGAGCGATGCCTTGGAGGGTCGCATCCGAATAGATCACGCCCGTGGGATTGTTGGGTGAATTGATCAGCAACGACTTCGCGCCGGTCTCTTTGGCCGCGATATCTATGGCGGCGGCGTCGGGCTGAAACTGCTCCTCGGCAGAGGCGGCGATGGAGTGTGCATGTGCGCCAACGCTGCGGATCGTGCCGGGGTAGGTCGCATAATAGGGATCGATGAAGAGGCCGGTGTCGCCCTCGCTCAGCGCGGCGTAATGCGCGGCATAGAGCGCCGATTGCCCACCCGGCACAACCAGCACATTGTCCCGCGTGGTCGGCGCGCCCGTCGCGGCCTGAACCCGTGCGGCGACCTTCTCGCGCAGCGCGCGCATGCCGTTGAACTCGGTGTAGCCCGTATTGCCCGCCAGCCCCGCGCGGTGCATTGCATCAAGGATGCTGGGATCGGTGCGAATGTCATGCTCGCCAATGGTCAACTCGGTCACCGGGGTGCCGTCGCGGATCATCTCGCGGGCGCGTGTGAAGAGATCCCAACCATCCAAGCCGCCGCCGTTTATCTGTTTCAGGCGCTGTGAGAGTTGCATGGGACTGCCTCCGTCTTAAAGGCCTGCAGAGGCCGCTGTTATCCCATGAGACAGGCCAGCGCGGGGCAGGTAAGTCAACCCGCATTTTGCCCGCTTGACCGGGCCGGGGCCACGCGCTTAAGGTCGTGGCATGACCAAGATTATTTGCATTCCCACCTGCATTACACCCTGAGATATCTCGGGCGGGTCTGTCTTTCTATTCCATCACTGGTGAAGAGTTGCTAAGCCCGCCCGGAGCACCCGTGTGAGGACATTGCGCCATGACCAACGCCCAGACGAACACCCAGACCGAGATCAAGCTGCACAATACCAAGACCCGCAAGAAGGAGGTTTTCACCCCTTTGGACGCGGACAATGTGCGCATGTATGTCTGCGGGCCCACGGTTTACGATCGTGCGCATCTGGGCAATGCGCGCCCCGTCGTGGTGTTCGATGTGCTCTACCGATTGCTGCGGCATGTGTATGGGGCTGAGCATGTCACCTATGTGCGCAATTTCACGGATGTTGATGACAAGATCAACGCGCGCGCCGCCGAGAGCGGGCGGGAGATTGGCGAGATCACCGAGGAAACCATCAGCTGGTTTTTGGAGGACATGGGCGCGCTTGGGGCGTTGGAGCCCGATGCGATGCCGCGCGCGACAGCGTTTATCCCTCAGATGGTGACGATGATCGAGGGGCTCATCGCGGCGGACCATGCCTATGCGGCGGAGGGGCATGTTCTCTTTCGCGTGCGGTCTTACGAGGCCTATGGCGCTTTGTCGGGTCGGTCGGTCGATGACATGATCGCAGGCGCGCGGGTCGAGGTCGCCCCTTATAAAGAGGACCCTATGGATTTCGTCCTCTGGAAGCCCTCGGGGCCGGACCTGCCCGGATGGGACAGTCCCTGGGGGCGCGGGCGGCCCGGCTGGCATATCGAATGCTCGGCCATGGCGCATGAGCTTCTGGGGGATAGCTTTGACATTCACGGCGGCGGCAACGACCTGATGTTCCCGCACCACGAGAACGAGATCGCCCAAAGCTGCTGCGCCCATCCCGAGGGCGGGTTTGCGCAGGTCTGGATGCATAACGAGATGCTTCAGGTCGAGGGCAAGAAGATGTCGAAGAGTTTGGGGAATTTCTTCACGGTGCGGGATTTGCTGGACCAAGGCGTGCCGGGCGAGGTGATCCGGTTTGTGTTTTTAAGCACGCATTATAGGAAGCCGATGGATTGGACGGAGAAGAAGGCGAAGGAGGCGGAAGCAACATTGCAACAGTGGGCGGATACGCTTGCTGTGCGCCACGATGTGCTTGATTGGGATGGTTCCACACCCAATCCACACCCAGACGTGACCAATGCATTGTCGGAGGATTTGAATTCGTCGCTCGCTCTGACCAAACTCGGCGTGTTGTTCAAATACATTGATAATAGGGAAGACTTCCTTGCCCTCTCAGACAACGCCAAACGGGACGCAGAGCTGACATTTGTCGCCAGCGCGGCGCTCTTGGGGTTAGATGTTGTCGGGCTTGCGAGGGCGGTTCGGGATAAGCCGGCAGTCCTTGACCTTGACCGGTTCCAATTGGAACTTGCCTATGAGCGGGTGCAGGCGATGGAAAGGAAAGATTTTTCCAAAGTTGATGCATTGAAAAAGTCCCTGACAGAAGCAGGCGTTGAAGTGCGCATGAGCAAGGATAGCATCGAGTTGAAAGAAGGACCAAACTTCGACCCCACCAAACTAGAGGCCCTCAAATGACGCGCTGCACCCACAGGGCAGTGCCCGGCCGCGGGGGGGCGAGAAGCGCCCGCCCGGGGGGGCGGCCGGGCGCTGGCCGTGACGCAAGCGCCTCGGCTGAGGTGCGCTTATGACCCGTGAGCGCCTGACCCTCTACGACACCACCCTGCGCGATGGGCAGCAGACGCAGGGCGTGCAGTTCTCCACCGAAGAAAAGCAGGCCATCGCGCTGAGCCTCGACCGTCTGGGCATCGACTATATCGAGGGTGGCTGGCCCGGTGCGAACCCTACCGACTCTGCGTTTTTTGACGCGGCCCCGGAGACGAAAGCGCGGATGACCGCCTTTGGCATGACCAAACGTACGGGACGCAGCGCGGGCAATGACGAGGTGCTCGCCGCCGTGCTCAACGCGGGCACCCCCGCCGTGTGCCTTGTGGGCAAGGCGCATGAATTTCATGTCACGACCGCGCTGGGCATCAGCCTTGAGGAAAACGTCGAGAATATCCGCGCCTCCATCGCGCATATTGTGGCGCAAAAGCGGGAGGCGCTTTTTGACGCAGAGCATTTCTTTGATGGTTACAAGGCCAACCCCACCTATGCATTGGAGTGTCTGCGCGCGGCCCATGACGCAGGGGCGCGCTGGATTGTGCTCTGTGACACCAATGGCGGCACGCTGCCCGGTGAGATAGGGCGCATCACTGCCGAGGTGATCGCGGCGGGCATCCCCGGCAGCCATCTGGGCATCCACACCCATAACGATACCGAAACCGCCGTGGCCAGCACTCTGGCCGCCGTGGAGGCGGGCGCGCGGCAGATCCAGGGCACGCTCAACGGGCT
>CALGEH010000154.1 GCA_937881735.1 uncultured Shimia sp.
CAGCGCGGCAACCTGCCCGTGGTCGAGGACGTGGCAGAGGGTGGCATGGCCATCATGCCGATGATTGGCCGCGCGCGGCTTCTGCGCTCGTGGGGCGGCATCATGGACATGTCGATGGACGGCTCGCCCTTCATCGACCGCACCCATATTGGCGGCCTCTATTTCAACGGCGGCTGGTGCTATGGCGGCTTCAAGGCCACGCCCGGCTCGGGCTGGTGCTACGCACACCTGCTGGCCAAGGACGCGCCCCACCCCGCCGCCTCTGAGATGCGCCTGGACCGCTTCCGCCGGGGCCACATGATCGACGAAAAAGGGCAAGGCAATCAGCCCAACCTGCATTGAGGCGCTTCATGCTTCTTTTTAGCAAAAATACTCAAATCCCGCCGCGCCACCACAAGCGCGCCGCCCGCGTGGAGACATCTCTATGATCATCAACCACCCCCTTCTCGGCCCCCGCGACGCGGCGGAGTTCATCTATTTGGGCGATGCCACCCTGATCGACCGCCCTGATCCCACCGCCGCGGATGCGGCAGAGGCGTTCCATGAATATGGCTACATCCGCGACAACATCGCAGGGAAGATGCAGGAGCTTTGGTATCACGAACAGGGAGACCGCTCGTGGCTGGTTGTGACGCGCGACACGCTGACCCATGAGATCACGGATGTGGAAATGGCCCGCGACGTGGCCCGCAGCCGGGGGCGCAGCACATGAGCCGCTCTCAGGTCAATCGTATCTCGGGTGGGATGATCGACACCACCCGCACGCTCAAGTTCACCTTCAACGGCACCGCCATGCAGGGCCATCCCGGCGACACGCTGGCCTCCGCCCTGCTGGCCAATGGTCAGATACTCGTGGGCCGCTCGTTCAAATACCATCGCCCGCGCGGCATCTTCACCGCAGGGTCCGAGGAGCCGAACGCCCTTGTGCAGCTGCGCAGCGGCGCGCACCAAGAGCCCAACACCCGCGCCACCGTGGCCGAGCTTTTCGACGGTCTGCTTGCCACCAGCCAGAACCATCGCGGCTCGCTCGAATATGATCTGATGGCGGCGACGGATATGCTGTCGCCCTTCCTCAGCGCGGGCTTCTACTACAAGACCTTCATGTGGCCCAAAGCCTTCTGGGAAAAACTCTACGAGCCCGTGATCCGCGCCTCCGCGGGCCTTGGGCGTCTGTCGATGAAGGAAGACCCCGACACCTATGACAAGGGCTATCTGCACTGCGATCTTCTGGTCATCGGCGCGGGCCCCTCGGGTCTGAGTGCGGCCTTGGCCGCCGGGCGCGCGGGCGCGCGCGTGATCCTCGCGGATGAGGATTTCGCCCCCGGCGGGCGGCTCAACGCCGAAACACTTGAAGTGAACGGCATGGCCGGACGCGACTGGGCAGCGCAAGCAATTGGCGAGCTTGCCTCGATGGATAATGTCCGCCTGATGACACGCACCACCGTCTATGGCGCCTATGACCACGGCACATATGGCGCGTTGGAGCGGTGCACCGATCACTTGGCCAGTGCGAATGGCAAGCCGCGCCAAATCCTCTGGCGCATCTATTCCAAACGCGCCGTCCTGGCCGCAGGGGCCACCGAGCGGCCCATCGCGTTTGGCAACAATGACCGCCCGGGCGTGATGCTCGCCGGGTCCGTGCGCACCTACGCCAACCGTTATGGCACCGCCCCGGGCCAAAGCGTGGCCGTGTTCACCAACAATGACGATGGCTGGCGCACCGCCGCTGATCTCATGGCCAAGGGCGTGGACGTGCCTGCCCTGATCGACACGCGCGAAGGGGCCGCGCCGATGGATATCCCCGGCCTCAAGGTAATCACCGGCAAGGGCATTGTGGACACTGTGGGTCGCAAGGGTCTGAAATCCATTGTGCTCACAGATGGCAGCACCATCCCCTGCGACGCGCTTGCCGTGTCGGGCGGATGGAACCCCAATGTCCACCTCACCTGCCACCAGCGCGGTCGCCCCGATTGGCGCGAGGATCTCAACGCCTTCGTGCCCGGCGCCAACCTGCCCGCCGGCATGGCCGTCGCGGGGGCCGCGAACGGCGCGCTCACACTTGGGGCAGCCCTCGCCGAGGGGCAGAGCGTGGCACATGCGCAACTGGACGCACTCGGGATCAAGCCGTCCAAAGCCAAGGCTGCCACCGCCGAGGATGAGCCGCGCGAGGGCGCGCCCGTCTGGCACATCCCCAGCGGCAAGAAGCGTGCATGGCTGGATCTGCAAAACGATGTGACGGTGAAGGATATAAAGCAGTCCTACGCCGAAGGCTTCCGCTCGGTCGAGCACATGAAGCGCTACACCACCCTCGGCATGGCCACCGATCAGGGCAAGACGGCAAATATTCCCGCCCTTGCGATCATGGCCGAATGCACCGGCAAATCCATCCCCGAGACCGGCACGACCATCTTCCGCCCGCCCTACACGCCCGTGCCCATCGGCGCGCTGGGGGGCCGCGCGCGGGGCAAGGAGTTCCGCCCGACCCGCCTCACGCCCAGCCATAATTGGGCCGAGGCCAATGGCGCGACGTTTGTCGAGGTCGGCAACTGGCTGCGCGCGCAATGGTTCGCGAGGCCCGGCGAGAAGGGCTGGCGCGACAGCGTCGACCGCGAGGTTCTGGCCACCCGTGGCAGCGTGGGTATTTGTGACGTGACCACCCTCGGCAAGATCGACGTGCAGGGCCGCGATGCGGCGGCGTTTCTCAACATGGTCTATGCCAACGGCTTTGCCAAACTGGCCGTGGGCCGCGTCCGCTACGGCATCATGCTGCGCGAGGATGGCATCTGCTACGATGACGGCACCACCGCACGGATGGGCGAGCATCACTATGTGATGACCACCACCACCGCCAACGCGGTCCTGGTCTTCCGCCGTCTGGAATTTGTGCGCCAATGTCTGGTCCCGGATATGGATGTGCATCTCATCTCCACCACCGACGCTTGGGCGCAATTCGCCGTGGCGGGCCCCAACGCCCGCAAGCTGCTGCAAAAGGTTGTGGATGCGGATCATGACCTCAGCAACGAAGGCTTTCCCTTCATGGCCTGTGGTGAGGTCAGCGTATGCGGCGGCACCCCGGCGCGGCTCTTCCGGATCTCGTTCTCGGGCGAGCTGGCTTATGAGGTCGCCGTGCCTGCGCGCTATGGCAACGATATGATGCGCGTGCTGATGGAGGCAGGCAAGGAATTCGGCGCCACGCCCTATGGCACCGAAGCGCTTGGCGTCATGCGGATCGAGAAGGGCCACGCGGCGGGCAATGAGCTGGACGGGCGCACAACGGCGCATAACCTCGGCATGGGCCGCATGGTCAGCAAGACCAAGGATTGCATCGGCAACACCCTGTCACAACGTCCCGACATGAACCGCGAGGATGACGTGAAGCTGGTGGGCTTCCGCCCCGTTGATCGCTCCAAGCCATTGATTGCAGGCGCACATCTGCTCAACACCGGGGCGAAGGCTGTGATGGAGAACGATCAGGGCTGGCTCACATCCGTGGCTTATTCGCCCAGCCTTGGACACTCCATCGCACTTGGCTTCATAAAGTCGGGCGACACTCGGATGGGCGAGATCGTCCGTGCCGTCAGCCCCCTGCACAAGACCGAGATGGAGGTCGAGATCGTCTCGGCCCATTTCATCGACCCCGAAGGAGAGCGTTTGCGTGCCTGATTTCACCCTCACCGCCGCCCCGCCACTGGCCGGCTTGCATCACAGCATCGACGGCACCACCCTCACGAGCCCCGAGGGGCTGGCCATCGTATCACTCGCCCTGCCCTTGGGTGCGGAGGATAAGGCCGAAAAGGCGATCAAGACCGCGTTCGGCGCGCTCCCTGATGTGGGCCTGTCGTCTGAGGCAAAGGGCCACCGCCTGCTCCGCATGGGCCAAGATCAGGCCTTCGTGATTTTCGAATGCGACACGCCTGACGCCGAGCCCAAAGTCGCAGGCAAGCTCAAGGGCGCGGCCTACACCACCGATCAGACGGATGCGTGGTGCATCTTGCAGCTCTCTGGGCCGCGCGCGCGCGATGTGCTGGAGCGGATCTGCATGGTCAATCTGCACCCGGATGCCTTTCCCGTCGGCGCGCTCGCCCGCACCATCATGGAGCATATGGGCTCCGTCGTGGTGCGCACGGAGGCGGACACCTATCTGCTGATGTCGGCCAGTTCCTCGGCCAAGAGCTTTGCCCACGCGGTGGAGCTTTCGATGGACAATATCAGCTAGGCTTGCCGCCCCGCAGCCCCCGTGTCACGCTTGGCGCAAAAGGATGCACGCATGGCCCTCTTTACAGACGACGCCCGCCCCGGCACGCCCTATTGGTGGGACGGGCTGGCTTTGGCCGCGCCTGATGATCCCCTGCCCCAGCGTGTTGACCTTCTTGTCATAGGCGCAGGCTACACGGGGCTGTCGGGCGCTATCGCCGCCGCAGAGCGCGGCGTCTCTGTCGCTGTGCTTGATGCCGGCGATCCGGGCAAAGGCGCCTCGACCCGCAATGGCGGCATGTTCGGCGCGCATCCAAGGCTCAGCTGGGACAAGCTGCGCATCGCCTTTGGCGCGGATGTAGCCGACGCACTTTTTGCCGAGGCAGAGCCCGCGCGGCTCTGGGTCGAGGACCTGATTGAGCGCCACGGAATAGACTGCGATTTCCAGCGCACGGGCCGCATCCAGCTTGCCTGGACCCAGAGCCATTTCGACGGCCAGCGCCGCCTCGCGAGTGCAGTGTCCGAGAAAACACCCGTGCGCGTAAGGTTGGTGGAGCGCGAAGGGCTGTCTCAGGAGATCACGACAGAGCGCTATTTCGGCGGGCTACTTTTCGAGGATCACGCCGCGATCCAGCCCGCGAAATTCCACCAAGGGCTGTTACAAGCCGCGAAAAAGGCGGGCGCGAGCATCACCGGACAGGCGGAGGTCACCGTGCTGGACCGCACCGGCACCGGCTTCACCGCCCACACGCCCAAAGGCACCATCCGCGCGGATAAAGTGCTGCTGGCCACCGGTGGCTATACGCAAAAGCCCTTTGCATGGGCCGCGCGCCGGGTCTTTGCCCTGCCAAGCTACATCATTGCGACAGAGCCTCTGGCGGCGAACCTTCTGGGTCACCTCGCCCCGGGCCGCCGGATGATGGTCGAGACTCGCGCGCGACACAGCTATTTCCGCCTGTCGCCCGATGGCACCCGCATCCTCTTTGGCGGGCGCGCCGCGATGGTCAATGTTGATATCCACACCGCCGCCGCGCGCCAGATGGAAACGATGTGCGAGGTCTGGCCCGAGCTTGCGGGCACGCGGATCAGCCACGCATGGTCGGGCAACACCGGCTACAGCTTCACCCACATGCCCCATGTCGGCGCGGATCAGGGCCTGCATTACGCGCTGGGATATTCCGGCTCAGGCACCGTCATGGCACCCTATCTGGGAGCCAAGGCGGCGCTTCAGGCTCTGGGCGATCCAGAGGGGGCTACGGCCTATTCCCAAACGCCGCTCGCGCGGCACTGGCTGCATCCCAGCACGCACCCACATTTCTTGCAGGCGGCGAACCTGTGGTATCGGCATGTGGTGGATGGTTGGGAGAACCGCAAGGCGCGATAATGGGGCAGAGCTGTGAAGCGGGCGGCGAGCAATCGAACCCGTATCATCCGCTTGGAAGGCTATCGCACCAATCAGGTATTTTCCCAACATAGCAATAGGATAAAAGTCACATAAATCCTATTTTTTAGGTAAGTTGTCGGAATTGAAAGTTTGGAGCGGGCGGCGGGTTCGTTTCCTAGGTCAGGCTCCGTGTCTTCTGCCTTGATCAGAAATATCAATATGTTAGCAGATAACAAGCAGCATGCAAGTGGTGCGTTCTGGTCTACCCGTTGGTCTACCGGGGTGGATCCGAGGCCCAAGGCCCAAGAGCCGTTCTGATTGCTTCGAGCACCGTGGCCGGCGGCCCGAGACGCAGGACGCGATCGACCCGTGTCAAATATCAAGAGCCAAGGGCCGAGGACCATGTGCCCTGCTCTGCGGTCGGGGGGCGCAGGGAACATGGTTGGGGGTTACTTGGGCCGTTTGTCTCAGAGCCACCGGCCGTGGGCGGTCCTCCATCCCCCCTAAATCGCCCCCTGCCCAAACGGGCCGAGGCCTCGAACGGAACGAGAAGGTCGAGCGGAGGCAAGT
>CALGEH010000155.1 GCA_937881735.1 uncultured Shimia sp.
CAATTCGGCCGCGGCAAAGGGCATGGCGATGGCTATGCCGATCATGGCCACAGCGCCGTGACGGGCAATAAGGCGGATATCTACAAGTTCCGCACCCCGTCACTGCGCAACGTCACCCTGACCGCGCCTTACGGGCACAACGGCGCCTATGCGCGACTGGAGGATATGGTGCGCCATCACCTTGATCCCCTCACGATGCTGGCCGAATATGACATCGCGGATCATGCGCGCTTGCACAACGTATCGCTTCGCGCCTCGGACACTGCAGCGCTCGATGATTTCGATGAGGTGTTGCGCGTGGGAATGGCGGTCGAACTTGAGCCTATTGATCTCAGCGATGGCGAGGTAGCGGCGCTCATGGCCTTCCTTGGCGCGCTGGAGGACCCGATTGCGCGCACCGGGCGGTTGGGTGTGCCGGACGCCGTGCCCTCGGGCCTGCCACTTGATCCATTTCAGGCGGGCGTGGGCCAGGTTCTGGGCAGCGGCGCGGAGTAGTCTCTTTGCAATCGCCCAGCGATGGATTACATCGCCGGACATGACAGAAAAACTCCATATCATCGGCGGCGGCATGGCCGGGTCCGAGGCCGCGTGGCAGGCCGCCCAGATGGGCGTGCCCGTTGTGATCCATGAGATGCGCCCAAAGGTGGCGACCTTTGCGCACCGCACCGGCGATCTGGCCGAGATGGTCTGTTCCAACTCTTTCCGCTCGGATGATGATGAGCAAAACGCCGTGGGCCTTCTGCATTGGGAAATGCGCGCGGCGAATGGCATCATCATGGCGATGGCTGACAAGCACCGCCTGCCCGCCGGTGGCGCATTGGCTGTGGACCGCGATCCCTTTGCCGCAAGCGTCACGGCAGCCCTGAACGCGCATCCGCTGATCGAGGTGGAATATGGCGAGATTACCGAACTGCCCACCTCGGGCCACTGGATCATCGCAACCGGGCCGCTGACATCCACCGCCCTAGGTGCGGCCATCGCAGCCGAAACCGGGTCCGAGGCGCTCGCGTTTTTCGACGCAATCGCGCCGATCCTGCATTACGACAGCATCGACATGTCCCGCGCCTGGATGCAATCGCGCTATGACAAGGGCGAGACAGAGGATGAGCGCACGGCTTACCTCAACTGCCCCATGGACAAAGAAACCTATGAGGCCTTCATCGACGCGCTTCTCGCGGCGGAAAAGACCGAATTCAAAGACGGAGAGACCGCCGGGTATTTCGACGGCTGCCTACCCATCGAAGTAATGGCCGAACGCGGCCGCGAGACGCTGCGCCACGGCCCGATGAAACCCGTGGGCCTCACAAACCCGCATCAGCCAGACGTGAAAGCCCATGCGGTCGTACAGCTTCGTCGGGATAACGCGCTGGGAACGCTCTATAATATCGTAGGCTTCCAGACCAAGATGAAATACGGCGCGCAAAAAGAGGTGCTGCGCATGATCCCGGGGCTGGAGAACGCGAGTTTTGCACGACTGGGCGGCATCCACCGCAATACATTCCTTAATTCGCCCACACTTCTGGATGCGCAGATGCGCCTGAGCTCGATGCCGCATATCCGCTTTGCGGGCCAGATCACGGGGGTTGAGGGCTATGTGGAATCCGCTGCGATGGGCCTCTTGGCGGGTCGCCTCGCCGCATCCGAGATCCTCGGCGCGCCCCTGCCCGAGGTGCCGCATGACAGCGCCATGGGCGCGCTCGTTCACCACATCACAGGCGGCGCGGATGCCAAGACGTTCCAGCCGATGAATGTGAATTTCGGCCTCTTTCGCCCGGTCGAGGGGTTCAAAGGCGGGCGCCGCGGGCGCACGGACCGTTACAAGGCCTATACCGACCGCGCGAAGGCCGCGTGGACCGGATGGCTCGGCCAAAAGGTTCTGGACCCGGCCTGATCTTTGCGCCACGTTTGGACCATGACGACGTTTCTGGACCAATCTTACGCAACCAGCGGAGCAAACGCGACACGCGCACTCTATGACGCGTGGGCTGCGAGCTATGAGGCCGAAGTGGCCGAGAACGGCTATGCCACACCCGGGCGCGTGGCCTCCGCGCTGGCCCGCAGTGTGGCTGATAAATCAACGCCAGTGATGGATTTTGGATGCGGTACGGGGCTCTCGGGTCTCGCCTTGCGTCTTGCAGGATTTGACGTGATCGACGGCGCGGACCTCTCGCCCGAGATGCTGGAGATTGCCCGGCAAAAGGCGCTCTACCGCTCACTCACCTTGGTTAACCCCGCCAAATCCCCGTTCGAGGCTGGCACCTATCCTGTCATCGCAGCGATCGGCGTCATCGGCGCCGGCGCGGCCCCGATTGAGACATTTGATACGCTCATGACGCTCCTGCCCAAGGGAGGCTTTTTCGCATTCTCCTACAATGACAACACCCTGAAGGACCCCGCCTTTGAGGGCTGCGTATCCGCGTGGGTCGACCCCGGCGCGGCCTGTCTGCATGTGCGCGACTACGGGCCACACCTACCTGCACGCAACATGAAATCTATGATATACGTGCTTGAAAAGCTGTGACATTCACGACCCGATTTGCACCATCTCCCACAGGCCCTTTGCATCTAGGACATGCCTATTCTGCGCTTCTGGCCCATGACATGGCCCGCGCGGCCGGTGGCCGATTCCTCCTGCGGATAGATGACTTGGACCAGACCCGCTCCCGCCCCGATTGGGAGGCGCTGATCCTTGAGGACCTCCGCTGGCTCGATGTCACATGGGACGGCCCCATCCGCCGCCAATCCGAGCATTTCGATGACTACCGCCGCGCGATTGAGACCCTCGCCGCACAGGGTGCCGTCTATCCCTGTCACTGCACCCGCGCCGACATCGCCGGTGCCGCCAGCGCTCCGCAGGAAGGCGTCCCGGCCTTTGGTCCCGATGGCCGTATCTACCCCGGCACCTGCCGCGCGCGCCCCTATGCCGGGCGCACCGCCACCGATGCGCTGCGGCTTGACCTCACAAAAACAACCGGTGGCCCCATGCCGACTTTCACCGAGACCGGCCCGGCCCATACGGGGCTGCACAAGGTCACCGCGGAGCACCTTTTGACCCATGTAGGCGATCCGGTCATCGCGCGCCCCGGCATGGCGGCCAGCTATCATTTCGCCGTTCTGCTAGATGATGCGGAAACAGGCGTGACCCATGTGGTGCGCGGCGAAGATCTCTATGAGGCCACCTTCCTGCAATGCTTGCTGCAACAGCAGCTCGGCCTGCCGCCCGTCACCTACCACCACCACGCGCTGATCCGCGACGAGGCGGGCAAACGCCTCGCCAAACGCGACGATGCCCGCGCCATATCCAAATACCGCGCCGATGGGGCCAGCCCTGAAGACATCCGCCGAATGGTCGGCGTGGCTTAGCTTTTTCTTGGGGTAAATATCCCGAGCGCCTCAACCCGCTTCAGGCGCCATCACGATCCGTTCCGCGCCATCCTCGACCACAGTATAGAAACAGCTGCGCCGGTTCGTATGACACGCAGGCCCGGTCTGATCGATCTGCAAAAGCAGGCAGTCCCGGTCGCAATCCACGCGAAACTCACGCAAGTGCTGCACATGCCCGCTCGTCTCGCCCTTGATCCAGAACGCCTGCCGCGAGCGGGACCAATAGGTTACCCGCCCGGTTGCCAAAGTGCGCGCCACGGCCTCGGCATTCATCCACGCCATCATCAGCACCTCGCCCGTGCCCACATCCTGCGCAATGGCCGGGATCAGGCCATCCGCATTATACGTCAAACTCGCCGGATCGAAGGCCATCAGAGAAATCCTTTTCTTCGCAAGACGTGCGGCCTATCTATAGTTCAACACGCGAAAGGAAAAGCCATGCCCGCCGACACAGATATGATCAAGCTCTATTCCGGCCGTATCCTCGCGCTCGCCGCCGACATCCCACATCTGGAGCGGCTGGAGGCCCCCGATGCCACGGTAAAACGCCGCGCGCCGCTTTGCGGGTCCGCCGTCACCGTGGATCTGAGCCTTGAGAATGGCAAGATTTCCGCCTTCGGACAGGAAGTAAAAGCCTGCGCCCTCGGTCAGGCTGCCGCCAGCGTCGTGGGTGGCGCGATCATAGGCTGCACGCCCGAGCAGGTCGGTGCGGCACGCGATGCGCTCAACTCGATGCTGACCGAGAACGGTCCAACGCCGCCTGCGCCGTTCGACGGGCTCGAGGTGCTGCGCCCGGCGCAGGATTACAAGAATCGTCACGCGTCCATCATGCTGACACTCGACGCCGCCGTGGAGGCGCTCGAAACTGCCCGCAGCACTGCCTGAACCAATACACCCCACCTCACCGCATAAAAAAAACCGCCGCACATCCAATCGGATGGCGGCGGTGAGGTAAGCAATCTTCCGTGTCAGTCCGTTAGAGCGCAACATGTCTGGGGGATGAGGCAACCCAGAGGGACGTAGGACAGGCAGTGTCTGGTCCAGCATCGTAGTTGGGGACAGGAGATGCGAGGCTCTTCAGGCACGGAATTTCGCAGGCAGAAACCTTAACTCAGACCGGGAAGGTAAAGCCCCACAATCAGCATCACCATGAGCGCTGCGGCCCCGATCGCATCCCCGAGCAATGTATCGGAGGAGCGGGCGGCGGTGTTTTTGATCTGGCGGAGCATGTTGTCTTCCTTTCCAATCTGTTGTTTCTCCTTTGTTCTCATTTCAGAAACGCTTTGTAAAGAACTTTATGAGAACATTCGCGAACTTTTTGGAACAAACAGACTAAGCCCTTGAATTTATTGACGCTGAATTACCCCACACCAATCAGCCGGATCGCCTGATCCTGCTCCATCAGCCACAAAAGCCCGCGCGCCGCCTGCCCCCGCGCGCTTTCCAGCAGTGGATCATCGGCCAGGAGCTTGCGCGCGTCGCTTTGCGCCACGGCCATCAACCCGGCTTGCCCCTCCAGATCCGCTACGCGAAACCGTGGCAGCCCAGATTGCGCCGTGCCTATCAAATCCCCCGCACCGCGCATTTCCAGATCGACCTCAGCTATACGAAACCCATCCTCGGTATCGCGAATCGTCATCAGCCGCCGCTCGCCTCCCTCGCTCAGAGGGCTTTGATACATCAGAAGACAGGTCGACGCTGCCTCCCCACGCCCCACACGCCCACGCAACTGATGCAGCTGTGCCAGACCAAAACTCTCGGCGCGCTCTATCACCATGATTGATGCGTTGGGCACATCGACACCCACCTCGATCACGGTGGTGGACACTAGCACAGCCGTCTCGCCGCGCTGAAACGCCGCCATGGCCGCGTCTTTTTGCTCGGGCGGCATCTGCCCATGAACCAGCCCTACATTCCCCTCGCCAAGCGCCGCGCGCAGCCGGGTGAACCTCTCCTGCGCGCTGGAGAGATCGACAACCTCGCTCTCCTCGACCAACGGACAAACCCAATAGGCCTGCCGCCCCTCGGCAATGGCGCGGCGCAGCCGTTCGACCACCTCGCCCATCCGGTCCATCGCAACAAGCGCGGTCTTGATCGGCTTGCGCCCGGGCGGTTTTTCGTCGAGCACGCTGATATCCATATCGCCATATTGCGCAAGGCTGAGGCTGCGCGGAATCGGCGTTGCCGTCATCACCAGCACGTCCGCCGCAGCGCCTTTGCGGCCCAATTCAAGCCTCTGGCGCACGCCAAAGCGGTGCTGCTCGTCTATGATGGCAAGGCGCAGATCGGCAAATTCCACGTCCTTTTGAAACACCGCATGGGTCCCCACGAGAATACCTATATCCCCCGCAAAAAGCGCTGCGAGCTTCTCATGCCGCGCGGCACCCTTGTCGCGGCCCGTGAGCAGCTCAAGCCGCACGCCCGCCGCCGCCGCGAGGGGCCTCAGCCCCTCCAGATGTTGCCGCGCCAAAATCTCGGTCGGGGCCATCATCACCCCCTGCCCGCCCGCCTCCACCGCGATCAGCAGCGCCATGAGCGCGACCAGCGTCTTGCCTGCACCCACATCCCCCTGAAGCAGGCGATTCATCTTCGCATCCCGCGCCATATCAGCCGAAATCTCGGCCACGGCGCGGGTCTGCGCGCCGGTGGGCGCATAAGGGAGTGCCGCCCGAACCTTGGATTGCAAGGCGCCCGTGCCCACACTCGTGCGTCCCTTGGCGCGCTTGTAGTGCGACCGGGCCAAGGCAAGCGTCAGCTGATGCGCCATCAACTCGTCATAGGCGAGGCGGGCCCGGGCGGGCGCCGTCGGGCTCAGATCCGCCATACTGCCGGGCCCATGAGCTGCCCGAAGCGCCTCCGCCCAATCGGGCCAACCCTCGCGTTTCTTTTGTGCGGGATCAATCCATTCAGCCATATCGGGCAGCCGCGCAAGCGTGCCCTGCGCCGCCTTGCGCATCATGGATTGCGTCACCCCGGCGGTCAGGGGATAGACAGGCTCAAAATCGGGGATATCCCCCGCCTCCTCAGGCGGCAGGATATGGTCTGGGTGGACCATCTGCGGCATGCCGTCGAAAAACTCCACCTTGCCCGAAACGATGCGACGCTCGCCCGGTGGCAGCAGGTTTTGCAAATATCGGTCGCGCGCGTGAAAAAACACGAGCTGAAACGCGGTCTGCGCATCTGTCACCGTCACGCGGTAGGCGCCGCCACGGGTCGAAGGCGCGCGGTGATCACCCACCGTGACCTCCACCGTGGCCACGTGTCCAGGCTCTGCGCCCTCCACGCTGCCCCGTTTGCGACGGTCAATGCCCGATCCAGGCAGGGTAAAGAGCAGATCGCGCGGGCGCGCAATCCGTAACCCTTCCAGCGCCTTGGCCGATTTTGGCCCCACCCCCGGCAGCGTCTCCAGCTCCGCAAAAAGCGGGAAAAGCGCCTCGGGCCGCCCGCTCATGCGCCCTCGATCAGCGCGAGCCAGCCGTCCTCATCCAGCACCGTGATCTCCAGCTCAGCGGCCTTTTTCGCCTTGGACCCGGCCCCTGGCCCCGCAATCAGGATATCGGTGCGCGCCGATACGCTGCCCGAGACCTTGGCCCCGAGGGATTCGGCGCGCGCCTTGGCCTCGGCCCGGGTCATCTTCTCCAACGTGCCCGTGAAGACCACGGTCTTGCCCGCTACGGGGCTGGAGGCATTTGGGCGCTCGGCGTCGATAATCTCAAGATGTGCAGTGAGGCGGTCGATGCTGGCGCGCTCGGCCGGTTGCGCAAAGGCCGTGGTCAGCGCGCGCGCCATGACGGCCCCGACCCCGTCGATCCCGAGCAGCGTTTCCCAAGCCTCGCTGCCCTCCTCGGCGGCGTCCATCGCCGCGATAAAGCTTGCCCAATCGCCGTAACTGCGCGCGATGAGATTGCTCGCGGCCTCGCCCACATGGCGGATGCCGAGGGAAAAAAGCACGCGGGCAAAGCCAATGCGGCGCTTTTCCTCGATCGCATCAAAGAGGTTCTCCGCGCTCTTCTCACCCCAGCCCTCACGGTTTTTGAGCTGCTGAAGGCCGCTGCCATAGCGCGCCTTGAGGGTGAAAATATCGCCGGGCTCCGCGATCCATCCATCACGATAGAATTGCTCCACCTGTTTCGCGCCCAGCCCTTCGATATCGAACGCACCCCGTGCGACGAAATGCTTGAGCTTCTCCACCGCCTGCGCGGGGCAGATCAGGCCACCCGTGCACCGGCGCACCGCGTCGCCCTCCTCGCGGATCGCGGCGGAGGCACATTCTGGACAGGTCTCAGGGAAGGCAAAAGGCGCCGTGCCCTCGGGGCGTTTGGCGAGGTTCACATCGGCAATCTTCGGGATCACATCGCCCGCGCGGTAGACCTGCACCCAATCGCCCACGCGGATATCCTTGCCCTCGCGAATCTCGCCGCCCTTGGCATCGCGCCCGGCAATGTAATCCTCATTATGCAGCGTCGCGTTACTGACCACGACGCCACCCGCGGTCACGGGATGCAGCCGCGCCACGGGGCTGAGCGCGCCTGTGCGGCCCACCTGAATGTCGATCCCGTCTAGCCGCGTCCACGCAAGCTCGGCCGGGAATTTATGCGCGATGGCCCAGCGGGGCGTGGTGCTGCGGAACCCCAACCGGGCTTGCAGGGCGAGATCGTCAACCTTGTAGACCACGCCATCAATATCATAGCCGAGGCTGGCGCGCTGTTGCTCGATCTCAGCGTAATGGGTGAGCATATCTTCGGGCGTCTGGCAGAGCTTCGTCAGCGGATTGGTGGAGAACCCGAAGCCCGACAGCCGCTCCAGCGCCGCCATCTGCCCCCCGGCCAGTGGGACGCTCAGCACGCCCCAGCCATAGGCGAAGAATTTGAGCGGGCGGGCGCGGGTGATGGTCGCGTCGAGCTGACGCAGGGATCCGGCGGCGGCGTTGCGCGGGTTGGCGAAGGGCTTGGCACCGGCCTGTGCCTGCCGCGCGTTGAGCGCGTCAAAATCAGCGTGGCTCATATAGACCTCGCCGCGCACTTCCAGCAGGTCGGGCGCGTCCTCGATCCTTTGAGGAATATCAGCGATGGTGCGGGCATTGCCCGTGACGTTTTCACCCACCTGCCCGTCGCCACGCGTGGCGGCCTGAACCAGCACACCGTGCTCGTACCGCAGGCTGAGGCTCAGCCCGTCGATCTTGGGCTCTGCCGTGTAGCCAAGGGGCGTGTCTGCGGTGAGGCCCAGATATTTGCGGATCCGGTCGTCGAAATCCTGCACATCTTCGGGGTTGAACGCGTTTCCGAGCGAGAGCATCCGTTGTGCATGTGCGACCTTGGCAAAGCCATCGGAGGGGGCCGCACCTACCAGGTCGCTGGGGCTATCGACACGTTTGAGACGCGGGAATGCGGCCTCAAGGGCCGTATTTCGCGCTTTTAGCGCATCATACTCCGCATCGCTCAGATCCGGCGCGTCTTTTTGGTAATAGGCGCTGTTGGCGGCATTCAGTCGCGCGGCCAGATCGGCCAGCTCCGCGCGCGCCGCGTCCTCGCTCAGCGTATCCACCTGCGGGCGGTCTTGCATTGCCCAGTCTCCCTGCCCTGCCGCCAAGCGGCCCATCATGGCCTAGTGATAGGCCGCAGGCTTTGCGCCGTCCAGCACTGCCGCAATCTGAAACCAGCGCTGCCGCGCCACAAAAAAGGCCGCCCGCTTTCGCGGTGCGGCCCCTTTGGAGGGTCTGCTGAGTAGCTAACTGTCGCGAGCCTTCAGGCAGAGGCCGCGACGCGTTGGTCGTCAATCTCATTCGGCTCCGGATTGCGCAGCACATAGCCGCGGCCCCAGACCGTCTCGATATAGTTCGAGCCACCCGTGGCCTCACCAAGCTTTTTGCGCAACTTACAGATGAATACGTCAATGATTTTGAGCTCAGGCTCATCCATGCCGCCATAGAGATGGTTAAGGGACATTTCCTTGGTCAGGGTCGTCCCCTTACGCAGGCTCAGAAGCTCAAGCATCTGGTATTCCTTACCTGTCAGGTGCACGGTCTTGCCTGCCACATCCACCGTCTTGGTGTCCAAATTGACATTTATCGCGCCTGTCCGGATGACAGATTGCGAATGGCCCTTGGAGCGGCGGATGATCGCATGGATGCGCGCCACAAGCTCTTCTCGGTGGAAGGGCTTGGTGAGGTAGTCATCGGCACCAAAGCCAAAGCCCTTGATTTTGCTCTCTGTATCGTCAGCGCCTGAGAGAATAAGAATGGGCGTCTCGACCCGCGCGAGGCGCAGCTGGCGCAGCACGTCATGCCCCGTCATATCGGGCAGACCCAGATCGAGTAGGATCAGATCATAATCATAAAGCTTGGCCAAATCGATCCCCTCCTCCCCAAGCTCTGTCGTGTAGACGTTGAGATTGGCATGGGTCAGCATCAATTCGATGCTCTTTGACGTGGTAGGATCATCTTCGACAAGCAGGACGCGCATTCCGGTTTCTCCGCATTTGTGACACTGGTTGACCCAACTTTGACGGGAATTGGTTAACTACAGGTTACTATAAGCGAACATTACGTGAATACAACTTATGGTTGTATGTATTGCTTAAGAGCCGTAGCCTTCAAAGCTTCCTCGCCGTGCAGACTGACGGCTCGCACCCATTCGCGAAACTCATCCTCGCTCAGCGCATACCGTTTTTGCGCCTCATCCTGGGAAATCAGGCCGTAGAGGACGCCGCGCACCACGGCCAGCTTGCGCGACGCGACCCAGCGACGCGTGCTGGATGGGGGCAAATCCGCATGGCTCATCACCGAGCCATCGGGCAGCGTTATGGCGCGCGGGCCTTCGACTTTTTTTAAGATACATCACTTTCACCTCGGAACAAAACCAAAGCCAAATTGCCCGGCCAGCGCTTAACAGCCGCTGAAACCCGCACAAGAGAATAGCTAGGATTTGCCTAAAGCGTTTTGCGTTTGCCCGCGCGCGACCCTATATCCCACTCAACCACCACAGGAGGCCGCAATGCCGCTCGATCAACCGCTCAATTCGCTTGGATTTGCCAAGCCCCCTGCCGAGACCCGTGTGGTCGTCGCCATGTCGGGCGGCGTGGACAGCTCAGTCGTTGCCGCACAGCTTGCGCGCGAAGGGTATGATGTGGTGGGCGTGACCTTGCAGCTTTACGACCACGGTGCGGCGCTGGCCAAAAAGGGTGCGTGCTGTGCGGGGCTCGATATCCACGACGCGCGGCGCGTGGCCGATGAGATGGGCTTTCCTCATTACGTGCTGGATTATGAGAACGTTTTTAGGGATGCCGTTATTGATGAGTTCGCCGACAGCTATCTTGCCGGTGCAACGCCCGTGCCCTGCATCCGGTGCAACGAGCGGGTGAAATTCAAGGATCTGCTGGAAACGGCCAAGGACCTTGAGGCCGACTGCATGGCCACGGGGCATTATATTCAGCGCAAGATGGGCGTGCAGGGCGCAGAGCTTCACGCCGCCGCCGATGCCAACCGTGATCAGAGCTATTTCCTCTTCTCCACCACGCCGGAGCAGCTGGAGTATCTGCGCTTTCCCCTCGGGCATCTGCCCACGAAGGACGCGACCCGCGCCCTGGCTGGCGAATTTGGCCTCAGCGTGGCCGACAAACCCGACAGTCAGGATATCTGCTTTGTCCCGAACGGCAACTACGCCGCCGTGATCGAAAAACTGCGCCCCGGGGCGGCCGAGGCGGGCGAGATCGTCCATGTGGATGGGCGCGTTCTGGGCCAGCATGAGGGCGTGCTGCACTATACGATCGGGCAGCGGCGCGGCCTTGGCATCGGCGGGCTGGAAGAACCGCTTTACGTGATCAAGCTGGACGTGGACCTGCGCCACGTCATCGTGGGGCCCAAGGAGATGCTGGCCACGCGGATGATCCCCGTGCGCGAGATCAACTGGCTGGGCGACGAGCCTTTTGCGAGCCGCACGGAATGGAACCTGACCGTGCGCGTGCGCTCCACCCGCCCCCCGCGCGAGGCGGTGATTCGCCCCCTCTCGGCCACCACGGCGGAGGTGGAGATTCTGACGCCAGAAGACGGCGTATCGCCCGGTCAGGCCTGCGTTTTTTATGCGCCCGAGGGTGGCCGTATCTTCGGCGGGGGCTGGATCTGGCGGGGTTAAATCCTCGCCAAAACCGCTTTCGACGCGCGCAGACCCGGTGCCTCACCGCCCTTACCCAAGCGCTCCATTGTGAGGCGCATGGCGGCCAGTTGCCTGTCCGGTGCGGCCAGCATATTGAGCAACGCCGCGCTGATCTCGGGCGGGGTGCAATGCTTGCCGTTGCATTCCGGGATATCGCGGGTCTCGGAGATTAGATTGACCAGCGTCAGCGTGTCGATCCGCAGCATATAGGCAATGATCTGGCGGCTTATCCAGTTCACGTCATAGGCGATGACCATCGGCGTCTCGGCGGCGGCAAGCTCCAGCGACACGGTGCCTGAGGCGGCCAATGCACCATCCGAAGCGCGAAAAGCCGCAGCCTTTTCCGCCTTATACGCGTCGATCTTCATCTCCCTTGGATCAAGGATGATCGGGGGGATCGGCCAATCTGCCGTCACCTCGCGCAGCAAGGGGGCGACATGGGCCGTGGTCGGCACCACGCAGCGCAGTCCGGGATAAGCTGCCAGAACGGGGGCCAGCGCGCGGCCAAAGATCGGGCCCAAGCGTCCCACCTCGCCACGCCGCGATCCGGGCAGAACCAACAAAAGCGGCGCATCCCCGATACCATGCCGCGTGCGGAACGCAGCCACATCGGCGGCGCTGGCCTGAGGCTCGGCCACGACGGGGTGGCCCACGAAATCACACTCCATCCCTGCGGCATGCATATAGGGCGGCTCGAACGGGAAAAGCGCCAGAACATGGTCGATCACCTTGGCCATCTTGGCCGCCCGCCCCGCGCGCCACGCCCAAACGGTGGGGGCCACGTAATGGACGGTGCGAATA
>CALGEH010000156.1 GCA_937881735.1 uncultured Shimia sp.
TCCACCCGCACCGACGCATAGCGCCGCCCCGAACGCGAAATCTCCGCCCGCGCATAGGCATCGCGTGGCAAGCCCGAGCGTAGGTAATCGACCGTGAAATCAATTGTCTTGGGCAGGCGCGGCAATTGCCCCGCCGCGAGGCGTGTCGCATCGAACGCACCGCTTTCGATATCAGGCCAGAGCATCGCCCAGCTGAGCCCGATAATGGCCGTTACTTCCAGAAACGCCGCCGTGGCCCCACCATGAAGGGCCGGCAATTGCGGGTTGCCGATCAATGCCTCGCGAAAGGGCATGATCGCAGTCAACTCATCGCCGCGCCTGTCAAATTCGATCCCCAGAAACCGGATGTAGGGCACGCCCGTCACCAGCGCGGTCAGCGCCTCATCGCGGCGCTGCTTGACCACTTGCACAGGCTCGGGCGGGGGGCGCGCCATCGCTCAGGCCTCCGCAATCGTGAATGTGCCGGTCGCGGTGGCCACCGGGCGCGCCGTATCATCATCAAGCGCGGTTGCGCGTACGAAGGCGACGGAGCGGGTGACGTGAAAACACTCAGCCACGGCGCGCACGGTCTGCCCCGGTGTGGCGGAGCGCATGTAATCTATACGCAAACCGATCGTGGCCGTGGCCCCCTTGGCGCCGGGATGGCTCATCGCGGCGGCACCGCAACAGGTGTCCATAAGCGCGCTCACCGCACCGCCATGAATTACACCGGTCTCTGGATCACCCACCAGATCTTTGGACCATGGCATGGACATCTCGGCGCGGCCTTGGGCCATTTTCTGCGCCACCATGCCCAGCGCTTGGGCATGGGGAAGCGCCTGAAAAAAGGCGATGGCGGGGTGGTTGGGTGTGTCTGTCATGGTGCGGCGGAAGGGCCTCAATCTCGGAGTGGCCTCTTTATTTGCCCTTGGTCGCAGGGGCGCAAGCGCTAACTTGTAATGTATATGTGAACTCGCAGGCCTTTATTTCCGCCTCATTTTCAGGCACTCCTAGAAAACCACTCACTGTCCTGACAGGTCAGAATACCAAATGCCAGAGACGCTCCTCACGCTCAAACAGATGTGCGCGCATTTCGATGTGACCCCGCGCACCCTGAGGTATTACGAGTATATCGAGCTGCTCCACCCCGAGAGGGACGGGCGCTCTCGGCTCTATGGACCGCGCGAAAAGGCGCGGATGACGCTGATCCTGCGAGGGCGCAAATTTGGGTTTTCGCTGGAGGATATCCGGCAATGGCTGTTGATTTATGAGAACGAAGGCACCGAGGCGCAAATGCGCAGCTGGATCGCCCTCGCGGACAAGCAACTTTCCGAATTGGCCGAGCAACGTCAACAAATCGACACCGCCACGGCCGAGCTTCAGGCCCTGCGCGACAGTACGGCGAAGAGTTTGAAGGGCTAAGGCCCGACAAACGACCAAGGTGACGCAACGTTTTGCTTACGTCAACGTAATGCGGTGTTGCATCCGACCCCCGACAGCCCCAGATCAAGTGCAACCGAGACACAAAACAGGGGCACATGACCCATGGCAAACGATACGCTGACAATCCGCGAAATGTGCGACGCCTTTCAGGTGACGCCACGCACCTTGCGCTTTTACGAATCCAAGGAACTGCTCGCACCGATCCGCGAAGGGCAAAAACGCCTGTTCACTAAACGCGACCGCGCCCGGCTCAAACTGATCCTGCGCGGCAAGCGCTTCGGCTTCAGCCTTGAGGAAATCCGGCAGCTGCTGGACCTCTACGACACGGGCGATCAGCAGCATACGCAAATGCTGCGCACGCACGAGCTTGCCGCCGAACGCCTGCGCGACATGGAGGCCCAGCGCGACGAGCTGAGCGAGGCCATCCACGACCTGCGCGAGCAGATGACATGGGTGGAGCAGACGCTGGTCGCGCTCTCCAAATCCGACAAGGCCGCCGAATAAGGGACAGCCAACGCGGCGCGGTCGCACGCCCACTCCACAGACACGCCTAAGACAGGGAAATCAATCAATGCCCAGCTACACCGCCCCCATCCAAGACCTGCAATTCATCCTCCATGATGTCCTCGAAGCCTCGCATCAGGAGACGCCCGGCTACGGCGATCTGGATGCAGACTTCACCGCCGCGATTTTTGAGGAAGCGGGCAAGATCGCCTCGGATGTTCTGGCCCCTCTGAACCTCGTGGGTGATACCGAAGGCTGCACGCTGGAGAACGGCGTAGTGCGCACGCCTACCGGCTTCAAAGAGGCGTTCGAGCAGGTCAAAGCAGGCGGCTGGACCGCGATCGATTTGCCCGAGGAATATGGCGGGCAGAATATGCCTTATCTTATGTATACGGCTGTTGGGGAAATCTCCTCTGCCGCCAATCAGGCCTTTACCATGTATCAGGGCCTTACCCACGGTGCGGCCTCCGCGATCCTCGCGCATGGCACAGACGCACAGAAAAACACCTATCTGCCCAAGATGACTTCGTGCGAATGGACCGGCACGATGAACCTGACCGAGCCCCATTGCGGCACCGATCTGGGCCTCATGCGCAGCAAGGCAGAACCGCAGGAGGATGGTTCCTACGCCATTACCGGCCAGAAGATTTTCATCTCCTCGGGCGAGCATGACATGGCCGAGAATATCATCCATCTCGTGCTGGCCAAGATCCCCGGCGGCCCTGACGGCATCAAAGGCGTGTCGCTGTTTATCGTCCCAAAATTCAACGTGAACGAAGACGGCAGTCTGGGTGCGCGCAATGGCGTTTCTTGTGGTGCCATCGAGCACAAGATGGGCATCCATGGCAACTCCACCTGCGTGATGAATTACGACGGGGCCAAGGGGTATCTGCTGGGCGATATGCACAAGGGCATGCGCGCGATGTTCACCATGATGAACGAGGCGCGCATCGGTGTTGGCATGCAGGGCCTGGCACAAGCCGACGCAGCCTATCAGAACGCCGTGATCTACGCCAAGGACCGCCTTCAGGGCCGCGCCGTGACCGGCACGGAAAACCCCGAAGGCCCCGCCGACCCGCTGATCGTGCATCCCGATATCCGCCGCAGCCTGATGGACCAAAAAAGCTTTATCGAGGGTGGCCGCGCGTTCCTTCTCTGGGGCTCGCAACTGATCGATCAATCCATGCGCAGCGACGACGACGCGGCCGAGGGCCTGATCTCGCTGATGACGCCCGTGATCAAGGGCTTCCTCACCGATGAGGGTTACGACATGACGATCCTCGCGCAGCAGGTCTATGGCGGCCATGGCTACATCGAGGAATGGGGCATGTCCCAATATGCCCGCGACGCCCGGATCGCGATGATCTACGAGGGGGCCAACGGCGTGCAGGCGCTTGATCTGGTGGGCCGCAAGCTCGCGCAGGACGGCGGCAAACATGTCATGGCCTTTTTCGATATGGTCAAAACCTTCTGCAAGGAAAATGGCGACACACCCGGCATGGAGCCTTTTGTGGAGCCGTTGAAGAAAGCCTCCAAGGACCTTCAGGCGGCGGCCATGTTCTTCATGCAAAACGGCATGAAAACCCCCAACGCGGCGCTCGCGGGTAGCTACGACTTCATGCATCTCTTCGGCCATGTCTGCCTTGGCCTGATGTGGGCGCGCATGGCCAAGGCGGCGCTGGCGAAGCTGGAGGAAGGCACCGGCGACCGAGCATTTTATGAGACAAAGCTGGCCACCGGACGCTACTATATGGCGCGCCGCCTACCCGCCACGGCGCTGCACCTCGCCCGGATCGAGACCGGCGCAGAGACCGTGATGGCGCTGGACGCGGCGCACTTTTGATCCCGAAGGGAAATCCATGCCCAAACGCTTCCGCCTGACCCGCCGCTTCAACGCGTCCATGACCGAAGATGGCTACCGCCGCCTGCGCAAATTCAGCCAGGAGGCGGGGCTGGACGAGGGCGAGGCGCTGTCGTTTCTCTTTGAGAATTTCGACAGTGTGATCAACGAGGATACGTTTGCGCACCGGCTGCGCATTTTCAATTCCGAGCTTGAGGCCCGCAAGAAATGAACGCATGCGGGTCAACGCCAAGGAACCGGGGAGATACGCCATGACGATGCAACTCTACTGTATGGGCGAAAGCGGCAACGCCTATAAGGCCGCGCTCGCACTTGAACTCTCGGGGCTCGACTGGGCCCCCGTCTATGTGGATTTCTTCGGCGGCGAGACGCGCACGCCCGAATTTCGCGCCTCCGTCAACGACATGGGCGAAGTGCCCGTGCTCATCGATGGCGCTTTCCGAACCAGCCAGTCTGGTGCGATTCAAGCCTATGTCACCGAGAAATCGGGTAAATTCGGCGGTCGTGACCATGACGAGAACTACGAGATTTTCCGCTGGGTTCTGTGGGACAATCACAAGCTCAGCTCTCAGGCTGGCATGGCGCGGTTCTTGATGAATTTCATGCCCGAGGACAAACGCCCCGCCGAGGTGATCACCTTCATTCAGGGCCGCCTCAAAGCCGCCTACACAGTCCTCAACGACCAACTTGAGGGGCGCGACTGGATCGTGGGCGACGCCGTGACCAATGCCGATCTCAGCTGCTGCGGATACCTTTTCTACCCCGAACCCTTTGGCTTTTCCCGCAGCGAATGGCCCCATATCGACCGCTGGCTGGCAAATATCGAGGCCCTGCCCGGTTGGAAACACCCATACGATTTGATGCCCGGCAGCCCCGCTGACCGCGCCTGACACCCGCCTGAATAGGAGACCCAAATGACCGAAGCCTATATCTATGACGCCGTGCGCACGCCGCGTGGCAAGGGCCGCAAAGATGGCAGCCTGCATGAGGTCACGGCCGTGCGCCTCTCGGCGCAAGTGCTAAACGCTCTGAAAGACCGCAACGGCCTTGAGGGCCATGCGGTCGAGGATGTGATCTGGGGCAACGTCACGCAAGTGATGGAGCAAGGCGGCTGCCTTGCGCGCACCGCCGTGCTGGCTTCGGACCTTGATGAGAGCATTCCGGGCCTTGCGATCAATCGCTTCTGCGCAAGCGGGATGGAGGCTGTGAATATTGCCGCCAATCAGGTGAAGGGCGGCGCAGGCCGGGCCTATATCGCGGGCGGGGTCGAGATGATGGGCCGCGTGGCGATGGGCAGCGACGGCGCGGCGATTGCCGTGGACCCAAGCGTGGCGATGGATACGTATTTCGTCCCCCAGGGGATCAGCGCCGATATCATCGCCACTGAGTATGGCTTCACCCGCGATCAGGCCGACGCACTGGCCGTGGAATCCCAGAACCGCGCGAAGGCCGCATGGGACGCCAAGCGCTTCGCAGGCTCGATCATCCCGGTCACCGATCAAAATGGCCTGACCATTCTGGACCATGACGAATACATGCGCCCCGGCACCGATATGCAAACGCTGGGCGCGCTCAACGCCAGCTTTCAGGCGATGGGCGAGGTGATGCCGGGCTTCGATGCTGTGGCCAAGATGAAATACCCGCATCTGGAGCGGATCAACCACATCCACCACGCGGGCAATTCCTCTGGGATCGTCGACGGCGCTGCGGGCGTTTTGATCGGTGATGCGGAATTTGGCCGCGCCTACGGGCTCAAGCCCCGCGCGCGTATCCGCCAGACCTGCAAGATTGGGACAGACCCCACGATCATGCTGACCGGCCCTGTGCCCGCGACGCACAAGATCCTCACCGATGCGGGCATGAATATCGACGATATCGACCTTTTCGAGGTGAACGAGGCCTTCGCCTCGGTCGTGCTACGCTTCATGCAGGCGTTCGATGTGGACCCGGCCCTCGTCAATCCCAATGGCGGTTCCATCGCGATGGGTCACCCTCTGGGCGCCACGGGTGCCATCATCATCGGCACACTGCTGGACGAGCTTGAGCGCACCGACAAGGAGGTGGGTCTTGCCACGCTTTGCATCGCATCAGGCATGGGTGCGGCTACCATCATCGAGCGGGTGTAAGGCCATGCGCCCAGCCATCCTGCTCACCGCCCTCGCCCTTGCGGCACCCGCCCATGCGGATGTGCTGCAAGGGTCCAGCCCCGATCCATTGGGCGAGCTTAACGCGCTCTACGGCAAGATTTGCAGCTGGGACGACGGCACGCAAATCCCGGTTTACGAGATCGGCATGACCCAAGACGGCGTGCCTGATTACGTGGTCCGCTTCGACATGCCGTGCCGGGGCCAGGATGGGGCCTTTGCGGGCACCATGGGCATGGCCACGCAGATCTGGGTCAGCGGTGCCGAGGGGTATACCCGCGTGATGGACGCCAATGTGCGCGACATCGCGTTCGAAACCCGCGAAGACCGCCAATTCGTGATCGTGCAGCACGCAGGAGGCTATTGCATGACCGCCGATGCGGCACCGTGCTTTGCAACATTCGAGTTCACCGACAACACGCTGATCGAGGCCGAGGCCGAACATCAGAACCCATCCATGACCGCGCGCCTCAAAGCGATGGCAGACGCAGAAGGAGACACCACAAATGACTGATTTTACGATGAAAAAAGGCGTCGATGGCGTGGCAATCATCACCTGGGACACCAAGGGCAAGTCCATGAACGTGATGAACGGCCAAGGATTTCTGGACCTTGAGGCGCTCATTGACGACGCGCTGGCCGATGATGCCGTGAAGGGCGTCATCCTGACCTCTGGCAAAGAGGGCAGCTTTGCAGGCGGGATGGATCTCAACATCATCGCCAAGATGAAAGAGGATGCGGGCGACGATCCGGCGCGCGGCCTTTTCGACGGTGTGATGGGGATGCACGCCATCCTGCGCAAGATCGAGCGCGGCGGGATGGATGACAAGAACAAGGGCGGCAAGCCCATTGCCGCCGCCCTGCCCGGCACGGCGCTCGGCATTGGCCTTGAAATTCCATTGGCCTGTCACCGCATCTTTGCCGCCGACAATCCACGCGCCAAAATCGGCCTGCCCGAGATCATGGTTGGCATCTTCCCCGGTGCGGGCGGCACCACGCGCCTTGTGCGCAAGCTCGGCGCGATGGGGGCCTCGCCGCTTCTCTTGGAAGGCAAGCTCAACGATCCGAAGAAAGCCAAAGCCGCCGGTGTGGTGGACGAGGTGGTGCCCGCAGATGAGCTTTTGGATGCGGCCCGCGCATGGGTTCTCTCGGAGCCGAACATCGTGAAGCCGTGGGACGAGAAGGGCTACAAAATGCCCGGTGGCGCGCCCTACCATCCGGCGGGCTTCATGACTTTCGTCGGTGCGTCCGCCATGGTCAACGGCAAGACCCAAGGCGCGTTTCCTGCCGCCAAGGCGCTGCTGAGCGCCGTCTATGAAGGCGCGCTTGTGCCCTTCGACACCGCCCTCAAGATCGAGGCGCGCTGGTTCACGCATATCCTGCTGAACCCGTCGTCCAGCGCGATGATCCGCAGCCTCTTCATCAACAAAGAGGCGCTGGAGAAGGGCGCAAACCGCCCCAACGTGCCCGATGCGACCGTCAAAAAGGTCGGCGTCATGGGCGCGGGCATGATGGGCGCAGGGATCACGCTTGTCTCGGCCATGGCGGGGATGGAAGTTGTCCTCATCGACCAAAAGCAAGAGGCGGCGGACAAGGGCAAAGCCTATACCGCCAGCTACATGGACGCCGGCATCAAGCGCGGCAAGGCGACCGAGGCCAAGAAGGACGCGGCCCTTGCCCTGATCACCGCCACCACGGATTATGCCGCGCTCAAGGGCTGCGACCTGATCATCGAGGCCGTGTTCGAGGACCCCAAGATCAAGGCAGAGGTGACCAAAGCGGTCGAAGCCGTGGTGGGCGATGAGTGCATTTTTGCCACCAACACATCCACCCTGCCGATCTCCGAGCTGGCCAAAGCAAGCGTCCGGCCCGAGCAGTTCATCGGCATCCACTTCTTCAGCCCCGTCGAGAAGATGATGCTGGTCGAGATCATCAAGGGCGCGCAGACCGGCCCCCACGCCACGGCCAAGGCGCTGGACTACGTGCGCCAGATCCGCAAAACGCCCATCGTGGTGAATGACGCGCGGTTCTTCTACGCCAACCGCTGCATCATCCCCTATATCAACGAGGGCCTGCGCATGGTGGCCGAAGGTGTGACGCCATCGCTGATCGACAATGCCGCGCGCCAGCTTGGGTTCCCTGTGGGGCCGCTGCAACTGGTCGATGAGACGTCGATTGATCTGGGCGCCAAGATCGCCCGCGCCACCAAGGCCGCGATGGGCGATGCCTATCCGGATGCGGCGGTAGATGAGGTGATCTTCTGGATGGAGGGTGAGGGCCGTCTGGGCCGCAAATCCGGGGCGGGCTTTTATGATTATGACGACAAGGGCAAGCGGCTGGGCTATTGGCCCGGCCTCGCCGCAAAATACCCCGTCCATGCCGGGCAGCCGGATCTGATCAAGGTGCAGCACCGCCTCATGTTTGCCCAAGTCCTGGAGGCCGTCCGCGCACTGGAGGAAGGTGTGCTGGAAGATATCCGCGAGGGGGACGTGGGCGCGATCCTCGGCTGGGGCTTTGCGCCATGGTCGGGCGGGCCGTTCGCGTGGCTCGACATGATCGGCACGCCCTACGCTGCCGCGCGCTGCAACGAGCTGGCTGAGGCGCATGGCGCGCGCTTTGCCCCGCCCGCGCTGTTGGTCGAAATGGCGGGCAAGGCCCAAAGCTTTTACGCCCGCTTCGACAACGCGGCCCAAGCGGCCTAGACCAAACACAAACGCGGCGCCCCTATCCTCAGGGGCGCCGCGTGCTCGCTTTCTCTCTATGCTCTCCGCACGCCGGGCCTCTCATCTCCCCGCGGCGGGATCTCTAAATCTGCTGGAGGCGTCCGGTCACGCGACCGCAGACCGCCCCGGCAAGCACCCTTTCTCAAGCGCCATAGCCAGGTAGCCAGCGGTCATCAGGTCAAGCACCTCATAGACCGGCTCGATGGCCCCGCCCATTGCGGTGCTCACGATGTCTTGCTCGGCGAGGCAATGAAACATCGCACCGCTATTGGCAAAGACGATCTGCTCGGATGCGAAAGACAACGTGACGATCTCCACACCCTCTTCTGGTGGCACGCGACACATGGAGCGCACCCCGTCCAGAACCCGCGCCGGAATGAGGGCGAAAGGATCCCCGAGAATTTCCTCGGCCAGATCGCTTTCGATCAAGGTCGCCTGATCTGGTGCCAAGAGCAGCAAGTCGCGATTGCCCAAAGCACCGGGCGGCACCTGCACGGGCCATAAAGAGCGCGGGCAAGGACCCTCATCCTGCCACAGCGGTGCACGGTGCACGGCGGTCACGACCTGCATCCCGGCATCGAACGTCAGCACCTTGTCCCCAGGTGCAATCGTCTCAACCGTTCGCCAGCCCGAAGGCGTGGCCAGACGTGTGCCCGACACAAGACCCGATTGCACCACGCCCTGATCGCTCAGCGCCATCTCCAGCGCAGTGTTCGTCTCTGTCTCTTTCCCTTTAGGCCAGATTACTCCAGCTCCCATCCAATCCAACATTGGGTCATCCCCTCAGATGCAACACCCTGTCCCCTTGGACGTTTGTGGCAGTGATCCCAATTCACACCTTCATTCCGGCCAGCTTTGGTCGGAATTGGGGCCAGATTTAGCCATTATCCCGTATGGCAGGAAGATGGCGGATGTTTGCGCGGCATTGGGCAAAAGACGGAAACAATACGGCCACAATTCACGCCTATCAAAAGGAATACCCGAATCGCGCGATATCCTCGGCACAGACTGATTCGATCACTTGCGCCGTTGCGGTGGTGTAATAGTGGCGATAACCCGCCTCGCGGCGAGATGCGTTGAGATGCGGCAGCTCTAGAGCGAAGCCCAAATGTGCCCAAAGCGGGGCCGCGTCCTGCACGAAATGCTCAAGCCGTATGAAATGCGCGCTGAGTTCCTGCCCATCCCAGCTGCGCAGGTATGACCCATAAGGCAACCCTCGCAAGGCCTCCTGTGTCACTTCATCCTGCACAAAACCCGCACAATCCACGCGCTGTGCCAGATG
>CALGEH010000157.1 GCA_937881735.1 uncultured Shimia sp.
CAATGCTCAATCATACCGCAGCGCAAAGATCCGCGCAATTTACAGAGGTACCCTGGCGGCACTCGCGCGCCTTAGCCGATCTTGTCCCAGATCGCCAATTGTGCGGCAGCTAGTCGCGCCACCGGAACACGGAAGGGAGAACAGGACACATAATCGAATCCCGCCGCTCGGCAGAAGGCGATTGATTCGGGGTTGCCGCCGTGTTCGCCACAGATCGACAGCGTCAGGTCGCGGCCCCCCGCTGCGCGCCCGCGCTCGGCCCCGATGGTTAAAAGTTCACCCACCCCGTCGATATCGAGCGTGTGAAACGGATCTTCGGGATAGACGCCCTGTTGCACATATTCGGACATGAACCGCCCCGCGTCATCGCGGCTGAGCCCGTATGTCATCTGCGTCAGGTCATTGGTGCCGAAGCTGAGGAAGGACACAAGCGGCGCGATCTCGGCGGCGCGCAGGGCAGCGCGGGGTGTCTCGACCATCACGCCAAGACGGTAGTTGAACTTGCGGCCCGTCTCGGTGCGCACGGCGGAGGCCACTGCATCAATGCGCGCCTTGACCAACTCCACCTCGCGGCGAGCGGAGACGAGCGGGATCATGATCTCGGGGATGATCGACGTGCCATCATCAAGCACATCCAGCGTGGCCAGAAAAATTGCGCGCGCCTGCATGTCGTAAATCTCGGGCACAGTGATCCCGAGCCGAACACCACGCATCCCCAGCATCGGGTTATACTCGCCCAGCGCCTCGACCCGGCGGGTCACCACGCTGAGCGGCAGATCCAGCGCCTCGGCCAGCTCCCGGTGCCCGGCGCGGTCGGTCGGCAGAAACTCATGCAGAGGTGGGTCAAGCAGGCGGATGCAAACGGGCTGCCCCTGCATGATGCGGAAGAGATCGGCGAAATCGGCGCGCTGCATGGGCAAGAGCCGCTCCAACGCCGCCGCCCGGTCCGCAGGCGTGCCGGCGAAGATCATCTCGCGCATCACCGTGAGGCGTCCCTCCTCGAAGAACATATGCTCGGTGCGGCACAAGCCAATCCCTTGCGCCTTGAAATTGCGCGCAACCAAAGCGTCGGCAGGCGTGTCGGCATTGGCGCGCACATTGATATCGCGCAGCTCGTCCGCCCAATCCATCAGCACCAGAAAGCTTTCATCATGACCGGCATCCAGAAGGGCTGCCTGCCCCATCAGAACAATACCGTTGGTGCCGTCCACGGTGATCTCGTCACCCTCTTTGAGGACGCGGCCATCGGGTGCTGTCAGCTGCCCTTTGTTCATCTGAAACCGCATCGACGAGGCACCCACCACACAAGGCAGGCCAATCCCGCGACCAATCACCGCCGCGTGGCTGGTCATGCCGCCGCGCTCGGTCAGAACGGCAACAGCGGCGTGCATGCCGCGAATATCCTCGGACCCGGTTTCGCGTCGCACAAGGATACAGGCCTCGCCGCGCGCATCCGCAGCTTGTGCGGCCTCGGAGTTGAACACGATCTTGCCCGTGGCGGCCCCGGGGCTCGCGGCCATTCCGCGCGCCAAAATATCACGCGGCGCGTCCGGATCGACCCGGCGGTGGAGCAATTCATTGAGCGCGCGCGGCTCGATCCGCAGAAGGGCCTCCTCGCGCGGGATGATCCCCTCCTCAGCCAGCGCCACGGCAATGCTCACCGCCGCGCGCGCCGTGCGTGTGACACGCACCCCGTCGAGGATGTGCAATTGGCCGTTCTCCAACGTGAATTCCGCCTGCATCTCTTCGCGCAACTCCGTGCGCATCAACGCCAGATGCCCCTTGAGCTGGGTAAAAGCATCGGGGGCAAGCTCTTCCAGCGAGGCCCCACGCGCATCGCGCTCAAGATAGAGCGCGCCGGCGCTTGAGGTCAGCGCATCACGCCCTTGGCTCTGGCTGAGATAGCGCCCGGTGATCTGGCGCGCGCCGTTCTGGCTGTTGACCAGCTGCATCACGCCCGAGCCACTCTCGCCATTTCCCAGCCCGATGGCCATTTCCTGCACCACAAGGCCCAGACCCGCATCCACGGGCGCGCCCTTGGCCTGCCGCAAAAGCCGCGCCGTCGTGCCCTCCCACGCCCGCGCCATGGAGCGCAGCACCTCGGCCAGTTGCACGGCTGGATCCTGCGGGAACGGCTCTTCCGTCTCCTCGGCATAGGCGGCCAGCGCCTCGGCCAGACCCTGCTCGGGGCCCTCGGACACATCATCCAGCGTATCGGGGTCAAGCCGCGCCACATGAACCGCATAGGATTGCACGAAGCGCAGATAAAGCTGCGCCGCCGCCTCCTCGCCGATCCGCGCGCCCAAGGCTGCACGGGCGCGATCATTCATCCCAATATTGAGCACCGCTCGCGGGCCGCCCCAATCAGGGTCTTCCGACGAGGGCCGCACACAAAAAAGATGCGCGCCATCAAGCTCGGCCAGAAGAGCGTCCATATCCGGCATGTCGCCCGCCGCAATTCCATGCACCGCGCCGAAGGACAGCGCCACCGTGCGCGGCACCGGCAGGTCCAGCCGCACAAGGCGCTGAAGACACTTCGCACGCCCCCCGTGGGTTTGCGCCTTGATCGGCGCATCGGGGGTGATCAAGGTGATCTGTTGGTCAATTTGCTGCACTGCGGCACCTTCTGCTTTGCTGCACAATACGCGCGAAGACTGACAAGGCAAGTGTAAGGTTTGATTTACACCGCAGGAAAGTGATCAGCCCTCAATCCGGGTCAGATCGGCGGCCTCAAGGCAAATGGTGCGGATGCGGCTCAGAAGGTTGAGCCGATTGCGGCGCACGATCTGGCTGTCGGTATTGACCTGCACCGCGTTGAAAAACGCATCAATCGGCGCGCGCAGGGCGGCCATGGCGGTCATCGCGGCGGCGAAATCCTCGGTCTCCAGCGCGGCCTTGATCGCAGGCTCGCCCTGGTCGAGGGCAGTGAACAGCGCGCGCTCCTCGTCCGTCTCGGCGAACTTTACGTCCGCGCCATAGGAATACTCGACGCCATCCTTCTCCTCAGCCTGGCTGAGGATGTTATTGGCCCGCTTGAACCCTTGCAGAAGGTTCTCGCCATCGTCGGTCTTGAGGAAATCGCTGAGCGCTGTGGCGCGTTTCACCAGCAGCGCGAGGTCGTCATTGCCCGGCATAGCGACGCAGGCGTCGATGATGTCGTGGCGGACACCTTGGTCCTTGAGGTAGACCTTGAGGCGGTCGTGGAAGAAGGTGAGGAGGTTAACAATTGCCACCCGATCATCTAATTCCTTCAAGTTAAGGTCACCACGATCAGGCGATGCCGCCGCCATCGCGCGTCGCATCGCGTTATCAAACATCGGCAGCATACTGCTCGCAATCTTGTTTTCCACCACCAACCGAATAACCCCAAGCGCCGCCCTACGCAGCGCAAACGGGTCCTTCGACCCTGTGGGTTTTTCGTCAATCGCCCAGAACCCAGTCAGCAGGTCGAGCTTGTCGGCCAGCGCCACGGCCACCGATACGGGTGCGGTGGGCACATCGTCGGAGGGACCGAGCGGCGAGTAATGCTCTTCCGCCGCCGCCCCCACTTCGGCGGGCATCCCGGCGGCCTCGGCATAGTAGCGCCCCATCAGGCCCTGCAATTCAGGGAACTCATAGACCATCTCGGACGGCAGATCGGCCTTGGCCCAGCGCGCGGCCTGTTCCGCCAGATCCGCATCCGCGCCCACGGCGGGGGCAATCTCGCGGGCAAGCGCTGCGATCCGCTCCACTCGCTCGGCCTGGCTTCCCAGCTTGTTGTGGAAGGTCACGGCCTCCAGCGATTTCAGCCATGCGGCCCCGCCCGCCTTGGCCTCGCGCAGATCGTTTTGCCAAAAGAACGCCCCATCGGCGAGCCGCGCCGACAGGACCCGCGCGTTGCCCGCGAGGATCGTCGCGCCCTGATCGGCGGTCTCGCGGTTGGCCACGGTGATGAAGCGCTCGATCCGGCCCGTCTTGGGGTTGCGCACGGAAAAGAACTTCTGATGCTCCTTCATGGAGGTCTGGAGCACCTCCGGCGGCAGGTCGAGGAACTGCGCGTCGATTGCGCCCATGAGGACCACGGGCCATTCCACGAGCCCCGCCACCTCGGCCAGAAGGCTGCGGTCCTCAACCACTTCCATACCAGCCGCAAAGGCCTGATTGGTCGCATCCTGCCAGATCGCCTCGGCCCGCTCCGCCGCATCGAGCATCACGAAATGCCCGCGCAGGGCGGTGGAATAGTGATCAAAGGACGACACTTTCAGCGCGCCGGGCGCCATGAAGCGGTGCCCCTCTGTCACGTTGCCTGCTTTGATTCCGTCCACGTCCATCGGCACAACCGTGGCCTCGCCTGCATCATCCGTGAGGATGCACAGGATGCGGTGCAAGGGCCGCACCCAGCGCAAGCTGCCCGCGCCCCAGCGCATGGATTTGGGCCATGGGAAGTTGCGGATAACGCTTTCCAGAACCTCGGCCACAATGGCCTCGGCCCCGCGCCCCGGCTTGGTGATCGTGGCGTAGTAGACCTGCCCCTTTTTCTCGTCGCGCAGCTCCAGATCATCGCGGGACACGCCCGCGCCGCGCAGGAAGCCCTCAATGGCCTTCTCGGGCGCGTCGGCGCGTGGCCCCTTGCGCTCTTCGCGCACAGTCGGGCTCTCGGCCAGCAGGCCTTGCACCGTCAGCGTCAGCCGCCGGGGCGTGGCAAACGCCGCCGCCCCCGCATAGGTCAGCCCCGCCTCGACAAGCCCGTCGGTCATCCGCACACGAAGGTCATCCGCCGCGCGGGCCTGCATCCGGGCGGGGATTTCTTCGGAGAAGAGTTCGATCAGAAGGTCGGGCATATCAATATCCTTGCGGGGGTGGGGGGCAGCCCTCGGGTGCGAAATTGCCGTCAAAGACGACCTCGCCGCAGCGGTTGATCTCGTGCCAGACCCAGCCGCGCCCATCCTCGTGAATGGCCACGATACGGTCGATCCCGTATTGCACGTTTTCCTCGCCCATGAAGGCCAGCGCCGCGCCGTTTTCCAGCGCACCGCCCACTTCCTTGGCGTCGAAGCACTCGAACCATTTCGGCGCCACGCGCGGCACCGGATTGTCCATGATCACGTAAGTCTCGCTGAGCGCATCGAACCCCATATCGGTGGTGAAACACGCGCGGTAGCGGATGGGCGAGCTCTCGGAGTCGATGGCCTCGAACCGATCATAGGGCAGCCCCTCTGGGGTGCCTGAGACAATCGCAGTCAAACGCACATAGTCGCCCGTCTCGGGCACCTCCTCATAGAAGGCATAGACCTGAAGGTAATACATCGAAACACCCGCCACAGCGCAGCAGACGAGCAGGAGGATGACCAGAAACTTGCCCATTATGCCGCCTCCCACCCACCGGCTTGCGTCTGCACGAACGCATCCGCGCAGGCCTTGGCTAGGGTGCGCACCCGGCCGATATAGGCCTGCCGCTCGGTCACGGAGATCACGCCGCGCGCGTCTAGCAGGTTGAAGATATGGCTGGCCTTGATGCACTGATCATAGGCGGGTTGGGCCATGACGATGCGGCGGCCCGTCTTGGGGTCGTCAGCAGGCTGCTCCAGAATCCGGGCGCATTCCGCCTCGGCATCTATGAAATGCTGGAGCAAAATATCGGTGTCGGCCACATCGAAATTCCACCGCGCGTATTGCGCCTCCGCCTCACGGAACACATCGCCGTAAGTCAGCGGAATGGGTGCGTCGGGCGCGTTGAACGGCATCGCATTGCCATCGTCATAACCAAGGACATACATCGCCAGACGCTCCAGCCCATAGGTCAGCTCGCCGGAGACAGGCGCGCAATCATGCCCGCCGACCTGCTGAAAATAGGTAAACTGCGAGACTTCCATCCCGTCGCACCAGACCTCCCAGCCAAGGCCCCATGCGCCAAGGGTGGGGCTCTCCCAGTCATCCTCGACAAAGCGGATGTCATGCAGCGCCATGTCGATCCCGATGGCTTCAAGCGAGCCCAGATAGAGCGCTTGCAAATCGGGCGGGCTGGGTTTGATGATCACCTGAAACTGGTAGTAATGCTGCCACCGGTTCGGACTGTCGCCGTAGCGCCCATCGGTGGGGCGGCGCGAGGGCTGAACGTAGGCTGCGGCCCATGGCCGGCTGCCGAGGCTGCGCAGAGTGGTGGCGGGGTGGAACGTGCCCGCACCCACCTCCATGTCGTAGGGCTGCATCACGGCGCAGCCCTGCTCGGCCCAATAGGCCTGAAGCCGCAGGATAATCTCCTGAAAACTGCGCGGTTTGCTTGCCTGATCGCTCATCTCGCCCCCATGCTCATCTCCATGGGGACACGGCCCCTGATTTCGCCGTTTCTACCTACGGCGCGGCGCTAGGGGGGTCAATCGGGCGCTCGCGCATAATTTAAGTGCACAGAGGCTCAGATTTGCTAAAACACCCGGAACGAAAAACAAATTCGCGAAGTTAGGGTTGGGATTGTGCATCACTTGATGAAATTGAGTTTGGCGGTTGTGTTTGCCGCTTTGATGGGGACCGGTGCCACCATGGCGCAGGACACACAAGAGCCCCGCGTCTGGGTTCAGATCGAGGCCCAGCCCAACCTGACCGCCATCAACGAAGCTTTGCGCCGCCGCAGTGCGGAGCTGAACGATGTGAACGGGTTCTTTCTTGGCGGTGGCTGGTATGGCGTGGCCCTTGGCCCCTACCCCGAGAGTGAGGCGGTCCGCATCCTGCGCTCCCTGCGGGCCGAAGGGCGCATACCGCGCGACAGCTACATTGCTCGCAGCGGCGAATATCAGAGCCAGATCTGGCCCGTGGGCCAAGACGATCTGACCCGTGAAGAGGAGGCCGCTATCGCCGCCATCACGGCACCTGAGGTTCCCGAGGCACAGACCGAGACCACACCGGAGGTGGCCGTCATTGAGCCTGTGGAGCCTGCCACCCCAGCCGAGCCAGAATTCGTCGATGAGACCCCCCGCGAGGCCCGCGCCGCCGAGGCGCAGTTGAGCCGCGAGGAGCGCGCCGAGCTGCAAGAGCTGCTTCGCTGGGCGGGCTTTTACACCGGCAGCATCGATGCAGCCTTTGGCCCCGGCACGCGCGGTGCCATGTCGCGCTGGCAGGAAGAGAATAATTTCGAGGCCACTGGTATCCTCACCACGCTGCAACGTGCGGAGCTGGCCCGGCAATACAATGCCGTGCTTGAGGGGATGAACCTCGCCACCGTCTCTGACCCGCAAATGGGTATCGAGATGCTGATCCCCACCGGTGTCGTGGCCTTCGATAATTATGAGCCGCCCTTTGCCCATTTCGAGAGCATCGGTGATATCCCCGCCAAAGTCCTGATGATCAGCCAGGAGGGCACGGAAGACACGCTTTTTGGCCTATACGACATCATGCAGACCCTTGAGATCGTGCCGCCCTCCGGCCCGCGCGAGCGGGGACGCAATGCGTTCACCCTTGTCGGTGAAAGCGCCAAGATGATCTCGCATACCGAGGCGAGCCTCCAGAACGGCCAGATCAAGGGCTTCACCCTTCTGTGGCCCGCAGGCGACGAAGAGCGCCGCACCCGGGTCCTGTCGGCCATGCTCGACAGTTTCACGCGCACCGAAGGCGTGCTTGATCCCGCCGCGGGCTCCAACGCGGAGCAAAGCATCGATCTTGTCTCGGGGCTGGAAATTCGCAAGCCCAAGATCTCGCGCTCGGGCTTTTACGTGGATCGCAGCGGCACCGTGGTGACCACAGCCGAGGTGGTGCAGGCTTGCGCGCGCATCACGCTGGACGAGGTCTATGAGGCCGAAGTCGCCACCATCGTTGAGAGCCTCGGGATCGCCATTCTGCGTCCCACTCAAAGCCTCGCCCCCCTTCAGGTGGCCGCGTTTCAGGAAAACGTCGCGCGGCTCAACTCCGAAGTGGCCGTTGCGGGTTATTCCTATGGCGGCGTGCTGGGCGCGCCCTCCATCACCTATGGTCAATTGGCCGATGTGAAGGGCCTCAACGGCGAGCCGGATGTGAAACGCCTCACCCTTGCAGCCCTTGACGGTGATGTGGGTGGACCGGTTTTCGATACAAGTGGTGCGGTGCTGGGGATGCTCCTGCCGCGTAGCACGGATGGGCGCAAACTGCCCGATGACGTGAGCTTCGTCGCCGACGCCGCCAGCGTCAGCGCCGCCCTGCGCGAGGCCGGGATCACCATCGCCGCCACATCCGGTGCGGGCCAAATCCCGCCTGCCGAGCTGAAGGGCCGGGCCGACGGGATGACCGTGCTGGTCAGTTGCTGGGAATAGGCCTCGCGTAAATTCAGGGGCTGACCCTGTGGAGAAAGCGCGCTAAGAGCGGGTCATGAGCAAGCCAGCCGATACGCAAGAGACAGAGCCGAGCCAAACTGCCCAAGAGGCGGATGATGCAGCACCTGCGCCTCATGCGGACGCAGCGGTCGAACAGGCCCCTACCGCGACGAAGCGTGCCAAGTTCTTCTCCGAGCGTGACCGCACCAATCTGCGCTGGCTCTGGACCAACTATCTCAGGCAGAAATCACCTTGGCTCTTGGTCGTCCTGGTGATGATCCTTGTGCAGGGCGTGGTCTATCAACAATTCCTCGCCATGACCGAAAGCGGTCTGCGCGTGATCTTCGAGAGCGGTGGCGTGCAGGATCTGGTGATGATCTGCATCGTGGTCTTCTTTCTCTTCGCCGTGCGCGCGCTCATGTCCTACCTCGTGCCACGGGTGACGATCTGGGTCAGCAACGACGCCGTTTTCCAGATGCGCCGCGATCTGATTGATCACATGATGCGCCTTGATCTGGCGTATTTCGAGCGCACCAAATCCGGCGCGATCATCCAGCGCCTTGTGGGTCAGACCCAGGCGCTTGGCGTCTTCATTGGACAGGCCACGGCCAATGCGGTGCGCGATGCAGTCACGGTGGTGATCGTCTCGGGATACCTGATCTACAAGAACCCCATTCTCTTCGGCACAGCCGTGGTGGTGCTACCCTTCATCATCTGGCTGATGAACTTCGTATCCGAGCGTGTGCGCGAGGCCCAAGGCCGCGCCGAGACCGCCCTTGCGGATTACATGAACGGCATTGAAGAGACCGTGAACGGCATGCGAACCATCAAGATCTCCAGTCAGGAAGGCATGGAAGTTTCGCGCCTGATGAAGGGCACCGGGGCAATCCGTGACCTTTTTAATCGGGTGCAGGTCACCCAAGCGCTCGTGATGCCCTCGATCGATCTCAGTTCTGCCTTTGTCTACGTCCTCGTGATCGGCGGCGGCGGCTATATGGTCCTGTCGCCCAATTTCGACATGGACGGCGCGGGCATCATCACCTTCCTTCTGGGCATGGTCATGGTGTTCGACCCCGCCCGCCTGCTGGCGCTTTACTTCACCACGCTTCAGGCCAATCTCGTGATGCTCGACCGTATCCGTGAGCTTTATGACGAGCATCCCAGCATCCATGACAAGCCCGGCGCGACCGATCAATTCGACACCGGTGCGGATATCGCGCTTGAGGATGTGCGCTTCAGCTATTCCAAGGATCAGCCGCTCTTTGACGGGCTGTCGATGACCTTCAAGGGCGGGCAGGTCTCGGCCATTGTAGGTTCCACCGGATCCGGCAAAACCACGATCCTGTCGCTTCTGTCGCGACTCTATAATGTCAAAGGGGGCGCGGTCACTATCGGAGGGCAATCCATTGCGGATCTCAAGCTCACCGCGCTGCGTGGATCCTATTCCGTGGTCGCGCAGGACATCGTGATCTTCAACAATTCGATCTGGGAAAACATCCGCTACGTGAACCCCGCCGCGACCGAGGCCGAGGTTTGGGCCGCCGCCGAAGCCGCCGAGATTGCCGACCTGATCCGCGCGCGCGGTGACGCCTCCGTGGGGCCCAAAGGCGCGCAGCTTTCGGGCGGGCAGAAACAGCGCATCGCCATTGCGCGGGCATTCCTGCGTGACGCACCAATCCTTCTGCTGGATGAGGCGACATCTGCCCTCGACCAAGCGACTGAGGAGCGAATCAAAAGAGCGCTGAACCGGCTGACACGCGGCAAGACCACCATTATCGTCGCGCACCGCCTGTCAGCCGTCTCCGATGCCGACCGTATCTTTGTGCTGGAATCAGGTGCGCTGGTGGAAAGCGGCAAACATGCCGAGCTTTTGGAGCAAGACGGGCTTTATGCGCAGCTCTACAGCGCGCAAAAGCGAGGCTACACAAGCCGCTGAGGCCGTCAAACGGTCAGACCCACATCTCGCGTGGGTAAGCAGGCGCTTCTGGACCTAATTAACAGAAGCATCTGGACCTATCTCTTGCGTCCTATCTGAATTCTATATGAGTTAAACAATCCAACATCAGGCGCGCCGCGCGCCGCCACCCCCGACAGAGGACACTCACATGGACGGCAAGTTTCTGGAAAATGACATCGACAAGGTCGTGGAAGCCGACCGCGCCCATGTCTGGCACCACCTGATCCAGCATGACCCGTTCCAGGGTCCGGACGCCAAATCCGACCCGCGCATCATCGTCGAAGGCAAGGGCATGCGCGTTTGGGACCAAAAGGGCAAAGAGCATATCGACGCCGTCTCGGGCGGTGTCTGGACCGTCAATGTGGGCTACGGGCGCGAGCGGATCGCCAACGCCATCCGCGACCAGCTGATCAAGCTGCCCTATTTTGCGGGTTCCGCAGGGTCGATCCCCGGTGCGCTTTTCTCGGAAAAGCTGATCTCGAAAATGCCCGGCATGAGCCGCGTCTACTACACGAACTCCGGCTCGGAGGCGAATGAGAAAGCCTTCAAGATGGTGCGGCAGATTTCGCACAAGCTCTATGGCGGTAAGAAATACAAGATACTCTACCGCGACCGCGATTACCACGGCTCCACCCTCGCCACCATGTCGGCGGGCGGGCAGGACGAGCGCAACGCGCAATACGGCCCCTTCGCGCCCGGCTTCGTGCGTGTGCCGCATTGCATGGAATACCGCGCGCAATGGGATCTCTCGGGTGAGGAATACGGAATCGCGGCAGCCCGCGCCATCGAAGAGGTGATCCTCGCAGAAGGCCCAGAAACCGTGGGCGCGCTCTGCCTTGAACCGGTGACGGCCGGTGGCGGCGTTATCACCCCGCCCGAGGGCTACTGGCCCGCGGTACAGGAGATTTGCCGCAAATACGATATCTTGCTGCATATCGACGAGGTCGTCTGCGGCGTGGGCCGCACCGGCACTTGGTTCGGCTATCAGCATTACGGGATCGAGCCGGATTTCGTGACCATGGCCAAGGGTGTGGCCTCGGGCTATGCCGCCATCGCCTGCTGCGTCACGAATGAGCGTGTTTTCGACCTCTTCAAGGACGACGCCAGCGACCCGATGAACTATTTCCGCGATATCTCCACCTTCGGGGGCTGCACGGCAGGCCCGGCGGCGGCGCTGGAGAACATGGCGATCATCGAAGAAGAGGGTCTTCTGGAGAACACGGTCCAGATCGGTCACTACATGCTCGACCAACTCAACGCGCTCAAAGACAAGCACAAGGTGATTGGCGACGCGCGCGGCAAGGGTCTCTTTCTCGGGGCCGAGCTTGTATCGGACCGCAGCACGAAAGAGCCCGCGCCCGAGAAAATGTGTCAGGCCGTCGTGGCCGATTGCATGGCGCAAGGCATCGTGATCGGGATGACCAACCGGTCACTGCCCGGCCTCAACAACACGCTGTGCTTCTCGCCCGCATTGATCGCCACCAAGGATGACATCGACGAAATCCTGACTGGCGTGGACAAATCACTGACCAAAGTGTTCGGCTAAACCCTTAGCTCAGCAGAACAAACGCAAACGGCCCGCTCTGATCAGAGCGGGCCGTCTCACATTTGAAGCTGCGAAAAATCAGTTCGCCTTGGACGCGTTCCACTGCTCCGGGTTCCACTCGGCCAGAACTTTTGAATTATCGTCGCTGTCATACTCATGCAGGATCTGCTCGCTCACACCCGGAACGGTGGCAAATTGATCCGCCAGCTTTTTTGGCAGCCAAGATTGCGTGATTTGTCCGGGGAAAAGCTGCGCCATAACGGCAGAGGTGCTGTAGGCACATTGCGCGCCGGGCACGGGCCCTGCCTGCTTCACGAGGGCCGCGGCCCGCGCCGCAAGCTCGGGCGTGACGTCCAGAGTCTGGATTTTCACGTGGAATGTTTCGCGCGCATGGTAGCGGGTGTAGACATCCGCCACCGGCGGCGTCACGCCGTAGAGCACGTCGTTACGTTCTGGAATCGTCTCATGCGCAAAAGAGCCTGCAGGATCATAAATGATCCGTTGTGTGCCATTGATCATCAGCGATGTATGCGCCCCGTTGCCGGTGCGGTTGTTCAGCATCGTGAAGAGCGTGAGACGCGGCGGGCCATCATGGCTGTAGGCGGCGCGCTGCACCTCCTCATCCGTGGCCCAAACCGATTCTGCGGCGCAGCCCGAGAGAGCGAATAGCGCGCAAAACGCCATAGCGAAAATCCGTGTCATGTCTGGCCCCCCAATCGGCGCAGTCTGAAATCAGATATGAATCAGCTGTTGAAAAGTGCGAGGAAGACCAAGATACCGATGCTTACAACCGCAACCCGCACAGACCAGGTGACGAACCCGTCAAAGGCCTTTTCCTGTGCCGTGATATCCATTTCGCCGTGCTTGTGTTCGGACATGACTTGTCCCTTTCGTCATTACGCGTTTGTCCAATATGTAGCGCATCATACGGGGCCTGTCACGCCCCGGTGTGGCCTCCAATGCCTGCCTTTCAGGCCTTGCCCAGATCCTGCGCAAGACGAAAGCCGATCCTCTCGGGCGGGGCCTCGGGGCGCGGTTTGGGCAAGGCACGCAAGAGCACGCTGAGTTGGCTCACATGCTGGACGAGTTGCGTCTTCGTCCCTGTCCCGTCAGCGCCGTAAAACGTCACGATATCCGGGTCGAAATACCCCATCCCTTCGATGCGCAAAACGCCCGCATCGCCGCCCACGAATCCCATCGCGACCTCATGCTCGTTATCGAGCGTCTTCTCAAAGTTCTGGATATAGAGGATAAGCCGCTCATAGGCCCATTCGGCTGCACTTTTCTGCGCCACCGGCTTGGCCTTCACCGCATCCGGCAACGTGGCCTCACCCGATTGGGCCGGGTCCGAATGGACCTCATGCCAACGCGGCAGGGCGGCGGACTCCAGTGCCTCGGCGGAGGTGGCTATATCGTCATCCATGCATCAATCCTTCATCTGCCAGAGCCACGCACCATCGCCCCGGCGGTGGCGCGTGATGCGGCCAGCGTGGTACAGATGGTTGAGATGCGCAACCGCCTCTACAAGGGCCAGACCATAGGTCCCATCATCAATTTTCCGTTTGAAAAGTGGCGCAAAACATTCCGACGCCGTGCGCGGCGTGGCCAGATGCGCCTCCAGCCGCGTGAGCGCGCCATGGTGGTTGTCGATGAGCTGCTCCATCCGTTTGGGCAAGCCGGTGAAAGGCAGCTTATGACCGCCCAGCACCAGATGCTCTGCCCGTGCCAGCCCCGCGAACCGCGCACAGGATTCGAGCCAATCGGAAAGCGGATCGGCCTCCGGCTCGGTTGGATAGACACCTATATTGGGGCTGATCGAGGGCAGGATCTGATCGCCGGAGAGGACCAGATCATCCCTCCGGCTCCAAAGCGTCAGATGCTCCGGCGCGTGCCCACCACCGGTATGCACGTCCCACTCACGACCCCCGATGGTGAGCGTATCGCCCTGCCGCACCCGCGTATATCCCACTGGGATGGGCGCGCAGGTATCGCCGAAATTGAAGGGCCGCTCACCCGCGCGTTTGGCGTAGATTTCCGCATCCATCCCCGCGCTGCGCCAGAATTTGAGCGCCTGCGGGGTTGGACGCTCCTCCACATCCATGATCAGCATCCGCGCCATGAGCCATGCCGTGCGCGTCGCCAACAATTCGCTGCCGAACCGCTCCATAAGCCACCCGGCCATGCCCACATGATCGAGGTGGTGGTGGCTGAGGATCACCCGCCCCACGGGCCGGCCCTGCAAAGGCCCCGCGAGCAACCGTTCCCAGATTGCGACCGAGCGTTTGGAGAACATGCCCGTATCAAGCACCGTCCAGCTACCCCCATCGTCCAGTGCATAGATATTCACATGGTCCAGAACCATCGGCAGGGGCATCCGCATCCAAAAGATGCCGGGGGCGACCTCTATGGACTGCCCCTCAGCGGGCGCATTGGGCCAAGGGTAGCGCAGGCCTTCGGGCATGTTCACCGCGCCATTGCCTCGACATCTACCGCATAAAGACCCTCGGACCCGGCGCGAGCCTCGGACAGCTTGGCCGCATACTCGGGCAGCATCCGCGACATGTAGAACCGTGCCAGCGCCAGCCGCGCACCGCCCTCGACCTCAGCCGCCTTGAGATGCGCCTGCCCGCCCAGAACCCGCGCAAACGCCGCAAGATAAGGCACAGCCCCCGCAAAGCGGTCTTCCACCTGATGTTGCACCATCCAATCGGTGCCGGCACGCAGGGCCGCGCAGGCCTCAAGCAAAGGCTCGGCCAGATCGGGCAGCGCCGCGTGCGCCGCTTGGGCCGCGGCCTCGATTTCGGCCAAGATTACATATGCCATCGCGCCCTCATCCATCATCTTGCGGCTCACCAGATCCATCGCCTGAATCCCGTTGGTGCCCTCATAGATCGCCGTCACCCGCACATCGCGCGTGAACTGCGCAGCACCGGTTTCTTCGATATACCCCATGCCGCCATGCACTTGCACGCCCATATCGGACACGCGGAGCCCCGTATCGCTGCCGAACGCCTTGGCGATGGGCGTGAGAAATGCGGCCCGCGCGACCCATACTGGCTCTTCGGTCGCCGTCTGCATATCAATCGCCACGGCACAGCTCAGCGCGATGGCGCGCGCCGCAAACACCTCCGCCTGCATCGTGAGAATCATCCGGCGCACATCCGCATGGTCGATGATCGCTGTCTCACCCAGGGGCGTGACGCCCTGACGCCGCTCCGACGCATAGGCCAGCGCGTGTTGGTACGCCCGCTCGGCGATGCCGATACCCTGCCCACCCACGCCCAGCCGCGCATTGTTCATCATCGTGAACATCGCGCGCATCCCCTTGTGCGGCTCCCCAACGAGCCAGCCTGTGGCCCCGGCATAGTCCATCACCGCCGTTGGGCTGCCATGCAGGCCAAGCTTATGCTCAAGGCTTACCACCGACAATTCATTGCGCGCGCCGGGGTTACCCTCCGCATCGGGCAGGAATTTCGGCACCAGAAAGAGCGATATCCCCTTCGTCCCCTCCGCCCCATCCGGCAGACGCGCGAGCACCAGATGAACGGTGTTCTCGGTCGCGTCATTGTCACCCCAGCTGATATAGATTTTCTGGCCCGTGATCGCATAGGTCCCGTCGCCCTTCGGCGCGGCCTTCGTGCGCAGCGCGCCCACATCGCTGCCCGCCTGCGCCTCGGTGAGGTTCATCGTCCCGTTCCACTGCCCACTGACCAGCTTGGGCAGGTAGAGCGCCTTGATCTCATCGCTCGCGTGATGCTCCAGAGCCTCGATCTGGCCTTGGCTCATCAAGGGCGCAATTTGCAGGCTGAGACAGGCTGAGGCCATCATCTCATTGACCGCCGTGGCCACGGTAATCGGCAGCGCCAGAACCTGCTCACACATCCTCGCGGCCTCGGCCAAAATAGCGGCCACGGTCTCCGCACTCGCCTCGCCAAACCGCTCAGTGCCAGCCACATGGTCAAGACCCACGACATGACCCATCAACAGATCATACTCGGCAAGGGGCGCACGATAGGGCATGGGTGTCTCCAGATGACGGCTGAGCGTAAAACGCGTTGGCAAACTACATGCGCGCCGCTAAGCAGGGCGCGCTCCCGCGACCCTAAACTGGCGCAACACCCGATCAACCCAAACGCCGCGTCACGAAAGGCACAATCTCCCTTGCACACCCTTCGCCTCAGCGCAGACATCGACGGGATCACCCGCGCCGCCACCCTTCTGCGAGACGGCGCGCTGGTCGCTTTCCCAACCGAGACGGTCTACGGCCTCGGCGCGGACGCAACGTCCGGCACCGCCGTGGCAAATGTCTATGCGGCCAAGGGCAGGCCCGCGTTCAACCCGCTCATCGTGCATGTGGCCAGCATCACAGAGGCAAAACGCTACGCCCTCTGGAGCGATGCAGCCGACAGGCTCGCCACGCTCTGGCCCGGCCCACTCACCCTGGTGCTGCCACAGGCCGCTGCTTCACCACTCGCCTCCCTGACCACGGCGGGACTGAACAGCGTGGCCCTGCGCATCCCCGCGCATCCCGTAGCCCGCGCACTGCTCGCCACGTTTGGCGGTCCCCTCGCCGCGCCTTCGGCCAATCTCTCGGGCCGGATCAGCCCGACAACCGCCGCCCACGTAACGGACGGGCTGACGGGCCGCATCAACGCGATCCTTGATGGCGGGGCCTGCACAGTGGGGCTTGAGTCGACCATCATCGGCCTGACAGACCCGGATGGCAGCGCCACGCTCTTACGCCCGGGCGGCCTGCCGCAAAACATGATCGAAGATGTCCTCGACGCGGCGCTGAAAACCCCCGATCAGACCAACATCACCGCCCCAGGCCAACTGGCCTCGCATTACGCGCCCAACGCGTCCTTGCGCCTCAACGCGGCAGAGGTAGACCCCGGCGAAACCCTCCTCGGCTTTGGCCAAGCTCCAAACGCCACGCTCAACCTCTCGCCCAGCGCGAACCTCTCTGAGGCCGCCGCCAACCTTTTCGACCACCTGCACCAGCTCGACGCAACCGGCGCTGCCCGCATCGCCGTCTCCCCCATACCGGAACACGGCCTTGGCCAAGCAATCAATGATCGTTTGCGCCGTGCCGCCGCGCCCCGCGGCTAACACCCACAGCCCTTCTTCTTAGCAAAAATACTCCCGCTCCAAGCTCAACACCCACCACACACACCAATCCCGAGCCCCTCCGCCAAAGGCGGCGGGGCAAGACCTCAGCGCGCGCAAGCGCTCTATTTTTGAAAATCCCTCAGGCCCGGCCCGCCGTCGATGACAGGGTCAGCGGATCAATCCCCAGAGCCGCCAGCGCCGCCTCCCATTTATCCATGTCAGGCACCCCGAAGATAAGGCCCAAAGACGCCTCACAGATCAGCCAGCCATTATCTACGATCTCCGCCTCAAGCTGCCCCGGCCCCCAGCCCGCATAACCAAGCGCCACAAGTGCCTCCACCGGCCCCCGGCCCAGCGCCAGATCCTCCAGAACATCCATCGTCGCGGTCATGCCGAAATCATCTCCGACCTTCAGGGTCGAAATCGCACTTTCGTATCCCGCCTCATGCAGCACAAAGCCGCGTCCATGCTCCACAGGGCCTCCGAAATGCACGAGCCCCTCGCGCGCATCCGCACCCAATGGCACGCCCACCTGCTCCAGCAAGGTGCGCAACGTGAGATCCGGCATCGGCTTGTTGACGATCAGACCCATCGCCCCCTCATCCGAATATGCGCACATGAAGATCACCGAATGCTCGAAACGAGGGTCGCCCATTCCGGGCATCGCAACCAAAACGCGCCCCGTCAGATCCATACCATCGCTCACCGCAAACCGCCCCTTCTTTCCAGCCGATACCTAAACATGCGCCACACCCCCGGCGCTGACAAGGGCCAAGCCCCAAGACCACGAACCCACGTGTTTCGCCGCACGAGACTTCCCCAATGAAACAGATGCTGCAAAATATGACACCAAAGTGAGTTGGCATTTACCGCGTTCTGGCGCATCTCGGGGGGATGAGAACTCTTTTACGCCCCCTCGCCCTCGCCGCCGCGCTCCTGACAGCACCCTTCGCCGCGTTGGCAGACGATCTGTCAGATATCGTCTCGGCCAAGCTTTTGCCCGGATGGCGCAGCGCCGATGGCACGCATATGGCGGGGCTTGAGATCACCCTCGCGCCAGGCTGGAAAACCTATTGGCGCGCGCCGGGCGATGCGGGCATCCCGCCGCAATTCGATTGGCGCACCTCGCGCAATCTTTCAGGCGCCGAAATCCACTGGCCCGTGCCAGAACGCGTCGATCAGGATGGCATGATCACCATCGGCTATAGCGGCACTGTGGTCCTGCCCCTGCACCTGACACCCAGCCGCACTGGCCGCGATATCACCCTCTCGGGACAGGTGAGCATGGGCGTGTGCGAAGACGTATGCATCCCCGTCGATCTCACCCTCACGGCCACCCTGCCCAAGGACGCCACAGCCCGCGATCCGCGCATTGCCGCCGCTCTCGCCAACCGGCCCGACACGCAAAATGAGGCGGGTGTGACGGGCGTTTCCTGCGCCATTTCGGCGGGCAAGGACGGCGCGCTGAAGCTGACAGCAAAAATGCGGCTGAGCGACACCGGACGCCATGAAATGGTTGTGGTCGAGACGGACAATCCCAAGGTCTGGGTCGCCCCCGCCACGTCCACGCGCAGCGGCAACACGCTCACCGCAAGGACTGAGCTTATGCATGTCGATGGAAGCTCTTTCGCGCTCAACCGCCAAGGCATCCGCATCACGGTTCTGGGCGGCGCAAAGATGGTGGATATCAAGGGCTGCCCAGCAGGCTGATCCCTTAGGCCGCACGCCGCCACATGTGGCGCATGCCCACCGCGAGATAGAGCACCAAGGACACCACAACCGCCCCCAGCAGGAACGCCATGAGCGCTGCCCGCAGCGGCTCCATATCGCCCAGAAACGGCAGCGCACTCAGCACTGGGCCTGGCACAGCGCCGGTGATTGCCACAGCGCCCAGCGTGGCCACGAACCACAGCGCCAGCACCGATATCCCCGCGCCGAACGCGCCGCGCACCGGCGCCGCCCGGAAACGAACGCCCCGGCGCAGCGCGGCCCATTGCCGGGCCACATCGTGCTGCATCGCCATCAGCGCGGGCACGATCAAAAGCACCAAGAGCATCCCGAAGCCCAGACCGTAAACCAGCGTAATCACGGTCGGTTTGAGAAACTGCGCCTGCTGCGATTGCTCGAAAAGCAAGGGTGCCAGCCCCAGAACGGTCGTCATCGTGGTCAGCATCACGGGCCTCAGCCGGTCCGCCGCCCCGTCGATGATCGACGGCACAAGGCCTCGTTCCTCGGCATATTCGTCGATCGTGGTGACCAGAACGATGGAATCGTTGATGATGATCCCCGTCATCCCCAAAAGCCCAACCACGGTGAACATGCTCAGCGGCACATCCCACGCCCAGTGGCCATAGATCGTGCCGACAAGGCCAAACGGGATGATCGCCATCACCACCACGGGCCGTGTCCAGCTGGAGAAAACCCAGGCCAGCACGAGATAGATCCCCACAAGCGTCAGCATCAGCCCAAGCTGCGCCTGGGCGAGGAACTCATCCTCCTGCTCGCTCAGACCAGAGAGGCGATACTCCACCTGCAACTCGGCCGCGATGGCGGGTAGAATCTCCTCCTCGAGTGCTGTCGTGATCTCATTGGCACGCGCGGGATCATCCTCGGAGATCGTGCCTGTCACACTGATCAGCCGGATCCCGTTTTCGCGCCGCACGGTGGCGAACCCATCGCGCCGCTCGACGCTCACAATATCGGCCAGCGGAACGTAGGCGCCCGATGGGGTGCGCAGCTGCATCCGCTCAAGAAAGTCCGCCGTCAGCTCGCCCTCGGGCAGCTCCACGCGCACATCCGCGCTACGCGGGCCCGATGGGTATGTGGCGGCCTCGATCCCTGCGATGCGCGCGCGGATCACCTGCCCCAGCGCGTCGATCTCAAAGCCAAGTGCCGCGCCCTGCGGAGTAAGGTCCAGCACGAGCTCTTGTTTGTCGTAGGCGAGGTTATCCTCCACCCCCGACACCTCTGGATAACGCCCCAGCGCCGCCTTGAGCGCCTCGGACGCAGCCTTCAGCCCCTCTGCGGTCGCGCCATAGAACTGCACATCGAGCGCATCGCCCCCCGGACCGCTGCGAAAGCTGCGAAAGCTGACCGTCTCGGCCAGCGGGTGCTGAACCACGCTGTCCTGAAGTGCGCCGATGAACTCGAAGCTGGAATAGGGGCGCAGGTCGGCGTCGATCAGCTCGATGGAAATCCCGCCCAATTGGTCGGCATCCTTCGTCTCGCTCCCTGAAAGGCCCCGCCCGGCATTGCCGCCCACTTCGGCGATAACGAAGTCAATCGGATTGACGCCGTATTCGGCCTCATACTCCGCGCCCAGCGCCTCGGTCGCGCGTTGAAGTTCGCGCATCATCTCAAGCGAATCTGCCCGTGTGGCCCCCGGCGCCATGGCAAAGTTGCCGGTCACGCTGCCCTGCTCGGGCGCGTTGAAGAACCGCCATGTCACATCGCCTTTGACGAAGAGCGCCACTTGCGACGCAAGCGCCAAAAGCACCAGCGCAAAGACCGGATAGCGCCCTTTGATGACCAGCGCCATGAGAGGGCGGAACGCCCGCTCGCGCATGAAGACGAACCCCTTGTTCACAAAGCGCGAGGGCGCGTCATACCAATGCTCCTTGGCCGAGGCGCGCAAAGCGTGGCTCATATGGTGCGGCAGGATGAGGAAACACTCCACCAGCGAGGCCAAGAGGACCACCACCACGGTAAAGGGAATATCCGCAATCAAGTCCCCAAACCGCCCGCCGATCACTACCAGCCCAAAGAAAGCGATGAGCGTGGTGAGCGTCGCGCTGAACACCGGCAGGGCCATCCGCCGCGCTGCGTTCTCAGCCGCCACGACCGGGCTCTCGCCCCTGTCGCGCACCCGTGCATCGGCATGCTCCCCCACCACGATGGCGTCATCCACCACGATCCCCAGCGTGATGATCAGCGCGAAGAGCGAGATCATGTTGAGCGTGATCCCCGCCGCATACATCAGCGCCACAGCCGCCAGCATCGCCACAGGTATCCCCGCCGCAACCCAGAACGCAGTGCGCGCATTCAGAAACAAAAAGAGCAGCATTACCACAAGGCCCAGCCCCATTGCGCCATTGGTCAAAAGAATGCTGAGACGGGATGAAATGCTCTCGGACCGGGTGCGGATCAGCTCGACACTCACCCCGTCCGGAAGGCTGAGGGCCATCTCGGCGGCCACCTCCTCTACCGTCTCTTGTATGCCAATCGCATCGCCGCGCGCCGAGCGGTCGACCCGGATTGACATGGCCGGATTGTCGCCCACGAAATAGCTGCGCAGCCGCGCCGTGCCCAGCGCCTCTATCGTCGCCACATCCCCCACGGTGAGGCTGGAGCCATCGTCGCGCACGCGCAGGATAATGCCCGCGATCTCCTCCGGACTACGCTTCTCACTGCCGGTGCGCACGCGGGTCGCGGCGCCCTCCACATCGCCTGCGGGGTCTGTGTTCACCTCGGCCCGGATCGCGGTGGCGATCTCACGCAGCGTGATGTCGTTGGCCATAAGCGCCGTGCTGGGCACTTCGATCAGCGTGCGGGGAGCGGCCACACCGCGCACTGTGGTCCGTGTGACACCGGCGAGGTAGAGCCGCGTGACAAGCTCATCGGCGTAAAGCCCAAGCTGATCGGCGGATAAAGGCCCGGTGATCACAACATCCGTCACCCGGTCGCGAAACGCCCCGCGCCGCACCTCGGGTTCCTCGGCCTCATCGGGCAGGGTGGTGACGGTATCGACCGCCGCCTGCACCTCATCGGCGGCGCGCGCCATGTCCCAATCCGGCTCAAACTCCAGCGTAATAGAGCCAGAGTTCTCGCGGCTGGACGCCTCCGAACTCTCGACACCTTCGACCGCCAGAAGGGCGGGTTCCAGCACCTGAATGATCGCACTGTCGATATCCTCGGCGCTCGCGTTGCGCCATTCGGTGGAGACGGTGACATTGGCCACGACCACGTCGGGGAAGAACTGCGCGCGCATATTGGGAGCGGCCACAAGGCCAAGCACCACCATCACGACCAAAAGCAGGTTCGCCGCCGTGGGGTGACGCGTGAAATAGGACAGGATGCCGCCCGCCCCCTCGGGGATCCTGCGGGCCATGCCCTAGCCCCCCATGCGGTTTTCGAGCCGCTGCACGACGTCCGCCTCGACCTGAGTTTGATTGAGTTGCCCCAAAAGGCGGGCCTTGACCGCCTCGGGCATCCGGGCGTTGCCCTCGACATAGGCCACCAGACGCGCGCGCCGCTCGGGGTCAAGCTCCAGCATCTCGGGGGCTGCGGCCTGATCTTGCCCCGCGCCGCGAATAGCGCGCACCTTGATGCCCGCACCCAGAAGCGGCGAGCGTTCCGTCACGACCTCGCGGCCCTGCAAAGCCTCGCCGCGCACCAAAATATCGTCACCCTGCCTCCGGATCAGCGTGGCGCTCAGCGCCTCCAGCCTGTCGGCGTCCTCGCCAATGCCCAGCGCCAAAACCGTGCCATCCGCCCCAAGCGCCGCCGAGGGCAAACGCACCAGACGCGGCAACGCGGGCTCCTCGATCCGCACGGTCACGAAATCGCCTGGACGCAGGCCCTGTGCTGCATCAAGTGCGGCAAAGACCAGCCGGCCAACCTGCCCGTCGCCCACTGCCGCACTTGCCCGCAGGATACGGCCCGTGGCCTCAATCTCGGCACCAAACGCCTCCAGAGTAACCGTCACAGGCGCTTCGCGCACGCGGCCCTCTTCGTCCAGAAGCCGCGCGAATTGCGGCGTGGAGACGCGAAACGCGACCTCCAGCCGCTCAGGATCAATCAACGTCGCCAGCCGCTCGTTCGCGGTCACAAGCCGCCCCTCGACCACCGCCACATCGCTGAGCGCGCCGGTAAACCCGGCGGTAATCTCGGTCTCAGCCAGACGCCTTTGTGCCTCATCAAGCGCGATCCGTGCCCGCGCCAGCCGGGTGACCGCCTGATCCTCGCGCGCCTCGGCGGCGGCTTCGGCTATGCGCCGGGTCAGAACCGCCTGGTCCGCTTGTGCCGCGGCCAATTCGGCCACTTCCACCGCCGCCGCCGTGCCCACGCCGCGCGCCTCCAGATCGACTTGCCGCGCAAGGGCGCGCTGCCGCAAATCTGCCTGCGCCCGCGCTGCGTCAAGCTCATCGCGCGCAAGGCCCACACCGCGCGCCGCATCACGCTCCTCCGCCTCGGCGTCCAGCACATCGCTCTGGGCACGCGCCTCGGCTGCAGCCACATCTGCGGGGTCGATCTGCGCGAGCAATTGCCCCGCCGTAACGCGCCCACCCTCTTCAAACACCGGGTCAAGCGTGATGAGCCGCCCTGCCGCCTTGCTGCGCAGCTCCAGAACCCGGCGGCTCTGCACCTCGCCAAAGGCGGTCAGAACGGGGGCAATCTTGGCCTCCTCAGCCATCACCACACGCACCGCGAACATCCGCTCGCGCCGCTCCGCCGGGGCCGCCTCATCCGCCAGACGCGCCTGCACCGAGCCGTATAAAACGATCCCCGCATATGCCAGGATGCCCACCGTCAGCGACAGCAGGAGAAGTCCGGTCAGGCTTTGTCGTAGAAATCGCATGGGGGTTGCGGACCTTGCAAAATGGCTCGGAAACTAACACGCAGGCCCGCATCTGGCCCACGTGGGTAACATAAGCGCAAAGCCGCAAATGCCAAGGCAGGGCGCTATTTGCGCCGCTTATGCTCCTCAAGGCGGGGCATGATCTCGACGAAATTGCAGGGCCTGTGGCGATAATCCAGTTGCAGGCTCAGGATTTCGTCCCATGCATCCTTGCAGGCACCCGGGCTTCCAGGCAGCGCAAAGAGATAGGTCCCCCCCGCCACCCCCGCCGTGGCCCGGCTCTGGACGGCGCTGGTGCCGATCTTGGCCATGCTCACATGGGTAAACACAGTGCCAAAGGCGGTGATTTCCTTCTCATACACATCTTGGTGAGCCTCCACGGTCACATCGCGTCCCGTAAGGCCCGTGCCCCCGGTGGAGATCACTGCATCAATATCAGGATCCGCGATCCAGTTGCGCAGCTGTGCTACAATCTCCGCCCGCTCATCACGCACAATCATGCGGCGCGCAAGGATATGCCCCGCGCCCTCGATCCGCGCCGCCAGCGTATCGCCCGAGCGGTCGTCGCCTGCGTCCCGCGTATCGCTCACCGTCAGCACGGCAATGCGCACCGCGATAAACGCGCGGGTCTCGTCAATCCGGCTCATGCCGACCCTCCCTCTGTGGCCCTCAGCCGCGCCTGAAGCGCCAAAAGATCGGCCCACGCCTCCCGCTTCGCGCCCGGAGTGCGCAAAAGATACGCCGGGTGAAACATCGGCAACGCGGGGACACCGTAAGCCTCGGCCCATTGCCCGCGCAGCTTGGTAATCCCGCGCTGACCAAGTCCTGCGACACAGCTGATATTGCCCATCAAGATAACCACCTCGGGGGCGGCCAGCGCCACATGCCGCGCCACGAAGGGCCGCATCATATCAATCTCTTCAGGCTGCGGATCGCGGTTCTGTGGTGGCCGCCACGGCAGCACGTTGGTGATGTAGACAGAGCCCTCGGCACGCCCAAGGCCAATAGCCCCCAGCATCTTATCCAAAAGCTGTCCCGCCCGGCCCACAAAGGGCCGCCCCTCGCGGTCCTCATCGCGCCCCGGTGCCTCGCCGATGATCATCACCCGCGCGCCCGGTGTCCCATCCG
>CALGEH010000158.1 GCA_937881735.1 uncultured Shimia sp.
CATCATGACCGGAACAGGCATCGTGGCGCTGGCGGGCATCGTGGTGAACAACAACATCGTGCTGATCGACACCTATCAGGAATACGCCCGCTACATGCCAAGGATCGAAGCAATCACCCGCACCGTCGAGGCGCGCATCCGCCCGGTGCTTTTGACCACCATCACCACCATGGCGGGCCTGACCCCCATGATGTACGGGATCAGCCTTGATTTCGCCAATGGTGGCTACACGGTCGACAGCCCGACCGCGTTGTGGTGGAAACAATTGGCCACCGCGGTGGTCTTTGGCCTGGGCATCGCCACGGTTCTGACGCTGATCTTCACGCCGGCACTTCTGGCCTTTCGCATCTGGTTCTGGACAATTCTGGGCATGCTCGGGCGTGGTTTGGGCCGGCTTGGCGCGGGCGAGATGAGCCGCAGGACCCAAGACTGGGCACTGACGCGTCAGGCCAAGCGGGCGGTCAACCCGACGATTTTCTGGGATGAGGATCCACATGCCGATCCTGATCGCGCCGATCATCAGGCCGACCTGACACAGGCGCCCGTGCAACAAGCCCCGCTGAGGGCGGCGGAATGACCACAGGGGTGTGTTTGAGCCCCGTGATCAGCCCAAGCGACCCCATGCGACAAGGCATCGGCAACTAGCCTCGAAAAATGCGCGCGCCCTGTCGGGGGCGTAAGGCGGACAGGCACGCGATTTTTCGTACGAAAAATCGCACCCCCCCTGGCGCCCGTCCCGCGCTATTCTGCGGCATGTTTGCGTGATTTCAGCATCGGGCCCAGATAGCGACCGGTGTGGCTGCGCGCGATCTGGGCCACGTCTTCGGGCGTGCCGACGGCCACGATCTCTCCACCGCCATCACCGCCTTCGGGGCCGATGTCGATGATCCAGTCCGCGGTCTTGATCACATCGAGATTGTGCTCGATCACCACCATGGAATTGCCCTGATCGACCAATTCATGCAGCACCTCGAGAAGCTTTTTCACATCCTCGAAATGCAGCCCCGTGGTGGGTTCGTCCAGAATGTAGAGCGTGCGCCCGGTCGAGCGTTTGGCCAATTCCTTGGACAGCTTGACCCGCTGCGCCTCGCCGCCGGACAGGGTGGTGGCTTGCTGTCCCACCTTGACATACCCCAGACCCACCCGCACCAGCGCATCCATCTTTTCGCGGATCGACGGCACCGCCTTGAAGAATTCCTGTGCGTCCTCGACCGTCATGTCCAGCACATCGGCGATGGACTTGCCCTTGAACTGCACCTCGAGCGTTTCGCGGTTGTAGCGCTTGCCCTTGCAGGTCTCGCAGGTGACATAGACATCGGGCAGGAAATGCATCTCGATCTTGATGACACCGTCCCCCTGACACGCCTCACAGCGCCCACCCTTGACGTTGAAACTGAACCGTCCGGGCTTGTATCCGCGCGCTTTGGACTCGGGCAGCCCCGAGAACCAATCGCGGATCGGGGTGAAGGCGCCAGTGTAGGTCGCGGGGTTCGATCGCGGCGTGCGCCCGATGGGCCGCTGGTCGATATCGATCACCTTATCGAGATGCTCGAGTCCTTTGATGGTCTCGCAGGGCGCAGGCGTTTGGCGCGCACCGTTCAGGCGCATGGACGCGGTCTTGAAGAGGGTCTCAATCGTCAGCGTGGACTTTCCGCCCCCCGACACACCTGTAACGCAGACGAATTTGCCCAGCGGAAACTCGGCCGTCACGTCCTTGAGGTTGTTGCCCGAGGCCTTCACCACCTTGAGCTTCTTGCCATTGCCCTTGCGCCGCTTGGCGGGCACGGCGATCTGGCGCACCCCGGACAGATACTGTCCGGTAATGGAATTCTTATCGGCCGCCACCACATCCGGTGTGCCGTGGCTGACCACTTCACCGCCATGCACCCCAGCCCCGGGGCCAATGTCAAAGACATAATCCGCCTCGCGGATCGCCTCCTCGTCATGCTCCACCACGATCACCGTATTGCCCTGATCTCGAAGGTTTTTCAGCGTTCCAAGCAAGCGATCATTGTCACGCTGATGCAGCCCGATGGAGGGCTCATCAAGCACATAAAGTACCCCTGTGAGGCCCGACCCGATCTGACTGGCCAACCTGATACGCTGGCTTTCCCCACCCGAGAGCGTGCCGGAATTGCGGCTGAGCGTCAGGTATTCCAGGCCAACATTGTTCAAAAACCCAAGCCGCTCACGGATTTCCTTCAAGATCGCGCGGGCAATCTCGTTTTTCTGTTTGCTGAGATGCTCAGGCGCGTCGGTGACCCACTCAAGCGCCTCGCGGATCGACATCTGAACGACCTGCCCCACATGCATGAGACCTTTCTCCGATCCGATCTTGACCGCCAGAGCCTCCTCGCGCAGACGGTATCCCTCGCAGGTTCCACAGGGTCGGTTGTTTTGATAACGCTCGAATTCCTCACGAATCCAGTTGCTATCCGTCTCCCGGTAACGTCGCTCCATATTCGGGATCACGCCTTCGAAGACGCGGCTCACCTGATAGACGCGCCCGCCCTCGTCATAGCGAAACGAGATTTCCTCGTCGCCAGAACCGTGCAGGAAAACCTGCTGCACATGCGGCGCGAGGTCCTTCCAACGGGTGTTCTGGTCAAACTCGTAATGCTTCGCAATCGCCTCAATGGTCTGCAAAAAATACGGGCTCTTGCCCTTGCGCCATGGGGCCAGCGCGCCGTCATAAATCTTCAGGTTCTGATCCGGCACGACCAGCCGCTCATCAAAGAAAAGCTCCATGCCGAGCCCGTCACAGTCCGGGCAGGCCCCAAACGGCGCGTTGAAGGAAAAGAGCCGCGGCTCAATCTCGGGGATGGTGAACCCACTGACCGGGCACGCAAATTTTTCGGAAAACACCATGCGCTCCGGATCGCCTTGCTTGGGCGCCGTCTCCAGAATGGCAATCCCATCAGCCAGATCCAGCGCCGTGCGCAAACTGTCCGCTAGCCGGGTCTCCAACCCCTCACGCACAACGATCCGGTCCACCACCACGTCGATATCGTGGCGGAATTTCTTGTCCAGCGTGGGTGGGTCATCGAGCTCATGAAATGCGCCATCTACCTTCACCCGCTGAAACCCCGATTTGCGCAGCTCCAGAAACTCCTTGCGGTATTCGCCCTTGCGGTCGCGCACGATGGGGGCCAGCAAGAACGCCCGTGTGCCCTCCTCCAGCGCCATGACCCGGTCAACCATATCCTGCACCTGCTGCGCCTCGATGGGCTTGCCGGTGGTGGGGCTGTAGGGCGTGCCCGCGCGCGCGAAAAGCAGGCGCAAATAGTCATAAATCTCGGTCACCGTGCCAACGGTCGAGCGGGGGTTCTTCGACGTGGTCTTTTGCTCAATCGATATGGCCGGGCTGAGCCCGCTGATATGATCCACATCGGGTTTCTCCATCATATCAAGGAATTGCCGCGCATATGCGCTCAGCGATTCCACATAACGGCGCTGCCCCTCGGCATAGATCGTATCAAACGCGAGCGACGACTTGCCCGAGCCCGAAAGCCCGGTGATCACCACAAGCTGATCGCGCGGAATATCCACGTCGATATTCTTCAGATTGTGTTCGCGCGCGCCGCGCACCTCGATGAATTTCTGCTCAGCCATACTGCCCCCAGGACGTTCAAGCCTTACAGATAGAGGAGCGCGCGCGAGTCTCCAATCAAAATTTGTGAACGAAGCATGAACGAGCCTATTTGCGCGCCAAAGCCCACGCACAGATTGGGCATTCAGGATCATTGGTCAGATCATCGCGCTCGGGATCATAGGAGGGCGGCCACGTGTCCTCGAGATTGCGCGCCGCCGCAGCGCGGTTGCCCCATTGCTCGGCGCGGATATTCTCTTCCTCGAACCCCGCCTCGACCAGAAGGTTGGTCAGCCCCCGCGCGCTCCACCGTGAGCAATCCACAGGAGAGCCGTGGTAGCGGATGAAAAACGGCAACGCGAGCCAGAAATACCCCCCCACCCTGAGCATCCGCAGCACGTTTTTTGTCGCCGCATAAGGCCTGTCCAGATGCTCCCACACTTGATTGGCCAGCACGATATCAAACTTGTGGACAAGCCCGTCCGCATCCTCGAACGGCCCTTGGCAGATGTCATATTTCGGAAACCGAAACCGTTCATAACTGCGAAACGGGTAGCGCCGCCCGTTCTTGCCGGAAATCTCAGCCGCATCCATCTCGGACAGAGGCAACTCCTCCAGCCACGCGCGCGAGGTCTGCTGCATCACGATACGATTGAGAGATGTCACACGCCCGCCCTGCTCTTGCCCAGACGGACCATGACACACAGGCCGGCCACGCCCAAGCCCTCCTGCTCATCTTCTTGCCAAAAATATCCCGGGGGACGTTGAAAATTCTACGAATTTTCAACGGGGGGCAGAGCCCCCAATTCTGGACGCGTGGCGGCGCCCTAAGCGCCCTCAGATATGCACAACCCGCCCATAGGCGTCCAAAACAGACTCATGCATCATTTCGCTCAGTGTGGGGTGCGGGAAGACCGTATTCATCAGGTCCTCTTCCGTCGTTTCAAGCTGGCGGCCCACAACATAGCCCTGAATAAGCTCCGTCACCTCCGCCCCGATCATATGCGCGCCCAAAAGCTCGCCAGTGCCCGCATCGAAAATCGTCTTGATCATCCCCTCAGGCTCGCCCAGCGCAATGGCCTTGCCATTCCCCATGAAGGGAAAGCGCCCGACCTTGATCTTGAACCCTGCATCCTTCGCCTTGGCCTCGGTCAGGCCGACGCTGGCAATCTGCGGGTGGCAATAAGTGCAGCCCGCGATGCTCTCGGGTTTCACGGGGTGCGGATGTCCGCCCGCGATCAGCTCGGCCACCATGCTGCCCTCATGGCTTGCCTTATGGGCCAGCCAGGGCGCGCCTGCGATATCACCGATGGCATAGAGGCCGTCCACCCCGGTGCGACAGTATTCGTCGGTCACCACATGGGTCCGGTCCACCGTCACACCCAGCGCTTCAAGCCCGAGATCTTCGGTGTTGCCGACAATCCCCACGGCGGAGATCACTGTGTCAAACGTCTGCTTGGTCACCTTACCGCCCTGCTCAATATGCGCGGTCACGGTGCCTTTGCCCCGGTCGAGCTGTTTTACGCCCGCCTTCTCAAGGATTGTCATGCCTTGCTTCTCAAACGACTTCTTGGCGAAGGCGCTGATCTCGACATCCTCGACCGGAAGGATGCGGTCCATTACTTCGACCACAGTCGTCTCACAGCCTAGCGTGTTGTAAAAACTTGCAAACTCAATGCCGATTGCGCCCGACCCGATGACCAGAAGCTTCTTAGGCATGCGCGGCGGGACCAGCGCATGTTTGTAGATCCAGACCAGATCGCCATCCGCCTCAAGCCCCGGCAACTCGCGCGCACGTGCGCCCGTGGCGAGGATGATATGGGGTGCTGTCAGATCCTCGGAGCCCTTGTCGGTCGTCACCGACACTTTGCCCTTCGCAGGCAGCGTGGCCGCCCCCATAAACACTGTCACCTTGTTCTTCTTCATCAGATGCGCCACGCCGCCATTAAGCTGCTTGGCCACCGCACGGGAGCGCTTGACGACCGCATCAAGGTCATACTCGATCCCCGTCGCACTGAGCCCAAACTCCTTGGCGCGGTGCATCAGATGAAACACCTCTGAGCTGCGCAACATCGCCTTCGTGGGGATACAGCCCCAGTTAAGGCAGATACCACCCATATGCTCGCGCTCCACAATGGCTACGTTGAGGCCAAGCTGCGCGCCGCGAATGGCGGCCACATAGCCGCCGGGCCCTGCGCCGATCACGATCATATCAAAGGATTTGGGTGCCATGTGAGCCTCCGTCCAGAATTTAGTTTGATATTAAACTATCTTGCGCGAGCACACAACGCCGCCGCGCAGGCTACCTGCGAAAAGAGGCCAAACGCGAAACGGCGGCACACCCAGGTGCACCGCCGCCAAATTCCAGATTGCGCAAAGGTCAGGCTGCGTCAGCCTGCTCCAGCGACCGCAGCGTGTAGCCATAGCCGCCCGCTTCCATAAACCCCAACTCTGGCGCCGAGCTTGCGCGGGCCAATGAGGCATTGCGATACGGGAAGCGGCCAAACTGGCGGATGACCTCACGATGCGCGCGCGCATGCAAAAGCGTGTCAGCCCCGGTCAACGGCATCCGCTCCAGCACCAGCCGTATACAGCGCTCCTGATCGCAGAGATTCTCGGAATGCATGAGGGCTACATAGAAAAACTGCCGCGCAGGCTCGTCGATACGCATGTCCCACTTACGGCCAATCGCGGCCTTCGCGGCGGCCACGGCCTGAATATCGGTGGCAAAAGATGTGCCTTGCCCGCGGAACATGTTGCGCGGAAACTGGTCCATTAAAATGATGTAGGCGAGGGTCCCGCTCGGGTAGGTCAGCCAGAGTGCCAATGCGCCCTCTTGAGCGCTCCGCCATGTCGCCTCGAACCGCGCGCGGATTTCTTCGTCGAGCGTCTCCGATACCGTATACCACTTCTCCGGCCCCACATCGTCCAGCCAGAATTTCAAAACATCCTCAGGCGTCACCACAAGGCGGTCTCCCTCAATAGCCCTTTGTTCTGCCCATCACGCTAAGCGCATAAAGCAGGGCAAAACAATCACGTATTGCTACAAGCCCGACACAAGCGGTCACGCAGCGCGGTCATCGGCGTCTTCTTGCGCAACTTCGTAGTCATATTCCTGCGCAAAGGTGACAGCCATCGGCGAGGCAGACGGCAGGACGGCCGTAAAGCTTTCGGTTTCCTCGACGGGAGTCGATTTACGCTGGGTCATCCGGTAGGCCGCATAGATCACCTTCGCCGCGCACAAAATGGCGATATAGATGAAAAATCCGCGCGGCCCAAAAACGCCCATCATCCAGCCTGTGATCACCGGACCTGCCACTGCGCCCAAGCCATTGATGAACAACAATCCCCCTGCGGCGGCGGCCATGTCATCACGGTCCAGAAAGTCGTTCGTGTAGGCGATCAGCAAGGAGTAGAGCGGGTTGGACATGCCACCGATCAGGAGGGCTGCGACCAGAAGCATTGGGAAACTGGCCGTGAACAGACTTCCAAGCACCGCCCCAAAGGCGCAAATCGCCGCGCAGATCAGGATCAACAGCCGCCGATCCATCCGGTCAGAAATCCAGCCGATGGGAAATTGCAGGATGATCGCACCAATGAAGAACATCGACACCAAAGTGGAGATTTGCACAATGCTCAGGCCCGCCTGCGCACCGAACACCGGCGCCATCCCGAATTGCGCGGCGAATACGCCCCCCAGCAGGAACATCCCCACACAGCCCAGAGGCGACACGTTCAAGATCTGGCGCAGCGTCATGGGCCGGGTCGAGCCATAGGCCGGTGTCGGAGAAATCGACAGCAAAATGGGAGCGAACGCCAAGGACACCAGAACCGACGGGATGATGAACAAGACGAACCCTGCTGGATCGGCCACAAGGATGAGCGCCTGTGCCGCAACGATCCCGACCGTCTGCATGATCATGTAAAGCGACAGCGCCTTGCCGCGGTTCTTGTTGTCCGCCGCATTATTGAGCCAGCTTTCGGCAGCCACGTAGACCCCCGAAAAGCAAAACCCGATCACGATGCGCGAAATTCCCCAGACCCAAGGATCGGTAAAGGTCGGGTAGATCAGCATGGCCGCCGAAATCAGCGAGCCCAGCGCTGCGAAAACCCGCACATGGCCGACCCGCCGGATCATGTCGGTTGCCATACGTGAACCGAAGAGGAAGCCCACGAAATAGCCCGACATCACCAGCGACATCTCGAAGGTCGAAAACCCCTCGATCTCGCCCCGGATGCCCAGAAGCGTGGATTGCATCCCGTTGCCGACCTGCAGGAGCATCATCCCCAGAAGGAGCGCCCATGCGTTGGAAATAACTCGGATCATGGCGTGGCTCCTGCTGCTCAGGCCTAGCGGCTAACGGGCGGGTGTCGCAATGTCGCGGTGGGAAACGACGCACCCTGTCGCTTTTACCGCCGCTTGGCAGGTAATCAGCGCGGGATCAACAGCGACGCATCTCCATAGGAGAAAAACCGGTATTTTTCCGCCACCGCATGGGCATAGATCGCGCGCACGGTCTCTTGGCCCATGAGGGCCGAGACCAGCATCATCAAGGTGGACTTGGGCAGGTGGAAGTTGGTCATGAGCGCATCCGCCGCGCGGAAGGTGAAACCGGGGTAGATGAAGATATCCGTCTCGCCCTCCCATGGTGCGATCTCTCCGCTCGCCACCGCCGCACTCTCGATGAGGCGCAGGGCCGTGGTGCCCACCGGAATGATGCGCCCGCCCGCCTTGCGCGTGGCCGCCATCTCGGCCGCGGCCTTGGGTGTCACCTCACCCCATTCCGCGTGCATCTTGTGGGTGGTCACATCGTCCACCTTGACCGGCAGAAACGTCCCCGCCCCCACATGCAGCGTCACATGGCTGAACTCCACTCTGCGCGCGGCCAAAGCCTCCAACAGAGGCGTATCGAAATGCAAAGATGCTGTCGGGGCCGCAACCGCCCCCGAGCGGCGTGCCCAAACGGTTTGGTAATCCTCTGCATCCTGACTGTCGGCGGCGCGTTTGGCGGCGATATAGGGCGGCAGCGGCATCGCGCCCGCCTCAGCCAGCGCCGCGTCGAAATCATCACCCGTGAGGTTGAAGCGCAAAAGGCCCTGCCCCTCGGCCTTGTCCGCCAGATCGGCGTTGAGCACGTCGGAGAAGACCACCCGCTCGCCGATTTTCAACTTTTTCAGCGGTTTGACCAGGGCCGACCAGATTCCCGCCTCCGCCTGCGGCTCCAAAAGTGTCACCTCGATCCGCGCTTGTGTCGCCCCTTGGGCGCTGTCGCGCGCGCGGGTTCCGCTCAGGCGCGCGGGGATAACCTTGGTGTCGTTGAGCACCAACCGGTCGCCCGGGCGCAGCCACTCCACCAGATCCGTGACCACCGCATCGGTGATCTGCGCGCCCTGCGCCACCAGCAAGCGTGCAGAACTGCGGGGGCGTGCAGGCCGCGTGGCGATCAGCGCTTCGGGCAGATCAAAATCAAAATCACTCAGCTGCATTCCCCAAGCCTTCTCACCGGTTGTTCCTGTTCATCAAGGGCGAGCGCCCAGCGGCGGCCGCGTCGCCCGGCTCATTACCTGTGCCTGCGCCAGAGGTCGAGCCACCAGATCCACCTGATGCGCCCACTGCCCCTTGCGCCGCGCCCCCCGCACCCGCCGTCTCAGGCAGGGTCGGCGCGGGGCGTCGGAAAAGCTCGCGGAACATGCCCGGCGTCAGCAGCGAGAGCGGATTGACCTCCACACGCGGCTGCGATGCGGGGCCCGTGAGCGTGTAGTTGAACCCCACCAGCCCCTCGCCCTGCCGGGTGAAAATTCCGCCAAGTGAGTTTACCAGATAGAGCGGCGACACCACGCCCTGCATGTCCATCCGCGCGCCTTCTGTGTAGTAATACCCATCCATCGAGATGCCCATCGACGCACCCACGGCGGATGAATTGAGCAAGATCACCCGGTCAGGTGCCAGACGAAACTGCGCCTCCACGCGGTTGAAAAGAATGCCGTTTCCTGACATTTGCTCCAACAGACCCACCACGCTCACCGCGCTCAGCAGGGCCGCGAGCGCGGGCGCATCCGTGAGCCAGATGTTATCGACCGTCAGTTGCCCGTCATAGCTGCCCGGCCCCGCCGCAGGGGTCAGGAGAAGCTCCAGGTCACCGCTGCGCGCGCCCTTCAAAAGACCCGCCGAGCCGAGCACCCCGCCCGCCGCCTGACTGCGCACACGAAACGCGCTGCGCCCGTCTTGCGGCACCACGCGCCCCGTAATCGGCGCCCCGCCATTGAGCCGCCCCGAAAAGATGCCCTCCGTGCCGCGCGACGTGTCCAATTCGGCCTGAAACCCAGTGAGAGAAATCGCGTCCGAAATCTGAAGCCGCTCCAACACCAGCGAGACCGGCCCGCCCGGCTTGTCCCCTGCGCCACGCCCCTCACTGAGGCTGGTGCGGCGCAGATCAATCGTGCCGCCCGTCACGCGCACAGCCGGTGTCGCCCCCGGTCCGCGCCCAACAAGCTCCACCGGCACATCGAGCCAATCTCCCACCTGCACCCGGCTGAATACAGCCCGGTCGAGCCCGCCTCCGGGCCGCAAACTCACAGCCCCCACAGCGCTCAGCCCCGGCGCGGTCAGGCTCAGCGCATCCACCGCAATCGGCGCGCCCAAGCGCCCATCGACGCTCAGTGCACCCGTGGCTGCGCGGCTCATACTCCAGCCAAGTTGCGGAATGGCCAGCCCCATTCCCGCCAAATCAGACCGCAACGTGAAGCCTCCGCCGCCACCTCTTTGCAAATCCACCGTGATCTGCGCAGGCGCGGCGCCTGTAATACTGCCAGGCGGCAGGCCGATGCCAAACTCATCAGAGAATGTCTCGGACAGGGTCACCTCCCCGCTGAGGGTGCTGCCGCCCCCATCCGCCACGACTGGGCTTTCCCAGCGTCCGATGAACGGCACCTCGCCCAGCCGCCCATTGCCAAAAACCGCCAGCGTTTCGTTATCGACGCTCATACGCAGCCGTTCGGCCCTAAGCACCTTCCCCGGTAAGATCAGCTCAGAGCGCACATCGCGCAGCTCCGCCCCGAGGTCAAAGCGCACATCCTCGGTCTGCAGATCTCCCTTCAGGTTAAACGCAAGCGTCCCTGCCACATCCGCGCGCCCTTCGGCCAATGCCACGGGCTGGCCTTGCTTGCTCAACATCTCGAAGGGCGGCTCGTCCAGAAGTGCCAGCGCGGCCGTGATCGTGCTTTGCGTCCGCAGATACGTGGTCGAGGGCGGTTGCTTCTCGCGTGTGTTCTCCACCACAAAGCTGGTGCCGCCCACGTCTATCAATCCACCTTGCGGCGCTTGCACCACACCTGTCTCCGCATGGATCACGAACCGCTCGTCATAAAGCGAGGCATGGCCCGCCGCCCCGGTAATGGGCGGCATGAGGCGCATGAATTTCGTGGTCATGTTCCGAAAATCAAAGCCCATGAACACATCCGGGCGGCTCTTGGGCAAGGAGCGCACGGCGATCTGCACATTGCTGAGATCCGCCGCACTCACATTCGCCTCCACCCATGCGCGGGTTTTGGGGATCGCCGCAGGTGGCCAGAGCGCCATCAGCCGATCCCGGTCCAGACGGTCCATAGTCCCGTCAAGCGCCAAATCCCAACCTGTCTCCTCGCCGCGCAACTCCGCGCGCAGCGTGAGGTTCGCTCCCATATCCGCCAGGCTGAGTTGGCCCACACTCAGATGAAACGGGTCAAGCTTCAGCCGCATGTCGAGCACCGCGCCATCAAGAGCAATAGGCTGAGCATAAAGGTCCGCAGGGTTGGCCGTGATATCGGTCACCTGCATCTGTGCCTGAAGCTCCTGCGGCCAGCCGCCAGCCTCCGCACCCACCAAAAACGCCGTGCCCTGCGCGCGGGCCGTGACCCATTTGCTCTCGATGCTCAGGCTTTCAAACCGCATGCTGTGCGCGCGCGGATCATAGGTGAAATAGCTGCTCGCGCTCTCGAAGGCGACGGGCTTGGTCGCCGCGTTGGGCTGCACGACCCCGGCCCCGATCTGAAGCGTGGCATTGAGCGGGCCAAGAAGGCCCTCCTCGTTGATTTCCGCCCGCAGCGCGCCAGAAATCGGCGCATCCAGCGCGCCGAGCCATGCCAGCGCAGGCGATTGCAGCGCCAACTCCTCGGCAGGCACATCGGCGAAATTCACGCTGAACTCGGCCGAGGGCGCCCCGACCTGTTTGGCGAACGTCACCTCAAGCGAGGTCGCATAGGCCCGCGCGCCCAACAGCACGAAATCGCCGCGCAGGCGCAGATCATCCCCCTGACGGCTCAGCGTAACCTGCCCGCCATCCACGTTCCACGCCCGCCCCGAACGTGCATCCTCATAGCGCAGCGTCAGGTTATCGGCATGCACCTCCGTGAGGGCGGCGAGCGCCGGCTGGCTCACCGCATCATCCATCTGGCGCAGCAGGGCCGCAAGATCGGCGGCGTCCTCGCCCCTGCCTTCAGAGGCGCCCTCAGTCGCACCCTGCGGCTGTCCAACCCGCGCGGCGGCGGCCCCCACGCTCACATCCACACCGCCCGCGCGGCGCTGTACGGTCAGCTGCGCCCCCGAGATACGGATCGCACCCGGCTGTATCTCACCGCGCAAAAGCGGCTCCATCGCGAGGTTTCCGCTCACCTCCGAGAGGGTCACGATCTCGCGCCCATCCGCCGCGCGCAAAGCCACGTTGCGCAAGGCAAGCTCGGGCCGCCAACCGCGTTGCACGGTCACCACCATCTCCCCCAGTTCGATGCGCACATCGCCCGATTGTTGGTTGAGCCGCTCGGTGACCCGTTCGCGCGCCCAATCGGGCACCGTCACTGGCGTGCCCAGATATGACAGAAGCACAAACACCGCCGCCACCGCCCCCAAGGGCAGGCTGAGCAAAAGCCAAAGCCCCGCCTTGCGCCCGCGGCGCTCACGCGCGCGGCCAGCCGATTCCGGCTTGTTGTCCGCCTGAGGCGGGGGGGTGTGATCGCTCGTCACGCTTGTCCTTCGATGCGCATTCGGCGCATGTGGCGCACGGCCCGGTCATGAGTGGCCGCGCCGTCTTTATTCTGCTCTAACATGGGCTAATATAACACTCACAATTCCCTGACCAAGGACGCAGCATGCTCGATATCTCCCAAACCGCCCCCGATTTCACCCTTCCACGCGACGGCGAAGGCGAAATTCAGCTCAGCCAGCTCAAAGGGGGCCCGGTCGTTCTTTTCTTCTACCCGCGCGATGACACCTCCGGCTGCACGAAAGAGGCGCTGGCCTTCACCGCCCTTCTGCCCGAGTTTGAGGCTGCGGGTGCAACCGTTCTGGGCCTCTCGAAGGACAGCATCGCCAAACACGACAAGTTTCGCGACAAGTACAGCCTCGCCATGCCACTTTTGTCCGATGAGCATGGCAGCACCTGCGAGGATTACGGCGTTTGGAAGGAAAAGAGCATGTATGGCAAGACATTTTTCGGCATCGAACGCTCCACCTTCCTGATCGCAGCCGATGGCACGGTGGCACGGGCCTGGCGCAAGGTGAAGGTGCCGGGCCACGCCGAAGAGGTGCTTGAAGCCGTCCGCGCGCTCTAGGGCCTGAACGCCCGTGCGCAGAGCCGCTCGTAAAAGGGTCGGTGATGGGCAAGTATCGCGCGCATATGGGGTGACGCCTCTGCCGCCGCCTCGAACCGGGCGGCGGATCGCTCCACATGATCCGGTGCCATGGGGCGGATAGACGTGCTGCCCGTGGCTGCCTCGTGCCAAGCGCCGACCTGCGCCCAATCCTCAGGCGGTGGCCCGTCCCAGTTCAGCGCATCCGGTGCATCGGCCAGCCCTGCATGATCCCAAAGCGCACGCATCATGGGCACCGGATTGGCGCGGATGTCCTCGGAACGCAGCACGAGCGGCGCGTGCCCCATCCCCTCCAGCATATCAAAGAGCCGCCACTGCGCCTCGATCCCCGCCTCTTCCAACGTGAATTGCGGATCGAGCGCGTGATAGGATGCCAGCGCCGCATGTGGATCACGCACCAAAAACACATGTCTCAGCCGCGCGGCAAACAAAACATCATCCGCCAAGTAGGGCAGCACATAGTACGCCATGTCCTTGAAGAAAACCGGCCCCTGCTGCGCCCGACGCAACAGCATATCGCGGATCGCGGCGTAACTGGTCGGGTGGTTCTGCTGCACCTCGAAATGCGGCATCTCCCCTGCGCGGCGGTGCACGTAATAATCATACATGAAAGGCTCATGCGCACAGTCGAGATCGCCGCGCGTGCGGGCCACACGCTCGGTCGCGGTCGACATGGAGCGTGGATGCGCCCAGAGCGCGATGATTGGATGGAGGGTCATGTGAATATGGTTAACCGAGACCCGCGCCCGGTTTCAATCTCGCAAAATCCACGCTCAAACCAGCCGCCCGGCCGCACAGCATGCGACATGGTCGCACAGCATCACCTGATGAACGCCGGCCAAACCGTTGCATATCGGCGATTTTTCGCCGCTGAGCGAATATGCGCCATGATTTGGCCAAACGATTGGTCAAAAAGGTTGCCCAAGACCAATCACCTGCGATAGCTACCTTCTCCAAGATGCCTCGGGTCTTACAGAGCCCACAAGAGCATCACTTCGGAAAGACATTATAGGACGGGGCCTCTTGCGGACACGAATAGCAATCAAAACGCACGCAATTCTAGAACGCTATTTCCCCGAACGCCGGGTGTTTTTGCGTTCCGATACCGATACGCGCTTTATCCGGCTGCGCCCCGCATCACAGCTGATCGCTTTCACTGGCGCGTCTGCAGTGGTTGCTTGGGCCATCATCGCCACGGCGATTCTGCTGATGGACAGCATCGGTGCCGGCAATTTCCGCGAACAGGCCAAGCGTGATCAGCGCACCTATGAGGCCCGTCTCAACGCGCTGTCGAGCGAACGTGATCTGCGCGCTCAAGAAGCCCACGCCGCTCAAGAGCGCTTCAACTCAGCGCTTGAGCAGATTTCGATAATGCAATCCGAACTCCTGGCCCTGGAGACACGTCGCCGCGAGATGGAAACCGGCATTGGCGTCATTCAGTCTACCCTGCGCCGCACCATGAAAGACCGCGACAAGGCCCGCACCGAAGCAGAGGCGCTCACGACTGCTATCGCGGAAAACAACGGCGGCAATGGCACTGTTGCCACGGTGGAGGGGTCGGGCTCCAGCACGCTGGATTTCCTGAGCGCCGCTCTGGCCCAAACCGCGCAAGAACGTGACCAGATTACCGAAAACGCACAGGACGCGCTCCTGCATGCCGAGGAAATGGCACAGCGCATCGCCGTGATGCAGGACCAGAACGACGCGATTTTCCGCCAGCTTGAAGACGCCATGACCATCTCGGTCGAGCCCCTCGACAAGATGTTCCGCGCCGCCGGTATGAACACCGATTCGCTCCTAAGCTCCGTGCGCCAAGGGTATAGCGGCCAAGGTGGCCCTATGACCCCCATCTCCTTTTCGACACGCGGTGGCGACCCTTCGCCCGATGCCGAACGTGCCAACAGCCTGCTCAATCAGATGGACCGGCTGAACCTGTACCGCATCGCCGCACAAAAGGCGCCTTTCGCTGTGCCCGTGAAAAGCGCGTTTCGATATACCTCCGGGTTTGGGATGCGCTGGGGGCGGATGCATAACGGGTCAGATTTCGCCGCACCGCACGGAACCCCGATCTATTCTACCGCCGATGGCGTCATCACTCATGCGGGCTGGCAGTCAGGATATGGCCGCCTCGTGAAGATCAAACATGCCTTTGGCATTGAGACCCGTTACGCCCATATGTCCAAAATCCACGTCGAGAAAGGCCAAAGGGTCTCGCGCGGTCAACGGATTGGTGATATCGGCAGCACTGGACGATCAACCGGCACCCATCTACACTACGAAGTCCGTGTCAACGGCAAGGCCGTCAACCCAATGATATATATCAAGGCTGCGAGAGATGTTTTCTAAAAGCAAAATCAACGACCCGAGCCCCCGCACAGATGCGGCCAAACCGATGGGATCCGACAAACCCCTCGATGCGCCCAAATCACCTGCGCCCACCGGGAGCGATTTCAAGGCAGCGGCCCCAAAGGCCAAGCCACCCGCCTCTGTGCTGTCCTCGGACCTACACATCACGGGTAACATGAAAACCACCGGCGATATTCAGGTCGAAGGCACGGTAGAGGGCGACATCCGCGCCCATCTTCTGACCATCGGTGAGACCGCGACGATCAAAGGTGAATTGATTGCCGATGATGTGGTGATCAATGGCCGTATCGTGGGCCGTGTGCGCGGCCTCAAGGTTCGCCTCACCTCCACCGCGCGTGTCGAAGGCGATATCATCCACAAGACAATCGCGATCGAATCCGGCGCCCATTTCGAGGGCTCGGTTCAGCGTCAGGACGATCCGCTCAACGCGAAGTCGAAAGCCACTGCTGCCGCCGCCGCACAACCGCTGCCTAAATCCGAAACCTGAAGCTTGGTCGGAGATGCGAAAATGCCCCGCAGGCTCCGCGCCGTGCGGGGCTTTTTTTGGTTTGAAGCGGGATACCAGCCGCCTGCTCATCATTTGCGCGCCCTGCGGCACCGCTCCGAGCAGTAACGCACGTCGTCCCAGACCTTCGCCCATTTCTTGCGCCATGTGAACGGCAGCCCGCAGGTGGCACAGGTCTTGGTCGGCAGGTCTGATTTACGGCGTGCCTTGGGCATCATTCGCTCCTGTCACAGATCAAAGCTCATCTGGCGCGTATCGCCGGGCTTTTCCGCCTTGCGCCGTCCGCCGCTCCGGGGTCGCGCGCGCGAGGCATGTTTGTGCACGATGGCTTTGGTGCGCTCCTGAGGGTCGGTCTGGCGGCGCAGGCCCCACACGCGATCACGCGCCACCCGCGCCGCCTCGGCCACATCGACGATGGGCGCGGGATAGCTGCGGCCCACCGGCCCACCCTTATACCCCCAAGGGTTTTGCAAATGTTTGAGCGGCACATCGCGTAGCTCCGGCACCCAGCGGCGGGTGAATATCCCCTCGGGGTCTTGATCCAGCCCCTGCTTCATCGGGTTGTAGATGCGCAGCGTATTCATCCCCGTGGTCCCCGATTGCATCTGCACCTGTGGCCAATGGATACCCGGCTCGTAATCGGTGAAATACCGCGCCAGCACCGCACCCGTCTCGCGCCAATCCAACCAGAGATGATAGCTCGCCACCGCCATCACCATCGACCGCATCCGAAAATTGAGCCAGCCCGTCGCGCGCAAGCTCCGCATGCACGCATCGACAAAGGGAATACCCGTGCGGCCCCGCGCCCATGCATCGAGCAACACCGGATCACAAGGACGCGGGCGCAGATCATCATAGTCGGGATGCATCGCGCGCCATTCCAGCGGCGGCTCATCCTCCAACTTCTGGGTGAAGTGATCGCGCCACGCCAGCCGCGCGGAAAAGCTCCGGTAGGGTCCTGCGAATCCGTGCGGGGCACCACCAGCGCGGGCCCGGTCCACGGCCTGCACCGCCTCGCGGATGCTCAGGGTCCCGAAGGCCAGATGCGGGCTGATCCGGCTGCACGCATAAGCCCCCTCCAAGGGCGTCGACATGGCGCGCACATAGGTCCGGCCGCGCGTGTGCAGAAAGCTCTGCAAGGCCTTTTCGGCCCGGTCCCGACCGCCCTTTTGCCGTCCGGGGCAACAATCTGAGAGCCCCATCAGGGCCGCCACGGGCACCGCCGCACCGCGCGCATCGATGGCTGTGGCTCCTTGCGGTGGGTCCACCTGCGCCTTGCTTACAAAGTGATCGCGCCCCGCCTTCCAGCGGTCGCGGCCACGCATTTTGCGCGTCACGCCACGCTGCGGCACCTCGCGCCAATCCAGGCCTTTCGACCGCGCCCATGTGCCCACCGCGATATCGCGGCGAAAGCTCCACGCGTTGCCCGTCTCTTCATGGCTGACCAGATGCGTGATCGCATGGTTCGCGCGCGACTCTTCAAGGACGCCACAAGCCTCCCCCACCCGCACAACCAAGGGCAGGCCGAGTGCGGCCAGATCCCGTCGGAGCGTCGCCAGACACTCGCGCACAAACGCGTAATGGCGGCCAGAGGCATCGCTCTGCCGCCACATCTGAGGCTCCATAATGTAAAGAGGCAAAACCTCCCCCAGCGTCGCCGCGAGGGCCAGCGCGGGGTGGTCCTGAACACGCAGATCGCGCTTGAACCAACAGATCACACGAGGTTTCATGTCAGAGGTTCTAGCACGGGGCTGCGCGATAGAAAGTCCTACTCGGGCGCAATACCCGCCGCAGGGGCGGCCGCATCCACGTCCAGTCCTTCACGCGGTTCCATCCCGGTCCATGCCATCCATGCCAGAACCCCGACAAAGCCCAAAGCGGCTATGACCGCGGCCAGCGGCATGCCTGAAAGCGGGCCTTTGTGACGTTTTTCCTGTTTCTTGATATTTGTGTCAGGTGCAGACAAATCTATCCCCTTTTCGGTATTCCTGCTCAGGCCCATTGAAGGCCCAATGTCATGGCACTAACCTCTGGCAAACCGATCCGGTTCCTCCCTTCGTCCAAGAAAAGGCCACCCCACATGAAAGACGCCGCACCCCGCGCCATCCATCTGGCCGACTACACGCCCCCCTCGCATCTGCTCAAAGAGGTGCATCTGACCTTCCGGCTGGACCCAAAGGCGACGCGCGTGATCAGCCGCATCCGCTTTGCGCCCAACCCGGCGGCACCCGGCGCTGGGTTTGAGCTGCATGGCGAGGCGCTCAAGCTCATCTGGGCCAAGATTGACGGGGCCGACGTAGCACCCACCCTCACGGACACGGGCCTTACCTGCGCCGTGCCGGACCGGGCCTTCACATGGGAGGCCGAGGTCGAAATCGCACCCGCACAGAACACCGCGCTCGAAGGCCTCTATATGTCGAACGGCATGTATTGCACGCAGTGCGAGGCCGAAGGGTTCCGCAAGATCACCTATTATCCCGACCGCCCCGATGTGATGAGCATCTTCACCGTCCGCATCGAGGGCGACGCGCCCATTATGCTGTCGAACGGCAACCCCACAGCCCAAGGTGCGGGCTTTGCCGAATGGCACGACCCATGGCCTAAACCCGCCTATCTTTTCGCGCTCGTGGCGGGCGATCTGGTGAACCATCCGGGCCAGTTCACCACGATGTCGGGCCGCAAGGTGGAGCTGAACATCTGGGTGCGCCCCGGTGATGAAGGCAAATGCGCCTTCGGGATGCAAGCGCTCATCGATTCGATGCGCTGGGACGAAGAGGTCTACGGGCGCGAATACGATCTTGATCTCTTCAACATCGTCGCGGTCGATGATTTCAACATGGGCGCGATGGAAAACAAGGGGCTGAACATCTTCAACTCCTCCTGCGTTCTGGCGTCCCCAGAGACCTCCACCGACAGCAATTTCGAGCGGATCGAGGCGATCATCGCGCATGAGTATTTCCACAACTGGACCGGCAACCGGATCACCTGCCGCGACTGGTTTCAGCTGTGCCTCAAAGAGGGGCTGACTGTATTTCGCGATAGTGAATTCACCTCCGACATGCGCAGCGCGCCGGTGAAGCGGATCGAGGATGTGATCGCCCTGCGCGCGCGGCAATTCCGCGAGGATAACGGCCCCTTGGCCCATCCCGTGCGGCCCAGCAGCTTTGTGGAGATCAACAATTTCTATACCGCGACCATCTATGAAAAGGGCGCGGAGCTTATTGGGATGCTCAAGACGCTGGTGGGCGATGACGCCTATGCCAAGGCCCTCGCGCTTTACTTTGAACGCCATGACGGCGACGCGGCCACGATCGAGGATTGGCTGCGCGTGTTCGAGGATGTGACGGGCCGCGATCTGACACAGTTCAAACGTTGGTATGAGGATGCGGGCACACCGCGCCTGAAAGTCAGCGAAGAGTATTCAGATGGCACCTATACCCTGCATTTTGAGCAAGAAACGCCACCGACGCCCGGTCAGCCCGACAAGCCGCCCCGTGTGATCCCGATCAAAGTGGGGCTGCTCAGCGCGAATGGCGATGAGATCGAGCCGACCCGCGTGCTGGAGATGACCGAGGTGCGGCAAAGCTTCGTCTGGGATGATCTGGCCACGAAACCCGTGCCATCAATCCTGCGCGGCTTTTCCGCGCCGGTGATCGTGGAGCGCGACATGAGCGATGCCGAGCGCGCCTTCCTCATGGCCCATGACACCGATCCGTTCAACAAATGGGAGGCGGGTCGCGCGCTGGCCTTGGGTGGTCTACTGGCGACGATCCGCGAGGGCGCCGCCCCCGATCAGGCCTATCTCGACGCGGTGCAGACCGTGGCGCGCGACGAAGCGCTCGATCCCGCGTTTCGCGCCCTGGCCCTTGGCCTGCCCAGTCAGGATGAGCTGGCCACAGCGCTCCATGATAGCGGCACCACACCCGACCCGCAGGCGATCTGGGACGCGCTTGAGACCCTCCGGCAGGCCCGCGCGCAGGCGATGCAGGACACGGCCACCCGGCTTTACGCGCAGCATCAGGTGACGGAGCCCTACCGCCCCGATGCCGCCCAATCGGGCGCGCGGGCGCTGGCCAACACGGCGCTCGGGATGATCACCCGGCTTGATGGTGGCGCGCAGGCGCAGCGGCAATATGACGGCGCGGATAACATGACCCAGCAATTGGCGGCGCTGTCGTGTCTTTTGCAGGCCGGCAAGGGCGAGACGGCGCTGGCGGCCTTCTATGCGCAATGGCAATCGGACCGGCTTGTGATCGACAAATGGTTCTCGCTTCAGGTAATCAACGCAGACCCGACCGAGGCCGTGAATGTGGCGGAACGGCTTACCCAACACTCTGATTTCACCATGAAAAACCCCAACCGTTTCCGCGCTACGCTGGGCGCGCTGGCGATGTCGCCAGCAGGGTTTCACAGGGCAGATGGGGCGGGATACACGCTGCTGGCCGATTGGCTCATAAAGCTTGACCCACTCAACCCGCAGACCACGGCGCGCATGTGCTCGGCGTTTGAGACTTGGCGGCGCTATGACACGGGCCGACAGGCACTGATCACAACAGAGCTTGACCGGATCCTCGCAGTGCCAAGCCTGAGCCGCGATACGTCCGAGATGATCACACGCATCAAGGGCTAGTCTCAGCGATCCTCGGCTTGGGCAGGCGACGCCGCCGCCCGCGCCTTGGGTCTGAGCGATGTCGAGAGCGCGCTGTAGCTTTGCCCGCGCAGCCAGCCTTGCATGTCGCGCCGCTTGGCCTCGCTGCGCATCGGCCCCCAATCGGCGGCCACCCCGCGCCAGCGACTGTCCTTGGCGGTGATCACCCCGTCGCGCGGGACGGTCGTCGCCATGATCCGCACCGCACAGCTCAGGTTCGCGGCCCCCTCACGGAGCGCCTCGCCCGAGCCCGCCACACAGCCATAGCCACGCGCCGTCGAGGGCAGGATTTGCAAGAGCCCATACCAGCGACCACCCCCACCCACGGCCTTTTCCTTGTAGGTGCTCTCATGTTTTGACAGGGCCGATAAAAACCCCGCCCAGAATGCCGCCCGCGCGGGCGCATCCGCGCTTGCATATCCCGGACACCACGCTCCGATATCACGTGGCACCATGTTCACAAGCGGCTGACCATGCGCCCTCAGCGCCCGGAGCGCACCGCGCGTCCAGGTTTCGGCACGCGGCCGGTGATCCCAGCGCATCGGAGGGATCTCCACCTCCAGCGCGGCGGACCGCGCCTCTGGGCGCACCGCATCCACCGAACTGTCGGAGGCCAGAGCAGCGCCAGATACCCCCAGAAAAATCATCATAAAACAAGAAACAAATCGTATCATAGCCTGCAGTTTCCCCTGATTACCCACCAAAGGCAATCCCGCCCCGCATTAACGCTTTTTCCACGCCTTCACCTTTGGCCAGCCATGTTTTGGCCCGATTGCACGCGCATCAAGGGGGCAATATAGAAATTGAATACGAGTACTGCCCCCGTGCCCCAATCTCGCTCCTCTGCCGCCGCTGCCGCCGCCCGTCTGCTCAGCCGTCTTGCCCCGGCCCGCAAACCCCAGACGCGAAGCGCGCCCGCACCGGATCTCGACACGCTGGCGCGGCGCATCATCCTGCCCTTCATGCCCATCACCGACGAGGAAATGGCCCGCGCCGCCCACCAAGATCGCGGCCAGAAACTGGCCCGTCAGGAGATGTGGGAAGAACTGGCCCAGCAACTCCGTGAGGCGGACCTCACCCGCACCGCCACGCCGGGCGGCGAATCGGGCGCAATGTTGCTCGCGTTTGGTGCGCGCTCGGACGTGGTCGCGGTAGCGGAGTATACGCTGCATGACGGCAAAGCCCCGGCACCCGATGGGATAGATGCGCTGGAGGCGATCGGACGAGAATATCCCGGTGATTATGCCATAATGCTGATCATCGCTCTGGCGCATATCGATCTGGCCTGGGCATGGAAAAACGCGCCCAGCGATAGCGAGAGCGGCCTGTCGGGCCGACAGGCCCATTTCGATCAGCACTTGGCGCGCGCGGAAGCCCTGCTCGCGCCCTATTGTGGCCTCACGGAAAACGCGCCCTCCTTGGCCGCCGCGCAATGCGCCCTTCTGGCTGCACGCCCCGGCCAAGGGCGCAGCGTGGCCGACGCCTATGAGGACCTCATTGATCTCGACCCGTCCAGTCCACGCCACATGCGTGCCCTCGGTCAGGCCATCGTGCCTGCGCGCGGTGGCTCGCTTCAGGCGCTGGAACTTGAGGCCCGCCGGACCGCAGCGCGCAGCGGCGATATCTGGGGCGCCGGGGCCTATTCTTGGGTATATCTCGACGCGTTGGCGATCGACCCCGACGCGTTGGCCCTGCTTGACGTGCCGTTTTTCATGGACGGGCTACGCGATATCCTGCGCGTTTCCCCCGATCAGCAAACGGCGAACCAACTGGCCGCGTTCTGCGCCATTACCATGCGCCCACGCGACGGGGCCCCCCGGGCCGAGATCGCAGCTCGCGAGGCGCTGAGCGAGGCGCTGGTCTGGATCTTGCAAGAGCATCTGCACGAATTGCACCCGCTGATCTGGACGCAGGCCCTGCGCAGCCCCGGCGTAGATGCGCCGCTGCCGTCGCGCCGCGCGCTGATCACAGAAGGGCGTCAGACCGCGCTCCGGACGATCGCCGCACTTTTCGCGGACGACATTAAAGACGGAAGCGCAATCGCCTTCTCACCTGCCGGCATGTATCGGTTGCCCACGCTCTGAGGGGCCGCTAGCCTCGCGCCTGACTGGTGAGAGGCCCGAGCGTGAGCACATCCCCAAAAGCATCCATGATGATGGCCGTGCAAACCACCGGCACGGGCGGCTATGAGCGGCTTTGCTATGGCCCCGTGCCACGGCCCGAGCCGAAGCCCGGCGAAGTGCTCCTCAGGGTGTTGGCCGCGGGCGTCAACAATACCGAGATCAACACGCGGCTGGGGTGGTATTCCTCTTCCGTGACCGAAAGCACCGAGGGCGCGCAGGACGGCGGCGAGGACATCACCGATGGGGGCTGGAGCGGGGCCACCCCCTTTCCGCTGATCCAAGGCACGGATTGCTGTGGCGAGGTGGTAGCACCCGCCCCCGGCAGTGATGCGCCACCCCCCGGAACCCGCGTGATCGTGCGCGCCTCGATGCGGCCTAAGGGCTGGGACGATCCCGCGAATATCTGGATGGGATCGGATTTCGACGGGGCCTTTGCGCAATATGTCTGCGTGCCAGCGTCAGAGGTTTTCGCCGTCACCTGCGATTGGTCCGATGCGGAGCTTGCCGCGATCCCCTGCGCTTACGGCACGGCGGAGAACATGCTGCACCGCGCGGGTCTTGAGGCGGATCAGACGGTGCTCATTGCGGGCGCATCGGGTGGGGTGGGGCTTGCGGCGGTGCAACTGGCCCGGCGGCGCGGCGCACATGTGATCGCCATTGCGGGGGCGGCCAAACATGCCGCCGTCCGCGCGCAGGGGGCCGCGCGCCTTCTGGATCGAGATGAGGACGTGGTGGCAGCCCTTGGCTGTGACACTGTCGATCTGGTGATCGACAACGTTGCGGGGCCGGGCTTTGGCACGATGCTGCGTGTGCTCAAACGGCGCGGCACCTATGTGTCGTCAGGGGCCATCGCGGGGCCGGTCGTCAGCCTTGATATGCGCGATATGTATCTCAAGGACCTGCGCCTTATCGGCACCACGGGCTGGGACGAACCGATCTTCCCGAACCTAATACGGTATATCGAGCGCGGCGAGATTCGCCCCCTCATCGACAAGACCTACCCCCTGTCCGAGATCGCCACAGCGCAGGCCGATTTTCTGCTCAAGCGCCACGTGGGCAAAGTGGTCCTCATCCCGCCCGCCTGATCACGCGCCAGCCCCTTGCCCCAATCGCCGCCCTGCCCTAAAACGCGGCCAACACACAAAGGATGCGCCTTGATGCTGGACCTCGCTTTTGACACGCCCAAGCCCAAAGTAATCGCCGGGGCGAAACACGACTGGGAACTCGTCATCGGGATGGAGGTGCATGCGCAAATCTCCAGCCAGTCCAAGCTCTTCTCAGGCGCCTCGACCAAATTCGGGGCCGAGCCTAACGCGAACGTGGCCTTCGTCGACGCCGCCATGCCCGGCATGTTGCCCGTCATCAACGAATTTTGCGTGGAACAGGCCGTGCGCACCGGGCTGGGCCTCAAGGCGGAGATCAACCTCAAATCCGCCTTTGATCGCAAGAATTACTTCTACCCCGACCTGCCCCAAGGCTACCAGATCAGCCAGCTTTACGCCCCCATCGTGGGCGAGGGCGAGGTTCTCGTGGAGCTTGGCGACGGCGCCGCGCGCCTCGTGCG
>CALGEH010000159.1 GCA_937881735.1 uncultured Shimia sp.
CAGCATCACGAGCGCGCCGTAATCATCCGCCAGCGCCCGCAAGAGGCCAACGACCACATGGCCAAACCCCGGCAGATTTCCCCGGCAGGTGATTGTGTAAAGCTCAGCCCCATGTTCTTGCAGCTCCATCTCAGGAATTTCCAGATCGCACACAGCCAGCCGCGCGCGCGCTGGCAGATCATCCAAAGAATGCAGAAACTCGTGAAAATCCTCACCGCCAAAGCGCAGCAGACGCCGCAGCCCTTCAACCTTGCGATGCGACACAAGATAGGTTCCGATATCTTCTAAAATCCCCGGCAATGGACGGTCCAGCGCCGTCTCGGCAGCCGCCAATACGTCGTGGGTCAGCGCGGTCTCATAGGTCAGCATGGACTCGAATTCGGTAAAATCGAGCCCGGCAAGCCGTGTCACACGCCCCCAGGTATCACGCCCATACGCGTCGCGAATAAACCTTTCGATGGCCCGGTTAATCAACCCGTGCATGCCCAACTCCGCAAACTACAATGCGGCAGGTATCGTGCAGTCCGGTTAATATTCGGAAAACATCCTCAATTCCGCGGAAAAATCTGTATCTCGCCCAAGTCCAGAACGTTGCGTGGCACTGGCACAATATCGAAATCGCCCTCAAGGATCTTCACCATTTCGGCACGCCCCAGACGCGGCGACATCCCGTCCGCGCTCATCACGCGACCGATGCGCATCAGCGCGCCCTCATGCAACTCGTAAGCCGTCGCCTGCACAACGTCACTGCCCTGATAGTAAAGGCCTATCACGCCCTGCGCTGGATTGAGCGGCTCAAACGCACCAATGACCAAAACGCAGCCCGGCAAGTCCCCCGGCAAGCTCCGCTCGCAGGCGGCGTGGATGCTTTGCTGCTCGTATGCGCTGAGTCTGTCAAATGCCCCTTCCGGCAGGACCGCGCCCGCGGGACGCAACGCCACAGTCCCATCCAGCACAGGCATGTCCCCAGCTCGTAGAGCTTGGTTAAAGTCCCAATTATTGGCGGATGTGCGGGCGCTGCTGATCAGCGCCGCAAGCTCGGTGCTTCCAGATGCCGCGGCGAAATCCGCGACCCGCTCCAGTCCACGCCGCCCCGGTTTGCCCCATTCGTGGGCCATTTCCCAAAGGGCCACTTCGGACACGGGCGCACCGGCCTCGACGCGTGCAACCTGACTGGCGGTGGACATCCGCTCGGCGTTGATCACTGGTGTCAGCCACAGCGCGGCAAGCCCTACGACGGCCATTGCCTTATAGCGGTTCACGGCCCTTATCCGCCCGCGCCAATCACCACGCATCGCGATCGAGACCGCAAAGGCCAGCGCATAGGTCAGCGTCACAAACGCGCCCAGCATCGCGGCCACCCGCTGGGGCGTCAGGCCATATTGGTCCACCCGCAGCCACACCGCATAAAGTGCAAGGGCGGCGGGCACCGCGATCAGAACGCTCAGCGCCTGCGTGGCAAAGAGCATCACGGGACCCTGCGCCGACATCTCGTCATCGCGGCCAATCGCCGTGGTTATGAGCGTCACGGAGGCAATCACGACGCCCGCCATCATCGTCGCCGCAGAGAACTGCCCGAAAAGCTGGCCCAGCCCCCGCAGCGGAAGGGCCACGATAAAGACCACAACCACCACCAGAACCACGGGCACCAGCACCCGGAAAAGCTGGATCAGCAAAAAAGGTGAGACATAATCGCTCAGCTCATGCACGATGGCCAGACCAAGGCCCAGAACCAGCCCGGTGAAGATGTAGGGCACCACCTCCATCTCGATCAATGTCTCGATCACATGCACGCCGACAAGGCCCAAAAGGGCGTCAGACGCCAGCGCCACACCCCACGCCACCCCGGCAAAAAGCCAAGCGGCAGCGTAGCGCACGACGATGTTCCATGCCGTATCAAAAAGCCTCGCATAATCGCGCCAGCCGTCATGCGCAGCCATGCCAGCGGCCAGAAACGGCACCGCGATAAAGAGGCCAGCGCCCAGCACCAGAACCGCCTCGGAATGGTCAAAAAACGCGTCCATGTCCTCGAACCGGTAACTGGCCCAGAGAAAGAGCGCCGCCGAAGGCACCGCAAGCCCAACCGCACCCAAAGCTGCGGGCACAGGGCGCTCGGGGCCGATAAGGGCGAGAAGCACGCCGAAGAACACGAAGCCAAACGTCAAGAGGAAGACCAACATGCGCATGTTGTCGACCAGATCAGGCAGGACCTCGACCATGCCCCAAACGGCCAATCCGGACAGCGCCCCGATCGCCGCAAGCGACAGGCGGGTGGCCACGCTTTGCATCTCTTGGCTCATCTCCGGTGGCTCCTCTTATGGCGCATCTGCGGGTACACCCTAACGCACCGGGCGGCGCGCGCAACGCAGATACGCTTGCCACCGCGCGCGGGCCTTGCTACGTCTGAGAGATCCGTTGGGGTGCTGTGAGCGATCACGGCTGAGAGGCATCACTGCCAACCCACCGAACCTGATCCGGTCAGTACCGGCGTAGGGAACGGAGCAAAGCCATTGGCGCACCAGCGCGAGGCTTGCCTTGTCCTCACGCCATTGCTGATCTCCACCTTCGCCGGGCGCCATGCCCCGCAACCGGAGACATACTTATGCGCCTCGCCGCCCTCGCCGCCGCCCTCCTCATAGCCGCGCCAGCCTCTGCCCAAGACAAGATGACCGTGCTGCTGGATTGGTTCATCAACCCCAATCACGGGCCTCTGATCATCGCGCAAGAGCGCGGGCTTTTCGCCGATGCGGGGCTTGAGGTCGAGATTATCGCCCCTGCCGATCCCTCCGCCCCGCCCAAGATGGTCGCCGCAGGGCAGGCTGATCTCGCGATTTCCTATCAGCCGCAGCTGCACCTTCAGGTGGCCGAGGGCTTGCCCCTCATCCGCGTCGGCACCCTGATTGCCAGCCCGCTCAATTGCCTTCTGGCGCTGGAGGACGGGCCGGTGAAATCCATCGCCGACCTCAAAGGCGGCAAGATCGGGTTCTCCGTGGCGGGGGTCGAGGAGGCACTGCTCGTGTCCATCCTCGCCGAAGAGGGCATGACGTTGGATGATATCGAGCTGGTCAACGTCAACTGGTCGCTCTCGCCCGCGCTGATGTCCGGTCAGGTGGACGCGGTGCTGGGCGCTTACCGGAATTTCGAGCTCAACCAGATGGATATCGAAGGCGTGGCGGGCAAATGCTTTTTCGTCGAGGAACAAGGCGTGCCGCCTTATGATGAGCTGATCTATGTGGCCAATTCCGAGACGCTGAACCCTGAAATGCTCAAACGCTTCCTGCGTGCCACCGAGCTTGCCACGCAGTATATCGTCAACCACCCAGAAGAGAGCTGGGACATCTTTCGCGGCACGTCCGCAGAGTTGGATGATGAGCTGAACAAGCGCGCATGGCGTGACACGCTCCCGCGCTTCGCACTGCGCCCCGCCGGGCTCGATGCTGCGCGCTATGCAGGGTATGAGGCGTTTTTGTCTGAGGCGGGCCTAATCGAGGGCATCCGCCCGGTCTCGGATCTCGCCATCGATCTGGGCGCGGAGTGATGGTGGATTACGGCGACACCTTCGCCCTCTGGCGCGCCGAGCATCCCGAGGCGTGGCGCGAATATACCCATCACCGCTTTGTCGAGGGGCTGAAGGACGGCACGCTGCTGCGCGAGGCCTATCTGACCTATCTGGTGCAGGACTACATCTTCCTGATCCACTTCTCGCGCGCATGGGCACTGGCCGTGACAAAGGCCGAGACGCCCGAGGAAATGCGCCTCGCCGCGCGCACCGTGACCTCCCTTCTGGACGAGGAGCTTGGCCTGCATATTAAGACCTGCGCCGCCGAGGGGCTGAGCGAGGCCGATCTTTTCGCCGCCCGGGAGCATACGCACAACATCGCCTACACGCGCTATGTGCTGGATGCGGGTCACTCGGGCGATCTTCTGGACCTTTTGGCAGCACTTGCGCCTTGCGTACTGGGATACGGCGAGATCGGCGCGCGGCTGGCGCGCCAGAAATCCGGGAACACGCCCTATGCCGACTGGATCGACACCTATGCGGGCGACGAGACGCAATCGCTCTGCCGCGATGTGGGCGCGCTCATTGACGGCGCGATGGGCCGCCGCCTTGGGTCTGATCCGCAGCAGAGCCCTCGCTGGGCCGCCCTCTCGGCCCGGTTCGAGACTGCCACCCGGCTTGAGGCTGGATTCTGGGCGATGAACCTGCCGGAATGAGTGCGCCGGGGCTCCATATCCGGGCCAGCGCCCGTATTGGCGAGACGCAGGTGTTGGCGCCGCTCGATCTGCGCGTGGCGGGGGCTGCGTGGACCTGCCTTCTGGGCGCGTCCGGCGTGGGCAAATCTACCCTGTTGCGCCTGATTGCGGAGGTGGCG
>CALGEH010000160.1 GCA_937881735.1 uncultured Shimia sp.
TGGCGTTAAGTTATTGAGGCAGGTTTCATACAGGCAAGAAACCTATCGAGCAGTGACACCTTTATAGGCAATCTCACGCCGCCATCCAAGCTAAAAGTTTGATAAGGTGTGAATCCAGCCTTAGGCTCAGGCTCATACAAACAAGACAGAATAGGGATTGTTGCCGGAATGGGATCAGTTAATTTCGCACCAGGATTTGCGCGCCGGGCCGTTTTTGGCGTTGTTTTTCTGGCCTCAGGCGTCGTCACCTCCGCCATTGCCGAGCCACAGCACGGGATCGCGATGTATGGTGCCCCCGCCCTGCCCGAGGGGTTCAATGCCCTGCCCTATGCCAACCCGGACGCACCGCGCGGCGGCACGATTGTGACCGGCAATGTGGGAGGATTCGATTCGCTGAACCCCTTCGCTGTGAAAGGGACACCTCCCTGGCAGCTCCGATTCTTGGGGTCCGAATCTCTGATGGGTCGGTCGTGGGATGAGCCTTTTACGCTTTATGGCCTTCTGGCCGAATCGATTGAGGTGCCCGATGACCGATCATGGGTGGAGTTCACCCTGCGCGAGGCGGCGCAATTTTCCGATGGCAGCCCGGTCACGGTCGAGGATGTGATCTGGTCTTTTGAGACGCTGGGCACGCGCGGGCATCTGCGTTACCGCGATTTTCACACCAAGACCGCTGCAATCACCCAGACCGGGCCGCGCACCGTGCGGTTGGACTTCTCCGCACCAGAGCGCGATCTGCCCCTTCTGGCAGGGCTCAGACCCATCCTGAAGAAGGCGCAATGGGAAGATAAAGTGTTCGAGGATGGCGTGCTGGAGGAGATCCCCATCGCCAGCGGACCCTATGTTGTCGAGAGCTACGAGATTGACCGCAATGTCGTGCTGCGACGCAATCCGGACTATTGGGGCAATGATCTTCCCCTGCGCCGTGGCACCGCCAATTTCGACGAGATCCGCATCGAGTTCTATGGTGACGATTCCGTCCTCAAGGAAGCCTTCAAGGCAGGCGAGGTCAGTTACATCCGCGAATTCAACGCAGAGCGCTGGGCGGAATTGGCCAATTTTCCGGGTGTGGAGCGGGGCGAGATCATCCTCAGTGAAATCCCGCACCAAAAGCCCACCGGCATCACCGGCTTTGTGATGAATACGCGCAACGCGGCTTTGGCCGACTGGCGGGTGCGCGAGGCGCTGATCCATGCGTTCAACTTTGAGTTCATTAATGACGCCCTGACCGGCGGACGGCAGCCGAGGATCACCTCCTATTTTTCAAACTCCGTGCTGGGGATGGAGCCGGGGCCCGCCCCTGCCCCCGTCCGCGCGCTGCTGGAACCGTTTGAGAACAGCCTCTTGCCCGGCACTCTGGAAGGTTACGCCCTGCCCGTCTCGGACGGGACAAAGCGCAATCGGGCCAATATACGCAAGGCTGTGGAGCTTCTCAAGGAGGCGGGCTGGACGGTGCAGGAGGGCGTGTTGCGCAATACCTCCGGCACGCCGATGAATTTGACCGTGCTTTTGAAGCAGGACGGGTTGATACAGCAGGCCGGTGCCATGATGGATATCTATGCGCGCGCGCTGGAGCGGCTCGGGATCACCCTGAAGATCGAGATTACGGACAAAGCACAGTTTGCCGTGCGCGAGGCCAATTATGATTTCGATCTGACCTTCATTCGGCGGTCGCTCTCGCTCAGCCCCGGAAACGAGCAATATTTCTACTGGGGCGCCAAGGGCGCGGACCTGCCCGGTAGCCGCAACCTGATGGGCATGAACAGCCCCGCCGCCGAGGCAATGATCGCCGCAATGCTCTCTGCCAAGACCCGGGAGGACTTTATCAACGCCACCCGCGCGCTGGACCGGGTGTTGATTTCAGGCCGCTATGTCATTCCAATCCATCAATATTCCGTGGGCCGTATTGCCCATCAAGCCGCGTTGCAGTATCCTAAAGACCGGCTGCCTATCTATGGCGATGGTGTGGGTTTCCTACCCGAAGTCTGGTGGATGGCCGAGCAAGACTGAGAAAACTCAGCAAAATGAGCAGTTTGAGAGCAGATAAGGCAAGAGCAATGAAAAAACTCATGGTAATGGGCGTATTGGCCGTTCTGGCCGGATGCGCGACGATCGAGGGCGCGGGGCGCGATATTTCGGGTGCTGCACGCGGCGTACAAAGCTGGTTCTAGACGTCCTGGGGCTTGTTTTGGCGTGGCCTACACCCTCGCGCAGGGCTCTGCGCGGGGGTTTTCGTGTGTCAGGTCACTGACGTGACCCAGAGGATCGTCGCATCCTCAGCGCTCAGGCTGATGACGTTATGGCCCATCGCGGCGTCGTAATACGCGCTGTCGCCGCGGCGCATCTCCACCGGCTCGTAGAATTCCGTATAGAGCCGGATCACCCCGGTCAGCACGTAGAGCACCTCTTCGCCGTCATGCCGGACCCAGCCGTCGAACTCCTCGACGCTGCGAGCGCGAATGCGCGCCGTATAAGGCATCATCCGCTTCTGGCGCAGGCTTCCGGCCAGCAAAGTGTGCTCATAGGTGGCCGTAGCATAGGGCGCGCCTTTGCCTGAGCGCGTCACGTCCATGCGGCCGTTGATCTGATCGCGCTGCGGCGGTGTGAAAAGCTGCGGCACCGAAATCTCCAGCCCCACGGCCAGCTTTTTCAGCGCCTCATAGGTGGGCGACATCTGCCCGTTCTCGATCTTGCTCAGCGTTGAGCGTGCAAGCCCCGCCTGCCCCGCCGCCTGCTCCAGCGTCCAGCCGCGCGCCTTGCGCAATTCGCGCACACGGCGGCCAAGGTTGAGCGGCTCGCCCTTCTCCTCCGCACCGCTTTCGCGGGCGATCTGGATCAGGTTGCCGTTCACGTTTTCGCTGGGTTCAATGTCATCACTCATAGCTATCATATAGGCGCGCTGGCCACGCCCGCGCAACTCCTCGCCCCGCTTTGGGGTTGAAAACGCTCTCCGCCTGCTGCGTTCACTTGCATCAGCGCGCGCCCCATCCTACCCCTTGCCCCATGCAGCCTGATCCCTGTCCCACCCCGTTCAACATGGCCGCCCACGTTCTGGCCCATGCGGATGCGCAGCCCGAAAAGCTGGCCATGGCGATCCTTGGCGCGCGCGAGACCGAAAGCTGGACCTACGGCGCGCTTCAAAGGGCGGTTCTGGGCACGGCCAGCGGGCTTCTGGGCGCAGGGCTTGGCCCCGGGGACCATGTGCTTTTGCGGCTGGGCAATACCGTGGATTTTCCCATCGCCTATCTCGGGGCGATTGCGGCGGGGATGGTGCCTGTGCCTACATCGTCGCAGCTGACCGCGCCCGAACTGGCCACGGTGGCCGACCAGATCGCCCCGGCCCTCGTGCTGCAAGACCCGGGCCTGCCTGCACCCCGATCCACCCGCCGCGCCGAGCTAAACACACTGCGCGGCTGGCGCGCCTTACCGCCCGCGCCCTACCATATTGGCGATCCGGAGCGGCCCGGTTACATTGTCTTCACCTCGGGCACGTCTGGACGCCCGCGCGCAGTGGTCCATGCGCATCGCGCGATCTGGGCCCGGCGGATGATGCACGAGGGGTGGTATGGGCTGCGCCCCACTGACCGCCTGCTGCACGCGGGTGCGTTCAACTGGACCTATACGTTCGGCACCGGGCTGATGGATCCTTGGAGCATCGGGGCAAGCGCACTCATTCCCGCCGCGGGCACCCCGCTGGAGGCGCTGCCGGAGCTTATGAGGCACCACGACGCCACCCTCTTTGCCGCCGCACCCGGAGTGTATCGCAAACTGCTGAACGCACATACCACGCTCGACCTCCCCTCCCTGCGCCATGGCCTCAGCGCCGGTGAGAAGCTCTCGGAACCCCTCAGCCAGCGTTGGATCACCGCCACCGGCACGCAGGTCTATGAGGCTTACGGCATGTCCGAGGCCTCTACATTCATCTCCTCCAGCCCCGCCGCCCCCTGCCCGCACACGGCGCTGGGCCGCCCGCAAAAGGGCCGCCATGTGGCGATCCTCAAGGACGGCGAGGTGCAGCCCCCGGGCATGCCCGGCACAATCGCGCTCCACCGCTCCGACCCCGGTCTGATGCTGGGCTATCTCGGGGCCGAGGCAGAAACGCAGGCGCGGTTTGCAGGCGACTGGTTCCTCACCGGCGATCTGGGAGCGATGGATGCGAGCGGGCTCATCACCTATCTGGGCCGCGATGACGATATGATGAACGCAGGCGGCTACCGCGTGTCGCCCTTGGAAGTCGAAGCAGCCCTCAGCGCCATGCCCGGTCTCGATCAGATCGCAGTGACCGATATCGAGGTGACCGAGGATGCCCGCGTCATCATGGCCTTCTACACGAGCGCCGCCCCATTGGAGACCGCAGCACTCGCGGCCTTTGCACAAGCGCGGCTGGCAGGCTACAAACGCCCCCGCGCCTATCATCACGTGGATGCCCTGCCGCTCAATCCGAACGGAAAACTGCAACGCCGCGCCCTGCGGCCCATTTACGAGGCCCTGCATGGTCAAACTTGATATCGTCTCCGACCCGATCTGCCCGTGGTGCTATATCGGCAAGACCCTGCTCGACGCGGCGCTTCTGGAGCGGCCAAACCATCCGTTTGAGATCAGGTGGCATCCCTTCCAGCTTAACCCCGACATGCCCGAAGGCGGCAGGGACCGGCGCGCCTATCTGGAGGGAAAGTTTGGCGGCAAGGAGGGCGCCGTGCGCGCCTATGCCCCAGTGGTAGAGCGGGCCGAGGCCGCAGGCCTGAAGATCGACTTCGAGGCGATGAAACGCACACCCAACACACTTGATGCGCACCGTCTCATTCACTGGGCTGGGATCGAGCATCATCAGGAGGCGGTCGTGATGGCCCTCTTTCGTGCCTATTTCGAGGAGGGCCGCGATATTGGTGCGCATGAGGTTTTGGCAGACATCGCCGACACCGCAGGCATGGACGCCGCCGTGGTCCTGAAGCTGCTGGAAAGCGACGCCGACCGCGCCGAGATCATCGCGCGCGACACGCAGGTGCGCGAGATGGGGATCACGTCCGTGCCCACATTCATCGTGGCCGGTCAACACGCCGTGCCCGGTTGTCAGGACCCCGATCTTTGGGTGCGCGTGATTGACGATATCGCGGCACAGGAGGCGTAACCGCACGCGCCGTGCTCACCAGGCCAAAATGTGTATACACTTGCATACACTTCTTCCCATGCCCCATAAAATGCGCTAAAGACGCGCCAGACCTCCCCTTCAGCCCAATTGAAAGGCCCACGCGATGAGCAAAATCAAGGTAGCAAACCCGGTTGTCGAACTCGACGGCGATGAAATGACCCGCATCATCTGGGACTTCATCAAGAAAAAGCTCATCCTGCCCTATCTCGACGTGGACCTGAAATATTACGATCTTGGTATTCAGGCGCGTGACGACACGGATGATCAGATCACGATTGATGCCGCACACGCGATCCAGAAATACGGCGTCGGCGTCAAATGCGCAACCATCACCCCTGATGAGGCGCGCGTCGAAGAGTTTGGCCTCAAGAAGATGTGGCGCAGCCCCAATGGTACCATCCGCAACATCCTTGGCGGTGTGATCTTTCGCCAGCCGATCATCTGCAAAAACGTGCCGCGCCTCGTGCCCGGCTGGACCAAGCCCATCGTCGTGGGCCGCCATGCGTTTGGTGATCAATACCGCGCCACCGACTTCAAATTCCCCGGCGCAGGCAAGCTGACGATCAAGTTCGTCGGCGAAGACGGCACCGAGATTGAACATGAGGTCTTCGACGCGCCTGATTCAGGCGTGGTCATGGCGATGTATAACCTCGACAAATCGATCATTGACTTCGCCCGTGCGTCAATGAACTATGGCCTCGACAAAGGCTGGCCCGTCTACCTCAGCACCAAGAACACGATTCTCAAACAATATGACGGTCGCTTCCTTGAGCTGTTCCAGCATATCTACGAGACGGAATTTCAAGACAAATTCAAAGAGGCCGGGATCACATACGAGCACCGCCTGATTGACGATATGGTGGCTTGTGCGATGAAATGGAACGGCGGCTATGTCTGGGCGTGTAAAAACTATGACGGCGATGTGCAGTCCGACACCGTGGCGCAGGGCTTCGGCAGCCTCGGCCTCATGACCTCCGTTTTGATGACGCCTGATGGGCAGACCGTGGAGGCCGAAGCGGCCCACGGGACCGTCACGCGGCATTACCGCCAGCACCAGAAGGGCGAGGAGACATCGACCAATTCCATCGCATCGATCTACGCATGGACGGGCGGCCTCAAGCACCGCGCCAAGCTCGACGACAACGCAGCCCTGCTGAACTTTGCAGAAACGCTGGAGAAGGTCGTCGTGGACACCGTCGAGGCGGGCTCCATGACCAAGGATCTGGCGCTGCTGGTCGGCCCGGATCAGGGCTGGCTCACCACGATGGGCTTTTTGGAGAAGGTCGACGAGAACCTGAACAAAGCGCTCGCGGGCTAAGGAAAGCGCCGCCCACGTGCGTTTCAAAACAAGGCGGTCGCCCTCCCGGCGGCCGCTTTCGTATTTGTAAATATATGCGCGATACGCTATGTTAATAGCATCAAATGGAGACGAACGCCCGTGTCGGTGAAAACCTACAACAGATTGCTGAAAACAACCTCAATCATCGCGCCCATCGCGTTGATCATGGCCGTGCTTATCAGCTTTTTCTAGGCGCGCTCTCTCGTTGGCGGAAATCGCGTAGAAGATCGCCCCTGCCAGAACGCCCAAGTGAACATTTCCCCAAATCCCTTGAATGGCTGCATATCCGCGCGCGCCTGGCATTGGCCTAAAGTCGCCAAACCCGAGGGTGGAGAACGTCACCGCCGAAAAGTAATAGGCATCGGCAACACTGCGGACCTCCATGCCCTCGATGCTGCTGGCAAAGCCCAGTTTGCGATACAAAAGCCCGAACGCCAAAACACAGTAGGCCCCTGACAGCAGGATATTGTTGAAGAGCCGCGTCGGCTGAAGCCGGAAATCGCGCCCCGTGAGCAAGACAATCGGGATCAGAACCACGACCACGAAATAGGCGAATGACCACGCGACTGCGATGCGGATGGAACTTTCGCGCACCTGATCGAGGTTGAAATTCCAGATCGGCAAGAGCGCCTCGGCCACCAGAAAAAGGCAGGCAACCCCCGTGAGGCGCGACAGGAACCGCCGGGAGTTGCTTCCGGGCATTTCTTCCGAGCGAAATCCGGCCCTGCGCGTGATTATGCGCCAAGATGCGCGGGCGAACTGGGCAATTGGTCCGGTCATAGCGCTCGGATGCCGTGGCGTGCGTCATATGAGACTGGTTCAACCGCCCTGCACGCCATGATCGCCCCTGCTACAATTGCTTGCCATTGTCTCCCCCATCATTTCTGACTATCCCCTGACAAACTTGCTAGAGCCGCAAAACGCGGCACGGCGCGGAGGCTCGATGGCGCAGATCTACACATGGTTGATGCGGATCGCAGGGGCGTTGATCGCACTTGGGCTGCTGGCCGTGCTTGGGCTTTACTTCCTGCTGTCGCGCTCCCTTCCAGACTATGACGCCACGGTTGAGGTGCACGGCTTGACGGCCCCCGTGGAGATCGTGCGCGACAATGCCAATGTGCCGCATATCTTCGGGCAAGCCGAGCAGGATGTGTTCTTCGGCCTCGGCTTTGCCCATGCACAGGATCGCCTGTGGCAGATGACCGTGCTGCGGCGCACCGCGCAGGGGCGGCTCTCAGAAGTGTTCGGACCTCGGACCCTGCCCATCGACCGGCTGATGCGGCGCTTTGACATCTACACAGCCGCCCGCTCCTCGGTCGAGGCGCAGGACGCGGCTACCAAAGCGGCGCTTGAGGCCTATGCCGCCGGGGTCAACGCGCGGCTAACACAGATCAACGAAGAGGCCTTGGGCCGTGGCGCGCCGGAGATGTTTCTCTTCAACGCACCGATCTCGCCTTGGGGGCCTGCGGATTCCATCGCGATCATCAAGTTGATGGCCGTGCAATTGTCGGCGCATCTACCCCATGAGGTACTGCGCGCGCGCACGGCCCTGATGCTGGAGGATGACGCGCGCCTGCGTGATATCCTGCCCGATGCGCCCGGCACTGGCGTTGCTGCCCTGCCCGAATATGCCAGCTTCTTTGCGCCGGGTGCCCTGCCCCGTTTCACCCAAACGGCCCAGATGATGCGCGCACCCCTGATGCCCGCACAGCCCCCCGCCCTGTCGGGCGCGTCCAATGTATGGGCCGCCGCCCCGTCACGCTCGGCCGCGGGTGGCACGCTTCTGGCCAATGATCCGCATCTCGGCTTCACCGCGCCCGCGATCTGGTATCTCGCGCGGCTGGAGCTTGCCACGGGCGGTGTCATAGGTGCCACGATCCCCGGTGTGCCTGCCATTCTGGCCGGGCGCAGCGATAGTCTGGGCTGGGGGATTACCTCGGCCAATCTCGATGATCAGGACGTGTTTATCGAGCAGTTGAACCCCGACAATCCCGAAGAATACCGCACGCAGAACGGCTACAAACCGTTTACGACCCGCCGCTCCATCATCGAGATCGATGGCGAGAACCCCGTCACCATGACCCTGCGCTGGACCGAGAATGGCCCCGTGCTGCCCGGCACGCAATATGATCTGGCCGCCGTCACCCCGACGGGCCATGTGGCCTCGCTCGCATGGACAGCGCTCAGCCCGCGCGACACCACGCTGAGTGCAGCCATCGCCCTGATGCGCGCCACCTCGGTGGATCAGGCTCTGGCAGCGGGCGAGCGCTTCGTGGCCCCTGCGCAGAACCTGACGGTGGTGGATGGCAACACGATCGCGATGAAGCTCGTGGGGGCCATGCCCCGGCGCACCGCCGCGCATGAAAGCCAGGGGCGGATGCCCAGCCGGGGCTGGATCTCCGAGAACCGCTGGCAGGGGCGCTATCCCTATTCGGCCAATCCCGAGTTTATCGCCCCCGAGGGCGGAATCTTGGGCAATACCAATAACAAGACGGTGGACCGGCCCTTCCCGCTCCATGTGAGCTATGTCTGGGGCGACACGCAGCGGATCAACCGGTGGCAACGCCTGATGCAATCGCGCGAAGTCCATACCCGCGACAGCTTTATCGAGGCACAGCTTGATACGGTGAGCTTCACCGCCCGGTCGCTCCTGCCGCTGATTGGCGCGGATCTGTGGTTCACCGGCGAGAGCGCACCCGAGGGCACGCCCCTGCGCCTGCGCCAAGAGGCGCTGGAGCTTTTGGCGGGATGGAACGGGGAGATGAACGAGCACCGCCCCGAGCCGCTGATCTATGCCGCATGGTTGCGCGCGCTGGGCCAGCGTCTGGCGCAGGATGAGCTTGGCCCCCTTGCGCCCGAGTTCACCCATCATGACCCGATCTTCATCGAGCGGGTCTACCGCGATGTAGACGGGGCGTCTGCGTGGTGCGACGTGCGCCAATCAAGCCCCGTTGAGACCTGCACGGATATATCGCGGCTGGCGTTGGATGATGCGTTGGTGTGGATCACGGACCGCTACGGCACGGCTCTGGAATCCCTGCGCTGGGGCGATGCGCATCAGGCGACACATGATCACCCCGTGCTCGGATCTGTCCCGGTGCTGCGGTATTTCGTGAATATCCGCCAAAGCACTTCGGGCGGCGATAATACCCTCATGCGCGGCCGCACCCTTGGAACAGGCCCCGAACCCTATCACAACGTGCATGGAGCAGCCTATCGCGGGGTCTATGATTTCGCCGATCCGGGCAGCAGCGTTTTTGTCACCTCCACCGGGCAATCGGGGCATTTTCTTAGCCGGCATTACGACGATATGGCGCAACTGTGGCGGCGCGGCGAGTATATCCCCATGTCGCTCGATCCCGAGCTTGCGCGCGCGGCCTCTGTGGGGGTGACGGTCTTGCGCCCCGCACAATGAGGCGTCAAATCACCAGCAGCGCGATGTAGAGCGCGTAGAGCGCCAAAAACACCATACCGGCCACACGCCCCAGACGCCCTAGCAGCGTGAAAAGCCCCAAAAGCGCCGTGGCTCCCAGCATCACCCAGATATCAAACCCCGCGATCTGCGCCGGCACCTTGAGTGGCAGAACGAGGGCCGTGATCCCCAGAATCCCAAGGATATTGAAAATCCCGCTGCCCAGAATATTGCCCAGTGCGATATCACCCTGCCCTTTGCGCGCCGCGACAAGCGATGTTGCAAGCTCGG
>CALGEH010000161.1 GCA_937881735.1 uncultured Shimia sp.
CCCGACCCCCTGATTCGTAGTCAGGTACTCTATCCAGCTGAGCTATCGGTCCACAGGGGCCAGCAATTAGACAAAGCGGCAGCGGTTGGCAAGGGGGCGGGGCAGAATTTCATGCGCGCGCGCCCTTGGGCAGGGCCAGTTCGAAGCGCGTGCCCTCGGGGCCCGTTGCGGCAAGCGTCAAATGACCACCATGGCCACGGATCAACTCTTGGGAAATTGTGAGGCCGAGACCCGAGCCGCCTTTTGTGGCCCCGCCCTGAAATGGCTGAAAAAGGTGGTCCTGCGCGCGTTTGGGCAGGCCCGGCCCCGTGTCCATGATGGTGATGATCCAATCGGCGTCGGTCTGCGCGGCCTGTATGCTGATCTCTCCGGGTTTGCCGGTGTTCACGATCGCTTGGCGTGCGTTGCGCACCAGATTGGCGATCACGCGGTAGAGTTGCTCGTGATCCGCACTGAGGGTAAAGCCCGTGGGCACGTCAGACGAAAAGCTGACATCTGCGCCATCCACTGACAGACGCTCGCTGTCGAACACATCTTCGATAATGTCCTCAAGACAGACCTCTCCAAGGCTGGGTGCGGGTTCTTCCGCCTTGCCATATGCCAGCGTGCTTTCGCACAGATAAACCGCGCGGGTGATCGAATTGACGAGCTTGGGCGCCATCCGTTTGACCGCGGGGTCCTCGGACATCTCGATGCGGTCCGTGAAAAGCTGCGCCGAGGTCAGGATATTGCGCAGATCGTGGCTCACCTTGGCGACGGCCCCACCAAGCTGGGCAAGACGCTCTTTCTGGCGCAGGGCCTGCGTGAGTTGGGTCTGCATCAGGCGCAGGGTTTCCTCGGCCTCGCGCAGCTCGGTGATGGAGGAGCTGGGCATGATCACGCCGCGCGCATCCTCGGGGGCGAGCGCGTAACTCTTCATATATTCCACGACCCGCTTGATGGGTCGCACAAGGAAGATGCGCACCGCGAGGAACAACAGAACCGCCGTGATGATCGAAATCACCGCCGATAAGATCAAGATGCGCAGGCCGTAATCCAACATGGCGTCGCGCAGGGTGCGCGTCTCCATCGTAACCTCGATGAGCAGGCCCGCCATCCTGGACGGCGCGCCGATCACCCGGATCACCTCTGGCTCAGGGTTCACCAGCCTCGCCATCGCGTCGCGTATCAGGCCAAGCGCTGTCGCATCGCGCAGATCGAAGGTCTGCACAATCGGCGAGGGCATGGGCGAGGCCAGCATCAATTGGCGTGCCTCATCGCGCCGCATGACCACGTTGAAGACGCCGGCATTACTCAGAAGCTCTTCCTCCAGCTCGGTGCTGATGTCTTCCGAGGCCAGAAGGGCCAGCGACGCGATCTGCGCCCGCTCCAACCGGGTCAGCAGGAAATCCTCCCGGAACCGTGCGACCGACGGCAAGAAAATCATGATCTCGGCCAGCATCACGAAGATGGCCGTGAGGATCAGGAAGCGGCCGGAGAGGGAATTCATTATGCGGATCGCCGTTGCAAATTCAGGGAAGCCAGCGCTGGACCATGCCCACCACCCACTTAACCTTAGAGCTATCAAAGAGCCTTGGCGAGAAATAGGCCCCGGCGGCGCGTTTGTTCACCTCGCCAATGGTGGGGTATGGTGCGACCATGGCGGCGACCTGGCTCATCTTCATCTTGTTGGCCAGCACCAGCGCCCAGAGGTTGATAAGCTCCCCCGCCTGTGTGCCTGCAATGGACGCGCCCACGGGGCGGCCTTTCACGACCATCACCTTGATCAGACCCGTCGTCTTGCGCTCGGCGATGGCGCGGTCGTTATGGGCGTATTCGAACCGCACGACCTCCAAGGCGGGCCCATGTTTCTTGCGCGCCTGTGCCTCGGTGAGGCCGATCTGCGCCAGCTCCGGGTCAGTATAAGTGGCCCACGGGATGTGGTCGGTGCGCTCCTTCGCGGGCAGGCCCAGCACGGCGGAGCGGATGATCAGCCCCGCGTGATAGCCCGCCACATGGGTGAACTGCATCCCCCCCGCCACATCGCCAATCGCATAGACGCGGCGGTTTGTGGTCTTAAGGCTGGCGTCCACCTTGATCCCGCGCCCTTTGGTGCGGATGCCGGCAGCGTCCAGATTAAGGCGTTCGGTATTCGTCTTGCGCCCCACAGCCATCAAAAGATGCGAGCCCTTGAAGACGCGGCCATCCTTGACCTCAACCTCAATCGCACCCTTTTTGCCGCGGATCTCGGCAGCCATGGCGTCCTCTGCGATCTCGACACCTTCTTCGCGCAGCTTGTCGAGGATGATCGCAGCCATTTCCGGATCATCATTGCCCATGGCCTTGGCACCTTCGATCACGGTCACCTCGCTACCCAGCCGCCGATGCGCCTGCGCCATTTCCATCCCGATGGGTCCACCGCCGATGATCAGCAGATGTTTGGGCGCATCGCGCAACTCAAACAGCGTCTCGTTGGTCTCATAGGGCACCTTGTCCAGCCCCGGAATGAGCGGCACCAGCGGCGAAGAGCCAGTGGCGATCACCACCCGCCGCGCCACGATCACATCATCCCCGGCCTGCACCTCGGTGGGTGAGATGAAATGCCCGAATTCGCGAATCACATGGACGCCAAAGCCCTCGAACCGCTCTTGGCTGTCCACAGGTGCTATGGTGGCGATGACATCGGCCACATGGTCCTTGGCGGCGGCGTAATCCACCCTTGGGTCGACATTGGCCACGCCGTAGGGGGCGCTATGGGCCTGACCATAGGCCGCCTTACCCGACGCGATCAGCGCCTTCGACGGCACGCAGCCATAGTTCAGGCAATCGCCACCCATCTTGTGACCTTCCAAAAGAACGACTTTCGCGCCCATCTGGCTGGCACCGGCCGCCACGGACAACCCGCCCGAGCCTGCACCGATCACCAGAAGATCCGTCTTGATACGTGCCATCGCTCAAAGCTCCTTCTTGCCGCGCAGGGCCTTGATCACAATCGGCATGGCGGCCAGAACGCTAAGACCCAGGATAGGACCGATGATCTGCGGCTCCCACAGAAGGCTCAGATCAGGACTCTCGCCGCGATCAAACACTTCACCAAGGCCGACACCGATCCATGTGAACACCAATGCACCGGGAATGATTCCCATCACCGTGGTCAGCGCGAAATTACGGAACTTCACCCCCACCAGAGCGGGCAGAAGATTGGCCACAAAAAACGGCACAGCAGGCACGAGGCGCAAGAGGAAAAGATAGCTGATCTCATTGGCGTGCAACCCTTCCTTGATTTTCTTCAGCGTGCCCTCGCCCGCCTGCATCTTGGCCGCGAGGGACTTTCCCAGACCCGCCCGCACCGCAAAGAAGATGGCAAATGCCCCAAGGCTCGCTGCCAGAACGTTGAACATCGTGCCAAGGCCCAGACCAAAGAGAAACCCGCCCGTGACCGATGCCACGGCAGCCCCCGGCAGCGAAAACGCCACAATGGCAAAATAGATGGCAATGAAAATTGCCATGATCCCTAAGAAATTCGCATCCCGAAACGCCAATAGCGCCTCGCGGTTGTCGCGCAATGTCTCGAAGCTGAGGTAATCTTTCAGGGTAAACGCCCCGATGGCCGCAATGATCACGATCACCGCCAAGGGCGCATGGCGCAGGGCCGAGCCTTTGGGTTGCTCTTGTGTCTGGTCCATGTCTTTTCCGCCTTTGTCAGTAATTTTTCTGATCCTTAGATGACGGGTGCGCGGGGCAAATGATAGACGGATCACGGGCGCTTGATCGCTGGTGATGGTTTGCCCCCGGCCTTTGCGGAAAGACTACGCTTTTGTAACATCCCGGTGCCCCGCGCGCAGTAGATTTGTTGCAAAAAACCGCGCGGCGGTGTTTGACTTGGGTCCTAGCCCTCTCTATAGACCGGGCTTCAGAGACATAACCGGGCACCCGAGCGCGAATCCTATGCGCCACGCCCGCAGACAAATTCGGAGACGGAGCGATGAAACGCACCTTTCAACCCTCGAACCTCGTGCGCAAACGGCGCCACGGCTTTCGCTCGCGCATGGCGACCAAAGCGGGCCGTAAAATCCTGAACGCGCGACGCGCGAAGGGCCGCAAGTCGCTGAGCGCATAAAGCGCACAAGTCGAGGCATGTAAGACATGAGACCGCCGGAGGCCCCCGATTTGGATGCGGGGACTTTGCCCCCGGCGGATTTTTTGCGTTTGCACGTCCTCACCAAACGCGCCGAGTTCCTGCGCGCCGCCCGCGCGGCACGGCGCGGGACCACCGGAATGTTGGTGCAGGCGCTGAGGCGTCCCGAAGGCGAGGCACCAGGCGAGATCCGCGTAGGGTTCACCTGTTCCAAGAAGGTCGGCAATGCGGTGGCCCGCAACCGCGCCAAGCGGCGGTTGCGCGAGGCCGCCCGCGCCATCCTGCCCAGTGAGGGCCGCCCCGGCTGGGATTATGTGCTGATCGGTCGGCATGAGGCCACCGCCGCCCGCCCGTTCGAGGCGCTGAAGGGCGATTTACGCTATGCCCTGCGCAAGCTGCACGACAGTGCCGGCAGCCACGCGAAATGAGCCCTCTGGCGCATATCCTCGCCTTGCCCGTGCGCGCGTATCGGCTGATCTTCAGCCCATGGGTCGGTGCGAATTGCCGGTTTCAGCCCACATGCAGCAGCTATGCGATGGAGGCGCTGCGCAAGCACGGTGCATTCAAAGGCGGCTGGTTGACAGCGCGGCGCATCGCCCGCTGCCATCCATGGGGTGCCAGCGGCATCGACAACGTGCCCGACTAAGACGCGGCTCTGCCGCGGTGCCTGTTTCTATTGCCGCACCCTGTCATCTGAAATAAACGAGAGCCTATGCTGGACCAACCTGACGATATCCATCCGCTCTTTCACGGAGCGCCCCGTACGACCGAGTTCCGCAAGCTGCGCAAACGCATCGTGCGCCTCGCCCGTGAGGCGATTGACCAATACGCCATGGTGGACCGTGCGCCCGATGCGCCCCGCGCCAAGTGGCTGGTGTGCCTGTCGGGAGGCAAGGACAGCTATACCCTTCTGGCCGTGCTGCATGAATTGCAATGGCGCGGGCTTTTGCCGGTCGATCTTCTGGCCTGCAACCTCGATCAGGGGCAGCCGGGCTTCCCCGCCACCGTGCTTCCTGCGTTCTTGGAGCGGATGCAGGTCCCCCACCGGATCGAATACCAAGACACCTATTCTATCGTCATGGACAAAATCCCGGCGGGCCGCACTTTTTGCGCGCTCTGCTCGCGGCTGCGGCGTGGCAACCTTTACCGCGTGGCGCGCGAGGAGGGCTGCTCAGCTGTTGTTTTGGGCCATCACCGCGATGATATCCTTGAGACATTCTTCATGAACCTGTTTCATGGCGGACGGTTGGCGACGATGCCGCCCAAGCTTTTGAACGAAGAGGGCGATCTCTTTCTCTACCGTCCCCTCGCTCATGTGGCCGAGACCGATTGCGAGAAATTCGCGCAAGCCATGGAGTATCCCATCATCCCCTGCGATCTTTGCGGCAGCCAGGACGGGCTGCAACGCCAACAGGTCAAAGCGATCCTCGATGGGTGGGAGGCCAACAGCCCAGGTCGCCGCCAAGTCATGTTCCGCGCTTTGATGAATGCCCGTCCGTCGCATCTTCTTGATCCAAAGCTCTTTGATTTCGCAGCACTGGCGCGGAATCCCGTAGCATCTGAGTAAATTTGAATGGATTTGCGCCTGCACATCCGGCGCCGTTAAAGGACTGTTGAGGTCGCGCCCTTAGGTTGATCAGCACCAAAGGGAATCGCGGATCATGCCATTGCGCCACACCATGCCTCTAACAACCCTGCGCGCGCGGCTCAGTGCAGCGTTGACCGGTCCAGCGATGCTGGCCTTCCTGCCCGCCCTCGTGCTTGGGGGATACTGGCTTGGGGGCGAGCAGATGTTGATCATGGTCGCCTTAGGATTTCCGGTGTGTCTCGCATTTGCCGGGGTGTTGGCCCCAGAACGAGATGCAAGCCGCCGTGACGAGGTCACCCTGATCGGGCGCGACAGCTTTGAGGAGGCGCTGGACACCGCTGCAATTGCCGCGAATCGCTCTTCGCACCGGACGGGCTGTATTCTGATCGAGATTGATGATTATGACGGGCTTCTGACCCGGTTTGGCCGCGCCGGGACCGAGCATTTGATGACGAGCGTGCTGGAACGCCTTTGCGGCAGTATCCGTGGGCGTGACCGGATCAGCCGGCTTGCCGATAATCTGCTGGGCGTGAGCCTTGCCCCCGTGCGCAGGCTCAATCTGGGCAATACGCTGCATATTGCCTCTCGGCTGCAAACCGCCGTTGAGGAGCCTTTGGTCATGGATGGCGCGACCGTCTATGTCAGCGCCTCGGTGGGGGTGACCCTTGACAGCAACGTGGCCAAGAAAAGCGGGGAAGGCCTGATGGATGCAGCCAGTGTGGCGCTTTCAGAGGCCCGCCGCCACGGCCCTTCCGCTATTCGCGTCTATAGCCAAGAGATGCACGTGCCCACGATCCTCGGCGACACTGGGCTTGCGGATGAAGCCGTTGAAGGCCTCGAATCAGGTCAGATCCAGCCATGGTTTCAGCCGCAGGTCTCCACCGATACAGGGCGGATCAGCGGGTTTGAGGCGCTCGCCCGCTGGCATCACCCTGAACGTGGCCTCATCTCTCCGATTGATTTCTTACCCGCGCTTGAGCAAGCCAGCCAGATGGAGCGCTTGGGTGAGGTGATCCTTTATCATGCGCTTGGTGCCTTGAAATCATGGGATATGGCCGGGTTGGACGTGCCCCAGATCGGCGTGAATTTCGCTCCGGAAGAGTTGCGCAACCCGCGCCTGATCGAAAAGATCGAATGGGAGCTCGATCGCTTTGAGCTGGCCCCGTCACGCCTGACCATCGAAATCCTTGAGACGGTCGTGGCGTCCTCGCCAGACGACACGGTGGTGCGCAACATCGCGGCGCTCTCGAAGCTCGGGTGCCAGATCGATCTTGATGATTTCGGCACCGGACATGCCTCCATTTCATCTTTGCGCCGCTTTGACGTGCAACGCCTTAAAATCGACCGTTCCTTCGTGATGAAGGTGGATCGCGACCCCGAACAACAGCGCATGGTTTCCGCCATTATAACTATGGCCGAGCAACTAGGCCTGGAAACCCTCGCCGAGGGGGTAGAAACCGCAGGCGAGCACGCGATGCTGGGCCAGCTTGTTTGTGGCCACGTACAGGGCTTTGGCATCGGGCGCCCCATGCCTCTGCAAGACACACTGACTTGGGCAGAGGAGTATACAGCGAAAATTCAGCTCCCGCCCAAAATCGGTCGCCAAACGGGCTAGAGCGCCTCCACCATGCGCCACCCCGCCGCAATATCGGGAAATGCACTTGACCTTTGCGGCGGCACTCTGTTGAAAGCAGGCCAAGACAGTGCCGCTTGGCGCGGGGCCTTTAGCCTGCGTGGATGGCCCGCCCCGGAGGCTTTTCGCGCGCTTCAGCCGCCCGGGCCGATTTAATTGAACGCGCCAAACAGATGAGTGGCCGCCCGCGATGGACGATCAGAACAAGAACCTAATCCTTGCCACCGCACTGAGTTTCTTCGTGATCCTCATCTGGTTTGTCCTGTTCCCGCCGCCTGAGCCAGACCCGGCTGCGATCACCGAAACGGCGCCCGTCACCGAGACCTTGCCCTCCACGGCCATCGCGCCCACCGCGGCAGACCCCGAAGCGCCTGCGCCCGAGGCTGCGCCAACAGCGCCCGATGCGCCGCGCATCGCTATAGAAACGCCTACGC
>CALGEH010000162.1 GCA_937881735.1 uncultured Shimia sp.
TCTGAGGCTCACCTATGGTTCTTGCACCACCCCAACAACAGCAGGCTGAACCTCATGGATCAGCTTTCTTGTCATTGCGCGCTCAAAATCCTGAAAGCTATCGGCCACTTCGACAAAGGCGCCGGGCCCACGGATCACTTGGGTCTCATAATGGTTGCGCAAGGTCTTGGCGCGGCTGAGATCCTTGCCGATATTGTCGCGCGCCAAGGGGTTCACGACAAGGCCGTTGACCGTGATATAGGGCGGTGCGGGTAGGGTCAGACTGCCCGGAGGGGGGCCGGAATTGGATGGCCCGTCGCCGGAGATATCTATCGTATGTGCCCAACAGTCGGGGCGGTCCGACAAAAGCGCCACGCCAAACTCGATGGCCGATCCGATGGCCGTGGACGGGTCGGAAAAGTTGTGGCTTGCGGCGCGCATTTGGGCTGCCACGAGGGCCGTATCGGCGGCGCTGCGCAATGTGGTCCAATCCAGTAGGAGGCGCTGCTGCCATGGTGCGCCCCATTGGTAAATGGCGATATCCACATGCGCGCCGGGCATGGAAAACAGTGCCTTTTGAACGCCGGGTGTTTCCAACGCTCCCGCCACCCCGTCGAGTTGCAGCCGGTATTCGCGGGGATCCACGGAGCCCGACACGTCAAGCCCGAGCACGAGAGCGAGGCGGCATTCGGCAGTAGCCGGCCCCGTGGCGAGGGCTGCGAGAAACGCGAGCGCCGCTCTCATCCGCGCGGCCTTGTGGACGGCGTCGCCCCGCCCAGCATGATATCGTTGATCTCGCGAAAGAGTTTGCGGGCCATGGCCGTCTCGAACCCATCAAACCCGTCGGCAATCTCGACAAATGCGCCAGGCCCGCTGATCACATGCTCACGGTAATAGGCGGCGATGCCGGGCACATCCCCGCTGATCACCAGGCCGTTGACTGTAACGCCTTCGAGGGGAAAGTGCTTACGCACGAGCTCGGGTCCGAAGCCGTGATTGTTCTCTCCGTCGCCTGAGATGTTGATCACGTGCCGCGCGCAGTGTGGCGCGCGGGCCATCAATGTCGCACCGTAGGACAGGCCATACCCCAGCGCCGTGGGGAAATCATCATACCCCCGCTCCATTCCACCAAGGGCCGCGACGACGGCATCTATGTCCCGCTCGGTGCGCAGCGCAGTCCAGTCGAGATGCAGTGTTTGCTGGCGCATCCCGCTCCATTCATAGACCGCAATCGCCACATCCCCTGTGCCGCCGCGCAAGATTGCGTGCCGCACGTCCGCAGCGTTTAACGCGAGCGCCAGTCCAAGCCGCTGCTGATCATACTCAACTGCATCAACGGATGAGGATACATCCAGCGCCAGCACGAGCGCCAACCGGCACGATGCCTCGGCAGCCCCGGCCCAGAGTGCCGCGCAAAAGGCGGCGAGCCTTACCAATGGCCCGTGTTCTGCATGCTGGCCCAAGGCTCGGCAGGGGCGAGCGCCTCGCCCTCCTGCAAAAGCTCGATCGAGATATTGTCAGGGCTGCGCACGAAGGCCATATGCCCATCGCGCGGCGGGCGGTTGATCGTGACGCCATTGTCCATAAGGTGTTGGCAAAGCGCGTAAATATTTTCCGTGCGGTAGGCCAGGTGTCCAAAATGACGGCCGTCCGAGGGCAAACCGTCATCGCCATCCCAATTATAGGTCAACTCGACGGGACATTCTTCTTGCCCCTCAGGTGCCATAAAAACCAACGTGAAGCGTCCCCCTTCATTGTCCCAGCGGCGCGTTTCCTTCAGGCCGAGCAGCGCGAAGAAGGCGATTGATGCGTCAAGGTCCTTCACGCGGACCATGGTGTGTAGGTATCTGATGCTCATGCTGGTTCTCCTTTTTGCCCCTTATCCTAGAGGCATTTGCCGCCGCGTCCAGCCTTTGGGCCGGAACGATCTTGTGATGCGCGTGCGGCGCGGGTAACTCTGGATGCAGCAAGAGGGGGCTGGGCCGTGCGGCAATATCATGAGGCGTTGAAGACGGTGCTGGAACATGGTGCGCGGTCATCGGACCGGACGGGCACTGGCACGATTTCGCATTTCGGGCTGCAAAGCCGCTATCCCATGGCGGATGGGTTTCCCTTGGTCACGACAAAGAAGTTGCATCTCAAATCCATCATCCACGAGCTTTTGTGGTTTCTCTCGGGCGATACCAACATCCGCTATCTCAAGGAGAACGGTGTGTCGATCTGGGACGAATGGGCAGATGAGAACGGTGATCTCGGCCCGGTTTATGGCGCGCAATGGCGCGCCTTTCCGGCCATCGGGGCCGCGGCGGGCGAAGTGGATGGAGCGCCTGCGTTCCGCGCCGCGGCCGTGGACCAGATCGAAGGGCTGATCGAGTTGATCCGCAAAAGTCCCGATAGCCGCCGGATGGTCGTCTCGGCATGGAACCCGGCGGATGTGCCCGCGATGGCTCTGCCGCCGTGCCACACGATGTGGCAGGTGCGCGTGATCGGCGGCAAACTGCATTTGCAGCTTTACCAACGCTCGGCAGACATGTTTCTGGGCGTGCCGTTCAACATCGCGTCTTATGCGCTTCTTTTGCATATGCTGGCGCATGTGACCGGCTACGAGCCTGGTGATTTCATTCATACACTGGGCGATGCGCATATCTATTCCAACCATCTGGAGCAGGTGGACCTGCTTTTGTCGCGCACACCAAAGGCGTTGCCGGAGCTGCGGATCACCCGCACGGTCGGCTCTCTCTTTGACTTCAAATACGAGGATTTCGACGTGATTGGATATGATCCGGACCCGGCTATCAAAGCGCCGGTGGCTGTCTGATGCTGTCGCTTGTGGTGGCGCGCGACCGCAATGGCGCGATTGGCAAGGACGGCGACATTCCGTGGGTTGCCCCTGAGGATCTGGCGTTTTTCCAGCGCGAGACGACGGGTGGCGCAATTATCATGGGGCGCAATACGTGGGACAGCCTGCCCTATAAGCCCTTGAAGAGCCGTCTTAATCTGGTGGTCACATCGCGGGGTATCGAAGGTGCAGACTGCTTTGCCACGGTCGCCGCCGCGCTGGAATTCGCGGGCTCCAAAGGCCATGCGCGGCTCTATGGGATTGGCGGCGCCGGTATTTACGCGGAAATGATCAGGATCGCGGATCGGCTTTTGATTACTGAGGTGGACTTGGTCGTGGACGCGCCTGACACGTTTTTCCCCAGCTTTGAGGCCGCTGAGTGGGTCGAGACCGCGCGGCAGGAACTCCGCGCAGATGACCCGCGCTGCACCTTGGTGGAGCTGATGCGCAAGCGCTAGGCGCGCTCCAACCATGCGCGCACCGCCGCCTCAAACTCGCGCGGTTTTTCGGCGTGGAGCCAATGACCCGCGCCGGGGATTTTGGCGAAACGCGCGGTAGGGAAGAGACGTTTGATCTTAGTGCGATACTCTGGCAGGACGTAGTCCGATGTGGCTCCGGTCAGAAAGAGCGTGGGCCCGTCATAGGCGCTCTCCAACGTCGGGAAGCCCATGATATCGGGCATGCCATTGGCCAGCGCATCAAGGTTCAGCCGCCACCGCCCCTCGGCCACATCCAGCGATTGCAGGAAGAAGGGGATGAGCGCTGGGTCGTCTATCACCGGCTCCAGCCGCGCGGCCATCTCTGAGCGTTTTTCGATCCCGCCAAGGTCTGCGGCTTGCAGCGCTTCGATATAGCCAATCTGCGTGCGCGCGTAGGCCACGGGCGCGATATCGGCGACGATCACGCTTTTGAGCAAACTGGGACGCGTTGAGGCCAGCACCATCGCCGCCTTGCCGCCCATCGAATGGCCCAAGAGATGCGCGGGGCCGATATTCTCCAGCACTTCGGCCAGATCTTCGGCCATCTCGGGGTAGCTCTGGCCATCCTGCCAAGGGCTTTGGCCGTGGTTGCGCATATCCACGGCGATGACCTGCCGCGCATCGCTCAGCCGTTTGGCGATTACGCCCCAATTGCGCGCAGACCCGTAAAGGCCATGCGCGATGAGCAGCGGGGGCAGGGCGGTCGGCATGCCGTGGGTGATCATATGTAACATGGGCGGTGGTGTAGCGTGGGTGCGGGCGCTGGGCCAGCCCCATTGCGGGCAGAAATCCGGGGCGCTAACCTATCTGCGCAATAGGGGGTGAGGATGCGATGAGCCCGGCGGATTATGCAGAGATGACAGGCAGTTTGCGCGATGCAATGCGCGCAAGGCTGGGCGTGCGGGGCAAGTCCTTGCGCGCGGCCCTTCGACGGGGAGGTCGCATGTTGCCTGCGCCTGCGCGCGCGGCGGGGCAGAGGAT
>CALGEH010000163.1 GCA_937881735.1 uncultured Shimia sp.
CCAGCCAACGCAGAGATACGCCACCAGATCCCAGCCCGCAGGCACGTCGAGATCGGCGGTCAGCCGCACGGGATCGAGGATCGACACCCAGCCCACGCCCAACCCCTGCGCGCGCGCCGCGAGCCAGAAATGGGTGATCGCACCGACCACTGAATAGCGGCGCATCTCGGGCATGGTGGCGGCCCCGAGACCACTGCCCTTGGCCGTATCTTCGTCACAAAAGACGGCGAGTTGTACCGGGGCCTCGCGCATGCCTGAAAGTTTCAGGTTGCTGTATGTCTTTGATTTATCGCCGTGATAGCCCGTGAGCGCCTCGGCATTGGCGACCTCGTAATTGGCCAGAGCCGCTGCGCGCGCTTCCTTCGATTTGATACGGATCACGCGCCACGGCTCGCTGAGCCCCACGGAGGGCGACAGCATGAACGTGTCGAGGCACTGCGCCAGCAATGCCTCGTCCACGCTGTCCGTGCGGAAGCGGCGCACATCGCGCCGCCACCGCATCAGATCAAGCAGGTCGTTTTGGAAATCTGGCGAGAATTGCGCCATTTCCCCAAGCCCTGCTTAGCTCTCTGCCGCCGCCTCTTCGGACGGAGCCTCTTCTACGGGTGCCTCCTCGACAGGGGCCTCCTCAGCCGGGGCAGGGGCTGCTGCTGCTTCGGCTGCGGCTGCTGCCTTTGCGGCTTTCTCCTCGACGCGGTCCTGCGCCTTCTTGCCGGGCGTGCCTTTGTTGGGGTTGTTGCGGTCTTTCTTCGCAATCACGCCAGCGGCTTCGAGCATACGCGACACACGGTCGGTCGGCTGTGCGCCTTCACCCAGCCAGTACTGGATGCGCTCCATGTTCATTTTCACGCGCTCTTCGCTGTCTTTGGGCAGAAGAGGGTTATATGTGCCCAGTTTTTCGATGAAGCGGCCATCGCGTGGCATGCGGCTGTCGGAGGCGACGATCCGGTAGAAGGGGCGTTTTTTGCTGCCGCCGCGGGCAAGACGAATTTTCATGGCCATGTGAGGTATCTCCTATTGAATGGCTGAGTGTAGGGGGGAACTTCCGCCCTACGATTGGTGGCTTTTGTGATGCTGAATGACTTCAGCAATGATGAAGTTGAGGAACTTCTTGGCGAATTCCGGGTCGAGGTCGGCCCGTCGGGCCAGGTCTTCAAGCCGCGCGATCTGCTGTTCTTCGCGGGCGGGATCGGACGGGGGAAGGTCGTGTTCGGCTTTCAGCTTGCCCACCGCCTGGGTGTGCTTGAACCGCTCGCCCAGAGTGTAGACGAGAATGGCGTCGAGCCGGTCGATACTGTCGCGGTGCCCTTTGAGAAGGCCCTCTGCGCGCGTGCTGTCATCGGACATTGGATGTCTCCATATCTGTCTCCGAGGCGGCGGGGAATGGGGATGCAAGCTTAGTCAACGGGCATTCCCTTCGGGCGAAGGGCAGGATCGCTGTAATGGGCGATTTCAAGCTCGATCCCATCGGAAAGCTGCCCCGAGCGCAGACGGTCTGGTGCGGGGTGGCGATAGACCGCGTCATTGCCGTCGATGGTTTGAGCGGCATGATCCTTTACGGCGCCGAGCCGTTCGGCCAGCCGGATGCTGTTGAGGTTTTTGGGGTCGATGTAACTCACCGCACCGTCCCAGCCCATCTGCTCGTAAAGATGGAGCCGCGCGGCGTGGGTGGCCTCCAGCGCATAGCCCTTGCCTGCCTCACCCGGCCAGATGATCCAAGCGATCTCGCGCTCGGGCCAGCCTGCGGGGGACCAGCCGCCAGCCATGCCGAGCGTGCGGTCCGTCTCGCGGTCATGGATCATCCACATGCCGTAACCCCGGATCGACCAGTGGCCGATTTCGGCGGCATAGAGCATCCACGCCTCGTATTTGTTGAGCGGCCCGCCCATGAAGCGTGAGCGGTAGGAGCTGAACGTCGCTTTGAAATCCGGGTAATCCTCGGTTTCTGGCGCGCGCAGGACAAGACGACGTGTTTCGATGATGGGGATATTTTGCATGGGCATCTAGAGCGCCTCCGGGGCCGGGTGGCGATACACAAGCGTGCCCTCCCAATCGGGCAGCTCGGGCAGGGAAGCCTCGGGGTCCAAGGCGCAGCCCAGCCGCTTGGCCAACGCTATCGAGGGCGCGTTTTCGGCGTCGATATAGCTCACAGCGGTGGTCCAACCGAGGGTACCATACGCATAGGCGCGCGCGGCCATTGCGGCCTCTTCGGCATAGCCTTTGCCCTCATGTGCGGCGTCCCATATGCCCCAGCCCAATTCCGGCTCGGGCCAGCCTTCTGGGTTCCACACGCCAGTCAGGCCGCAGGGTTGGTTTGTGGCGCGGTCCACGATTGTGAAATAGCCATACCCATGCAGCGCCCAGTGGCCAATATTGAGCGCGAACCAGCGCCACGCCTGCGGGCGGTCATCCTCGGCACCAAAGCCGCCTGCACGCTCATGATCCAGAAGGAAGGCGCAGAGCGGCTCGAAATCGGCCGCTTGCGGTCCACGCAGGGTGAGGTTCTGGCTGTGCAGCGTCGGGAAGGTCAGCTGGAGCGTCATGGCGTGACCCAAAGGATGCGCTGCCGCGCGGCTTTAAACGGGCCTTGGCTGGCGCGTCTCATGATAGCGGGCGTCCGGACCTGTGCTGCCGTGGGATTGGATATTTGGGGCCAAGAAAAAGTCATGGGAGTTATTTCTTTTTCCCAAAGCCGGAGAGACCGGGGGGCAGGCCGCCACCCATACCACCGATGCCGCCCAGACCGGGCATTTTGCCCATCTGTTTGGCAGCCTGTTCGAGCGCTTTCGTGTCCATACCGGCGGCCATATCCTCGGGAGAGGGGCCGTCCTTGCCGAACATGCCCTTCATGGCCTGTTTGAGCATCCCGCCTTTGCCCATCTTGCCCATTTTCTTCATCATGTCGCCCATCTGGCGATGCATCTTGAGAAGTTTGTTGAGTTCCGCCACGTCCTGACCTGAGCCGCGCGCGATGCGTTTTTTGCGGCTGGCTTGGAGCAGTTTGGGGTTGGCGCGTTCTTTTTTCGTCATCGACTGGATCAGTGCGATCTGGCGGGTGATGATCTTGTGGTCGATTCCCGCGCTTTCCATCTGTTTGGACATTTTGGCGGCGCCGGGCATCATGCCCATCACACCTTCCATGCCGCCCATTTTCTGCATCTGCTCCAGCTGCATCTTCAAGTCGTTCATGTTGAACTGACCCTTGGTGAAGCGGCGCATCATGCGCTCGGCCTGTTCGGCCTCGATCGTGTCTTGCGCCTTTTCGACGAGGCTGACGATATCGCCCATGCCGAGGATGCGGCCTGCGATACGTTCGGGCTCGAACGTCTCGATGGCGTCCATCTTCTCGCCCAGACCCACGAAGCGGATCGGTTTGCCGGTGACGGCGCGCATTGAGAGGGCAGCACCGCCGCGTCCGTCGCCGTCCATGCGGGTGAGCACGACGCCGGTGACGCCGATCTTGTCGTCGAATTCCGTGGCCACGTTGACGGCGTCCTGGCCCGTCAGACCATCGACCACCAGAAGTGTCTCGCGCGGATTGGCCACGTCGCGCACGGCGGCGGCCTGCGCGATCAGCTCTGCGTCGATATGCAGGCGGCCCGCGGTATCGAGCATGTAGACGTCATAGCCACCGAGCCCCGCTTGCATCTTGGCGCGTTTGGCGATGGCGACGGGGTCTTCGCCCTTGACGATGGGCAGCGTGTCGACGCCGATCTGCTGACCGAGGATGGCCAGCTGCTCCATTGCGGCGGGGCGGTTCACGTCGAGCGAGGCCATGAGGACGCGTTTGCCCTCACGCTCTTTCAGGCGTTTGGCGAGTTTCGCGGTCGTGGTGGTTTTGCCGGAGCCCTGCAGGCCGACCATCAGGATCGGTGCGGGCGGGTTGTCGATCTTGAGCGCGCCGGGGTCTTCATCGCCACGCAGCACATCCACCAGTGCATCGTTGACGATCTTGATGACCTGCTGGCCCGGTGTGACGGATTTCGTGACCGCCTGTCCGGTGGCCGCGTCCTGCACCCGCTTGACGAAATCACGGGCCACGGGGAGCGATACGTCCGCTTCCAGAAGGGCCACGCGAACCTCGCGTAGGGCGGTTTTGACGTCATCCTCGGAGAGCGCGCCCTGCTTGGTCAGCCGGTCAAAGACACCGGAGAGGCGCTCAGATAGATTTTCAAACATCGGGCGCGGGCCCCTTTCGGTTTGCGCTCTGCCCTAGATAGGCAGGACGCAGCGGGTTCTCAAAAGACCCAAAACCAATTTCGCCCCCGTGGGCGCAACGCGCTGACGAGGGGCGATCCCGGCATGGGGCCAAGGGACCGGAAAGCGTGTGTTTCCGGGGTATGTGCCGCGCGTTTAGGCCCTTCGCGCGGGCGAGTCAAGCCAAGCGTGGGGGACGGGGGTATTGCAAAATCGAACATTCTTGGGAATAAGAGCGCCCAACGTGCGTAGATGCGCAAAGCTCACGCCAGGAGATCAGATTTGGACAATTGGGATGAAATCCGCACGGCATATAACGTGGCGCGCGTCGGCACGGTCAGCGGGCGGCGGAGGTTCTTGGCGTGCATCATGCGACGGTGATCCGGCATATAGATGCGCTGGAAGACCGTCTGGGCGTGAAGCTCTTTCAGCGCCATGCGCGGGGCTATACGCCCACGGAGGCAGGCGATGATCTCTTGCGCGTGGCGCAGGCCACCGACGATCAGTTCGCGCAGCTTGCCGGGCGCATCAAAGGGCAGGGCGAGGCGGTCTCGGGCGAGTTGGTCGTGACATCACTGGGCGTGCTCAGCCATCTTCTGGTCCCGGTGCTGGCGGCGTTTCAGCGCGCATACCCCGAGATCATCGTGCGCTACCTGACGGGTGACAGGCTTTTTCGGCTGGAATACGGTGAGGCGCACGTGGCGATCCGCGCAGGCTCGGTCCCTGATCAGCCGGATAATGTGGTGCAACCGTTCTTCACCCAGCAGGTCGCGCTTTTCGCCTCACAGCCCTATGTCGCGGCCCACGGCACGCCCGCCAACGAGGCGGAGATGCGCGCGCACCGTTTCGTGAGCTTCGATGACCCCAAAAGCCGCGCGCCCTTCGCCAAATGGCTGCGCG
>CALGEH010000164.1 GCA_937881735.1 uncultured Shimia sp.
AGTGGCCCGGCGGACAGAACCGCACTGGCCGATCCTGCGCGCAACCCGGTAAACATCGCGCCGTCCAGCGTGAACGTATCGCCCGCCGCAAGACTGAGCCTGCGGGTCTGCGACACGGCGGGATCGTTGGAGCGCACGGGCAGGGTGAGGGTCTTGATCAGCGGCTTGCCACCCGGTGGGCTAAGCACGATGCGGATATCAAAGTCACCCGGCTCTAGCGCGCCGAGGGTAAGGCTCAGCACCTGCTTGCCGCCTTCGCCCAGATCAAATCCTGAGGGCACGGGGCCTTCCAGCGTCAGCCCCGGTGCGGAGATATCGAGCCCGATCCGGCCTGCGGGGCCCGTGGCATGGACCACCTCCAGTAGCAGACGGCTCGTGTCGCCGGGGGCGAGAAAGCGCGGCACGGAGGCTGTCAGAACAACAGGATCGCGCACCAGAACATCATCCTCGGAATGGCCCACGGCGTCGGCGCTCCACGCGATGGCCATGAGGCGCACGGTGCCGTTGAAATCGGGGATGTCGAAGCGGGTGGTCACCGTGCCATCCGCGCCCACGGGCAGGGGGCCGGTGTGATAGGCGACCAGATCCTCGGTCGGGGGCGGCGATTGACGGCTGAGCGCATTGCCCGCATCCCCGCCCGAGCGCACCTGCCCCGCCGCACCGTTCATTCCGTCGATGAGGCGGCCATAGATATCGCGGATTTCCACGCCAAGGCGGCGCTGGCCGAAGTAATACGCCTCGGGGTCGGGCGTTTTGAACCCGGTGAGGTTGAGGATGCCCAGATCGACGGCGGCCAGCGTGACGAAGCCCTCCGCGCCGTTCAGGCCGTCGACCTTCACGACAACCTCCAGCGGTCCGCGGGGGTCGGACACCTCGGGCGCGGCGATCTCGACGCTCAGCGCCTTGGCACCGGGGTCGATCATGGCATGGGCGAGGCCGAGGCTCCGCGCCGGGTTCTGTCCTGCGGCCACATCCATGGGCCGGATGACCTGCGCGGTGACATACGCGCCCGCGCCCCATGCGTCCGTGACGGCCAAGGGGATCACCGTCTCGCCCTCGCCCACTTCCACCGCCTGCATATCGATCACCCGGTTCGACATGACGGTGATGAGCGCAGTGCCTGCATAGCGCGGCACGAGGCGCAGCTGGGCCGTCTCGCCGCTCGCATAGGCGAGCTTGTCGAGCGACAGCTCCAATGTGTCGGGCGTGCTGCTGGCATCCGCAGGCGCATACCAGCCTGCGTAAAAGGTCGTGCTGGCGGCGGTATAGGCCCTGCCCGCGCGCTCCACGCTCAGCTCGTATTCGCCCCAGCCGACGGGGGTCGAGATGGTTTGCGCGCCGTTGAGGGTCAGCGTGCCATTCGCCACACGTTCGCGCCGAATGATCGGCTCCCAGTTCCAGTTGCCCCATTGCTGATACCATTGATAATTCGTGGTAACGCGCGACAGGGACCATTCCACGTCCATCGCCATCTGCTCCAGGTCTGCGCCAAGGGCGATCACATCGAACGTGGCTGTGCCGCCTTCCGGGATCACACCGTCTTGGGAGGGTTTGATACCGACAAGCGGCCCGGATGGCGCGAGGAGGCGGGTGATATCCCGCTCCACCGGGCGGCCCGAGCCTTCGCGCACCGCGATGATCGCGCGCGCCTCTTGTGGCAGGGTGCTGTCGCCGGTGTCGGGCAGGGTGAGGGGCAGGGCGGCTGCCCCATCCGGCCCTGTGGTGACGGTCTCTAGATAGCTCACGCGCGCATTGCCCGAAGCATCATGGCGGCCAAACTCAAATCCCGGAAACTCCGGCAGGCGCCGCTGCGGCGTCAGGGTCACGCTGCCATCGGCCTTGAGCCCCGCACCGGGCGCGCCAAAGAGATAGCGCGCGTCGATCTGCACTGCGCTGGGCGTCTCGCGCCGCAGCATCCCCTCAGGCAGGGAGAGGTCGAAATCAATCCGCTCTGGCAGGAAATCTTCGACCAGCAGTCTTGTGCTTGCCAATGCGGGCGCGTCGTTATCGGCGCGAATTTCCAGCGCCCATGTCCCGCGCGGCGCGGTGTCTGCGATGGGCAGGGCAAAGACATGCCCGCCCGCGCTATCCTCGGCCGAGAGGTGGCGGGAATATTCCACACCATCGGGGCGCATCAGGATCGCGGTGAGCGGCAGGCCGGGGATAGCTTTGGCCAGCGTGTCGCGCGCGAGCGCAGTGGCGTGGATCACCTCGCCCGCGCGGTAGGCCCCGCGATCGGTGGCCAGAAACACATCGACGGGCGGCGCGGGCGGGCGGCCCTCCACGCCGCGATCCGACAGGTCAAACGCCGGATCGGTGAGCGACAGGAAGGCCATATCGTCGCCCGCGCCGCTGCGCACCAGCACCATCGCAGGGGCCGCCCCCCCAGTGCCGCGCGTGAGGCCTGGGGCAAACATCGCGTGACCCATTCCGTCGGTCATCGCCGTGCCGAGAACCTCATTCGCGCGCGACAAAAGCGTGATCTGCGCGCCCTCGATGCTGCTGGCATCCCCAAGACCGCGGGCGAACACATGCAGCCCGTCCGTGCCCTTGAGCGTGGTCAGCCCCAGATCGGTCAGCACGAACCATTGCGTCGCCCCTGGATCCTCGTAAAGCGGCACGCCCTCGATCCGCGCGGTCAGCGCATAGATGCCCGGCGGCTGATCGCTGAGCACATCTCCCATCGGCAAGCGGGTCGTCATGGTCTGGTTAAGCTGGTTTTGCACCTCGCCCACCCCGGTCCAGATGTCGGTCGCGACCTCCTCGGAGAATTCCGACAGCTCATAATCCGTGAGGGGCCGCCCGAAATAGTCATCCTGAATGGCGCGCAGCAGGTTCCGGTCGCTCACCCGGCGCAGGGTCAGCTGAACCTCGGCAAGATTCACCGTCTCGATTGGCAGGGCGGCGTCGGCGGCGCGCGGCAGCACATATGCGCGGCCCGGAAACACCACGGAGGGGGCGCGGTCGCGGATATATTGCGTGATCTCGACATCTTTAAGAAGCGCCTCGCCATTGGCTGCAGGCAGGCCCTCGCGGAAGGTCACGCTATAGCGCGCGCCGTGGCTCAGCCCGTCGATGCAAATCTGCCGCCCCTCCACCTGTACCACGAGGCCTGCGTCGGGAAGCTGTACGAAAGGTGCGTAATCCGTGCCCGCCTGAATCAGGTCTTCGGAGAAAAGCGCACACATGCGCGGGTTCTCAGCGTCATTGTCGGCGCTGTTTTCGGTGATGCGGAAGCCGTATTTGGCCGTTGTGGCCTCCAGTGCGGCCACCACATCCTCGCGCGGCGAGAGGGCATTGGCCAGACGCAGGGCTGCCACACTATCGCGGCCCCGGCGGTTCGCTTCCAGCGCCTCGGCCAGCATCATCAGCGATGAGACCCGCCCGCCCGTGCCTTGCGCGCGCAGATAGCCATTGGCGGCGGCCGATACGGCGCGCGTGTTATACCGATTGTTGTCCTCGGGCTGCAGCATCAGCAGGCGCGCATATTCCACCCATTGATCCGCCGCATCGGTGAGCGACACCGCCGCCCCCATCCAACGCATCGCGTTCAGCGGATCGCCCTCGCCCATGCGGTCACGGCTGGCGCTCACCATCTGCTCTGTGGTCCATGTGCCCGCATTGTGCAGCCCGCCGATACGCAGCGCCAGATCATGCGCGCTGCTCAAGGTGGTCTCGCCCAGAAAGCTCAGGTCCGTCTCGCGCGCATCTGCTTGGGCCAGAACACCCGCATCGGTGGGCAGAATGCGGGCCGATTGCGCGCCGTCATAGGGGACCTCCTCGCTGACGCTGCTTTTGGGAAAGCAGGCGTTGGAACGGGAATTGAACGTGAAGGCGTTACAGTCGGGATTCGCCAAACACGCGGTGCGGCAGGCGTCGAAACTGGTGTCGAAAAGCGGTGTGAGGTCTGCGCCGTAATAGTCGATATTGTTCGTCAGCACTGCGCGGCGGTCGGGAAGGGCCGATTGCGCGGCGGCCTCGCCAAGGGTCTGGGCGGCGAAAGAAATTGAAAAGGCGATAAAAAATGCACGGCGGAGCATGGCGCCCTCCTGAATGAACCTACCTCGATGCTCGCATGCAGGCGCGCGGGTGGCAATGATTCAGGGGCAGCTCTTAAACACTTGTTCACCTTGTGCCCCCATCGTCGGTGCCAACAGAGGGTCCGGCGCGGCGGAGGATGGGCATGAGCCTTGCCAATAAACTTGCAGAGGAACGGCGCGCACGGCTCGCGGCCGAGAGGCTGCTGGAACAAAAGCAGGTGGAGCTTCAGGCGGCCAACCGCAAGCTCGGCAAACATGCGCGCGCCCTGTCGGATGAGATTGTCGAGACACGCGCCAAGTTTGAGACGGTCGAGAGTGAGAACAAGCGGGTCAAATCGGACCTGCATGTGGCCAATGAAAAGGTCGAGATCGCCGAACGGCGGCTCTGGCATTCGATCGAGACTATTCAGGACGGGTTCGCCTTTTTCGACGCCGATAGCCGTATGATTGCGGCCAACCCGGCCTATATCTCGGTCTTTGATGGGCTTGAGCTTGTGGCGCCGGGAATTTCATATGTAGAGATTCTGCAGCTTTGCACCGATGAGGGGATCGTAAATATCGGCGATCTGGACCCCACCGCATGGCGCGAGACCATGTTGGATCGCTGGCAAAGCTTGAACCCTGAACCCGAGGTGATCCGTTTGTGGAGCGGGGAATACATCAAGCTGGTCGATCAGCGTGGTCATGGCGGGGATGTGGTGAGCCTTGCGCTGAACATCACCGAGACGGTGCGCTATGAACAGCAGTTGAAAGAGGCGCGGCGCCGGGCGGAATCCGCGAACCGGGCGAAGTCGTCTTTCCTTGCCAACATGAGCCATGAGATTCGCACACCGATGAACGGGGTCGTGGGAATGGCTGAACTGCTCAAGGATACCGAGCTCAACGAGGAACAATTGCTCTACGCCAACACGATCAAGAATTCGGGCGAGGCGCTTTTGGTAATCATCAATGATGTGCTGGATTATTCCAAGATCGAGGCGGAAAAGCTGGTCCTGCACCCCGAGCCCTTTGATCTGGAGCGGTGTATACACGAGTTGATCATGCTGATGCAGCCCAAGGCACGCGATCAGGGGTTGGAGATTTTTCTCGACTATGACCTCTTTTTGCCGACGCAGTTCGTGGGCGATCCGGGGCGCTTGCGGCAGGTCTTGACCAATCTCATGGGCAATGTGGTGAAATTCACGTTGGAAGGACACGTTCTGATCCGCGTGGTGGGTGTGCAGGATTCACCCCCCCCGGCAGTGCGCAGATTCATATCACTGTCGAGGATACGGGGATTGGTATCCCGGCCGACAAGGTCGATCACGTGTTTGGCGAGTTCAATCAGGTCGAGGACGCGCAAAACCGGCAGTTTGAGGGCACCGGGCTTGGCCTCGCCATCTCGCAGCAGTTGATCCACATGATGGGTGGCAATATCTGGGTCGAAAGTTTGGAGGGTCAAGGCTCTACCTTTGGGTTCAAGATTACGCTGCCATTGGCCGATGGCGCGCCTCAGGAGGTCCCCACGCCGCCCAAAGGGGTCAGCTGTGCGATGGTCGTGGATGCGCAGGACGCCAACCGTGTGATCCTCGCCAAACAGCTTAGCCTGATGGGGGTCGAGACGGTGGAATGCCACAGCGGTGCCGAGGCGCTGGCGCAGATTACGCCCGAGATCGATCTGGTGCTGACGGATCATAACATGGCTGAGATGGATGGGCTTGAGTTGGCCGAGGCGCTGCGCGAGGCGGGGCATGACGTGCCCATCGTGCTGTTGAGCGGGAACACCGGCTATGCTGAGCAGGACCCGGCCCGCAGGTTCTTGGCTGCCATGCTGCAAAAGCCTGTGCCGCGCAGTGATCTCTTCAATATGCTGGCGGATCTTGGCGGCTCTGCGCCCGCGCCGACCGCGATCGCGCCCGAACCCGCCCCTCAGGTCGTGTCCCACGCCCGCGCCCTCAGGGTTTTGGCGGCGGAGGATAACAAGACCAATCAGTTGGTGTTTTCAAAGATGGTGAAGACGCTGGATATCGACCTGCAATTTGCGGCCAACGGCATCGAAGCGGTGGAAATGTATGAAAGCTTCGATCCCGATATCGTTTTCATGGATATTTCCATGCCAAAGATGGATGGCAAGGAGGCCACGCGCAGCATCCGCAAGATCGAGGAGGGCACGGGGCGCCATGTGCCGGTCGTCGCCATGACGGCCCATGCTATGGAGGGCGACGATAAGGGTATCCTCGCGGCGGGCCTTGATCATTACCTGACGAAACCGCTGCGCAAGGCCGCCATCCATGAGCAGATTGAAAACGCCTGCCCGCAGGATGTGCGCCCGCCCTTGGCACCTGTGGCCGAAGCGGGCTAGGCGCTCAGGCCGCGTTTTTTTGCGCGGCCTCGGGCCGGATGAAGACTAACTTGCCGGGCTCGGAGGCTTTGGCGTCAAACGCGTAACCGCCGCTGTCGAAAACCTTGAGGCCTTCCGGCGTGGTCAGGCGGTTCTGGATCACGAAACGGGCCATCGCGCCGCGCGCCTTTTTGGCGTAAAAGCTGATGATCTTGGGCGTGCCTGCGCGCTCTTCCATAAAGACGGGCGTGATCACGTTAAGCTTCAGGGCCTTGAGGCCCACTGCGCCAAAATACTCTTGGCTTGCGCAGTTGATCAACGTGTCGGCGCCCACGGCCTCGGCCTGCGCGTTGAGTGCGTTTGAGATCCGATCGCCCCACCAGTCATAGAGCGATTTACCGCGCGCCGTTTTCAGGCGGCTGCCCATCTCGAGCCGGTAGGGCTCCATCGCATCAAGCGGGCGCAAGAGGCCGTAAAGCCCCGACAGAATCCGAAAATGCTCCTGCGCCCAAGCCATCTCATCGGCGTCGAGCGTGCCGGCCTCCAGCCCCTGATAGGTGTCCCCGGCAAAGGCCAGAGCGGCCTGTTTGGTGTCCTGGTGGCCAAAATTGGCGAACCGCCCCGCGTTGAGCTTGGCTAGAGGCGCGCTGATTTTCATCAGCTTTTGCAGATCGGCCTCGCTCAGCCCCTTCGCCACCTCGGCCAGCGCCGCGGCCTCATCAGCGAAGTGCGGCGCACTGGGCACAGGCGCGTCCACGGCGTTCATGTCAAGTTTCTTGGCGGGCGATACGACGACGAGCATGGGCAGGTCTCCTTGATGGCTTCGGGGATAATCTAGCGCTCTTCGGCCAGAACTTCCAGAAAGGCGGCGGCGAAACGCTCGGCGCGTTTTTCATCCAGAAGGCGGGCAATGGCGGCAGCGTCGCGCGGGCGCATCTGGGCGATCTTGGTGATCTGGGACGACGAGCAACTGAGCGGTTTGTCATGCCCGTCCGGCCCGTTGGCCAGCGCTGTCTGCACCTCGACCAGCCGATCATAAAGCGTGCCTGCCGCGCGCCCAGCCAGCTTGCGGCGCGCGGGGTGCATGGCCGCCGCCTCGCCGGTGATCACCTCCAGAAAGGCCGCGCCATATTGCTCCAGCTTTTTCGCGCCCACGCCGCCGATGCGGGCCATGTCATCGAGGCTCTGGGGCCGGGTTTCGGCCATCTCGATGAGGGTGCGGTCGTTGAAAACCACGTAAGCGGGCACGCGCTGCGCCTCGGAAAACGCCCGGCGCTTGGCCTTGAGCGCGGACAAAAGCGGCGCGTCCTCGTCCGACACAAGCGCTTTGGGGGCGGGGCGGCGCTCCTTGGAGCCCAGAGTGTCTTGGCGCAGGGTGATCTCCGCCTCGCCCTTGAGGATCGGGACCGCCGGGTCGGTCATGCGCAGCGCGCCGTGCCGCTCGGGGTCGGGGCGGATCAGGTCATGGCCCTGCATCTGGCGGAAAATCCCCTGCCAGCGTCGTTTGTCCACGTCGCGTCCCACGCCAAAGGTGGGCAGGCTGTCATGCCCGCGCTCGCGGACCTTGTCGGTGGCGTTCCCGGTGAGGATGTCGATCAGATGGCCTGCCCCGAAATACTCGCCCGTGCGCAGGATGGCCGAGAGGGCTTTGCGCACGGCTTCGGTCCCGTCGAATGTGGCGGGAGGGGAGTCGCACAGATCGCAATTGCCGCAGGGCGTGGTCTCCTCGCCGAAATAACCCAAAAGTTGCACCCGGCGGCATTTCAGCGCCTCGGCCAGACCCAACAGCGCGTTGAGCCGGGCGTGATCGGCGCTGCGCCGCTCGGCGGGGGCGAGGCCTTCGTCGATCTGGCTGCGGCGCAGGCGGATATCGTCGGGACCAAAGAGGGTGAGCGTCTCGGCAGGCGCGCCATCGCGGCCCGACCGGCCGATTTCCTGATAATAGGCCTCGATGGATTTGGGCAGGTCGGCATGGGCGACCCAGCGGATATCGGGCTTGTCCACGCCCATCCCGAAGGCGACCGTGGCGACCACGATCAGCCCATCCTCGGTGTTGAACCGATGCTCCACATAGCGGCGTTGATCAGGGTCCATGCCGCCGTGATAGAAGGCGGCGGAGTGCCCGGCCTCGGTCAGAGCCTGCGACAGGGTCTCGGTCTTGGCGCGGGTGCCGCAATAGACGATGCCGGATTGCCCTTTGCGGGCGGCGGCGAACTCCATGATCTGGCGACGCGGCCCGTCCTTCGCGGCGAAGGCGAGGTGGATATTGGGCCGATCAAAGCCGTGCAGAAACTTCGCAGGTGCGGCGCCATCGAAGAGCTTTTCGATGATCTCGTCCTGCGTCTCGGAATCGGCGGTGGCGGTGAAAGCGGCGAGCGGCACACCCAGCGCGCGGCGCAACTCCCCGATGCGCAAATAATCGGGGCGAAAATCATGGCCCCACTGGCTGACGCAATGCGCCTCGTCCACGGCAATGAGGCTCACGCCGATGCGTCTGAGCATCCCTACGGCAGAACCCGCCGCCAGCCGTTCGGGCGCGATATAGAGAAGTTTGAGCCGCCCCTCTTCCAGCGCGTCCCAGACCTCGGCGGTTTCTTCCTCGGTATTGCCCGAGGTCAGCGCGGCGGCCTCAACGCCCGCGGCCTTCAGCGCGCGCACCTGATCGCGCATCAGCGCAATGAGCGGCGAAATGACCAGCGTGACGCCCTCGCGCATCAGCGCGGGCAGCTGAAAACAGAGCGATTTTCCCCCGCCCGTGGGCATGATGGCCAACACGTTCTGGCCGCCTGCGACCGCGTTCACGATCTCTTCCTGGCCGGGGCGGAAGGCGTCGAATCCGAAGATATCCCTGAGATGCGTGTGCGCGCCTGTCATGGCTTTGCCCCAAACCGATGTGATGTCCGTGAGGGGCAATCCTCACAGATTAGGAATCGCGCAGCAAGGGCAAGAGTGATTCAGGCGAAGCCGAATATGACCGGCAGGACATAGGCGCGCAGCGAGATCACGATGATCAATGCCGCCAACGGCGCCAGATCGAGCGGGCGCGTGTCGGGCAGGATGCGGCGCAGAGGGGTGTAGATCGGCTCGAGCAGGCGGTTGAGCCCGTCCCAGACCTGTCGCACGAAGGGTTGATGCAGGTTCAGGACCTGAAAATTGATCAGCCAGCTCATCATGATATGGACGATCATCACGAAATACACCACGCCGAGGATGAGTTGCAGCGGTCCGTAAATTGCGAGCATCACATGCGTCCTTTTGCCAATCTGCCCCAGAGGTATGCCGAGCTTTGGCAAAGCGCAAGGTTTACGCGGGGTTGCGGTTGA
>CALGEH010000165.1 GCA_937881735.1 uncultured Shimia sp.
GCGAACGCTGCGGGAATGCGAACCTCACGGCGCTTATCCCCACGCTTTTGCTGAAAGAGCCCTATGCCAGCCGTTTCGAGATTGGCGTGAGCCATGAGGCCTTGGAGGGCCTGACGCAAGCCAGCCGCCAACTTGATGACATTCTCAACCGCGTGCCAATGCGGCAAGCGGCCTATGTGGGGGCCTCGGCCTTTGCGCATAAGGCGGGCCTGCATGCGAGCGCAATCCTCAAAGACCCCACCACCTATGAGCATATCGCGCCCGAGACCGTGGGCAATGCGCGTATCATCCCGATGTCCAATCAGGCGGGACAATCGAACCTGCGCCGCCGCCTTGCCGATGCGGGGCTGGAGGTGGACCCGAAGGACCCGGCGCTGGCGCTGATCCTTGATGAGATCAAAGCGCGCGAGGCGAAGGGCTATACCTATGACAGCGCGCAGGCGTCTTTCGAGCTTCTGGCGCGCCGCGCGCTGGGCCGAATGCCCGTATTTTTTGAGGTGAAGCGCTATAAGGTCACGGTTGAGCGGCGCAAGAACAAGCGCGACGAGGTGGTGAGCCTCTCCGAGGCGGTCGTGGTGGTGAAGGTGGACGGCGAAAAGAAGCTTTCTGTGTCGGAATCGATGGACGCCAGCGGGCATGATCGTGGGCCGGTCAACGCGCTGGCCAAAGCGCTGGGTAAGGATCTGGGGCGTTATACGGAGGCGCTCAAAGACATGCGGCTGGTGGATTTCAAGGTACGCATCACCCAAGGCGGAACCGAGGCTGTCACCCGCGTGATCATCGACAGCGAGGACGCACATGGCCGCCGCTGGTCCACCATGGGCGTCAGCGCGAACATAGTCGATGCGTCCTTCGACGCGCTTTTGGATGCGATCAACTGGAAGCTTTTGCGCGGTGCATGACGATCTGCGCGCCTGCGCCGATATTGTGCGCCGGGGTGATCCGGAGCGTTTTGCCGCCGCGATGGCGGCACCCGTGGCGGCGCGCGCTGTGCTCTTCCCGATCTATGCGTTCAACGTCGAGGTGGCGCGCGCACCGTGGCTGACGGCGGAACCGATGATCGCGGAGATGCGCCTTCAGTGGTGGCGCGAGGCGTTGGAGGAGATCGGCGCGGGCGGCACCATACGCCGCCATGAGGTCACCACGTCTTTGGCCCGGGTTCTGGACGCCGAAGGAGTGGCGCTTCTGGATGCGCTGATCGCCGCGCGGCGCTGGGATATCTACAAGGAGCCGTTCGAGGATCTGGCGCATTTTGAAGAGTATCTGACACGCACCTCCGGGCATCTGATGCTGGCGGTGGCGCGGGCCCTTGGAGGGGCGGACGCGCGCGCGGATACGGACGCGGTGCTGGATGTGGGATATGCCTCGGGGCTCGCGAATTACCTGCGTGCGATCCCGGCGCTCGAGGTGGCGGGGCGAGTGCCATTGGTTGATGGACGGCCCGAAGGTCTGCGCGATCTGGCGCAGGGCGGCCTTGCGCGGCTCGGCAAGGGACGGGCGGCGCGCAAATCGGTGCCAAGGCCTGCGGCACCTGCGCTTTATGCGGCATGGCTTGCAGGGCCCGTGCTGCGCCGGGCCGCCGCACGTCCCGCACTGGTGGGGCAGGGCGCGCTTGATCCTGCGCCCGCCACCGCGCGGCTGAGGTTGATGGCTGTTGCGCTGACTGGGCGCTGGTGAGGGTGGGTCGGAACAAAATTAAGGATATTGATGCCAATCTGGTGGCTTTGGGGGAATTTCGTCTCGCAAGTGGTGCGTTCTGGAACACAATTCTGCGTTTTTGGATCGGCACTAGCGAATAAAAATGTCGCATGATGCCCTTTACGAGGCCCGATCGCACCTTTTCTGAACGTTCAAGACGGGGCATATTAGGGCCATGACAGACTCGATGCCCCTTCCGCCTGCGCCTTCGGGGATGCGTAGCTGGCCCGTGCTTGAACGGGGCTGGGTATGGCTGTGTGGCGCAGGCCCCGGTGATCCGGGGCTTTTGACGCTGCACGCGCTCAACGCGCTCAGGCAGGCGGATGTGGTAATATACGACGCGCTGGTGCAGCAGGATATCCTGAGCTGGGCGCCGAAGGCTGAACATATCTATGCAGGCAAACGCGGCGGCAAACCCTCAGCGGTGCAGCGCGATATTTCTCTGCGCTTGGTCGATCTGAGCCGCGCGGGCAAACGTGTGCTGCGCCTCAAGGGCGGCGATCCGTTTGTCTTCGGGCGCGGCGGGGAAGAGGCGCAGACGCTTGTGCAACACGGCGTGCCGGTGCGCATAATTCCCGGCATCAGCGCGGGGATCGGCGGGCTGGCCTATGCGGGCATCCCCGTGACGCACCGCGATGTGAACCAATCGGTGACGTTCGTGACGGGCCATGATCAATCCGGCAACACGCCCTCCTCTCTCAACTGGAAGGCGCTGTCGGAGGGCAGTCAGGTCCTCGTGATATATATGGGCATGAAACACGCAGCCCGGATCAGTGCAGCACTTATCGAGGCGGGCCGCCCGGCGGACGAGCCTTGCGCGGTCGTCTGTGCGGCGACCACGCCGGAGCAGACCGTGCTGGAGACGACGCTCGGCCACATGGCCGCCGATATCGA
>CALGEH010000166.1 GCA_937881735.1 uncultured Shimia sp.
ACAGACGATCCGCGAAAAGCTGCCCGAAGGGTTCCAGCGGGCGGAATACCTGCTGGATCACGGGATGCTCGACCGCGTGACGCCCCGCGCCCTGATGCGCGATGAGCTGATCACGATCACCCGGATGCTCATGGGTCTGCCCCCGGCTGTAGCGGGCGATCTGCCCCCGCCCACGTTAGAGGAGATGGAGCCGCAAACCCCTGAGGAGCCCCCAAAGGCATGAGCGCGCCAGCCTCTGACATCATCCTTGAGCGGATGATGGCCCTCCACCCCAAGATTATCGACCTTACGCTGGACCGGATGTGGCGCTTGCTGCACGCCTTGGGCAATCCGCAAGACGCCCTGCCCCCGGTGATCCATATCGCCGGGACCAATGGCAAGGGCTCCACTCAGGCGATGCTGCGCGCGGGTCTGGAGGCGGCGGGGCGGAGCGTGCACGCCTATACCTCTCCGCACCTCGCGCGGTTTCACGAGCGGATCCGCCTTGCCGGGACGCTGATCGCCGAGGACGCGCTGACGGTGGCTTTGGATGAATGCTACGCCGCCAATAATGGCGATACGATCACCTATTTCGAGATCACCACCTGCGCCGCACTGTTGGCCATGTCCCGCACACATGCGGATTATACCTTGCTGGAGGTCGGTCTCGGCGGGCGGCTCGATGCGACCAATGTGATCCCCGCGCCTGCGCTCACCATAATCACGCCGGTGTCGATGGATCACGAGCAGTTCCTCGGCGATACGATCGCCAAAATCGCAGGCGAGAAGGCCGGGATCGTCAAGCGCGGGGTGCCCTGCATTGTTGGCCCGCAACATGATGACGCGGCAGAGGTGATCGAGAGCGTGGCCGCCAGCCTCGGCGCGCCGCTTTTGGCGTACGGGCAGCAGTGGCATGTGGGCGAGGAGCGCGGCCGTCTGATCTATCAAGACGAGAGCGGGCTTTTGGACCTGCCCCTGCCAAACCTACCCGGCGCGCATCAAATCGAGAACGCAGGAGCAGCAGTGGCAGCACTCCGGCATCTCGGACTGGGCGAGGCGGCGTTCGACGGGGCTGTCACAAACGCCTATTGGCCCGCCCGGATGCAACGTCTGGCCACTGGCCCGCTGGTCGAGGCGGCCCCCAAGGCGGAGCTTTGGCTTGATGGCGGGCATAACGCCGCTGCGGGCACCGCGCTTGGGGCGCATATGGCAACCCTGCCCGCGCGGCCCACGCACCTCATATGCGGGATGCTCAACACCAAGGACATCGCGGGCTTTCTCACGCCGCTGGCCGCACAGGCCGCCAGCCTCACCGCCGTGTCGATCCCCGGCGAGGCGAACACTTTGCCCGCAAATGTCACCGCCGCCGCCGCGCGCGCTGTGGGTCTGCCCGCCTCCGAGGCACCTGATGTGGGCACCGCTTTGGCGCAAATCACCGCCCAAGACCCTCAAGCGCGGGTGCTGATTTGCGGCTCTCTCTACCTTGCGGGTCATATTTTGCGCGAAAACGGCTGATCGGGCGTAAAATTTCGGCACGGGCAAGCTACCGAAACGACTCAATTTTTCCGACATACGGCGAAAAACATGAGGTTTCGCGTCCTATGCGCCCCTACTTTATATTGACGGTTTTAAGACATTTCGCCTATATGTTGCCCCACTTACGCATGCTGCCGCCCAAAGGGCATAAAGATCCGGTGCGGCGCTGCGAATGAGGGGGAGTGGACGTTATGCATGATACAGTAGAGCGCCGCCACATGGCCATTTTACCGCGAGGTCACGCGTAGAAATGATCCGTATCGCTCTCATAAGCGTCGGCTTTGTTGCGATCACCCTCGCCCTTATCCTGCTTCAGCCCACCTCGGGAATTCGCGCGCCCAGTCCCGACCTCCCGGCGGCCACGATGGATGTGACGCGCGCAGATACAGGGCTTGATGCTGTCTTGGCCATCGAGACCGACCCCTTGGCCGACAGCCTTGACGACGCCTTCAATGAGCCAGTGTTGATACCTGAACTTACACCGACGCTTGATGCCATTTCACAGGACGCACCCATGCCCGCACCCGCAGCGGCCGCCGCCCCTGCAATCGACGCTGGGCTGGAAGACATGATTATGACAGCGCTCAAACAGGGCCAGTCAGAGAGCTATATTGACGCGTTGGTCAATCAGGTGGCACGCGACCGCGATCTGAGTATGCCAAGCGATCTGGTGACCCCGGATGGCCGTGTGAATACGAACACATTGCTTAGCGTGCTCACTGAAAAGGCCCTCACGCAGGGACCGGGGGCAGGGCTGTATGTGGTTCAGCCAGGCGACACACTTGCCACGATCGCATACCGCTTTTACGGCCAGACAAGCTACAGCACCGAGATTTTCAACGCCAACCGCGAGGCACTGGGCACGATGGCTCAACTCAAGGTGGGACAGACGCTGATTATGCCAGCGCTCTGACAGGAACACGAACGACGGACGACAGGCAAACGGCGTAGACTATCGAGCGAGGGTGATTGAGGGGCCGAGCCAACGGCCCCCTTTCACGTCTCAAGACAGGCCTGAGCCGCGCGACGTACAGCCCAGCGCCACCTGCCAAACCATCCCCGTCCAGAAATGAAAAAGCCCGCACCAATCAGGCGCGGGCTATGTCGTTTTCAGATCAGGAAATGCTTAGTGCAGCTTGGCATCCACCGCGGCAATCGCATCGTCGATCAGCTTGTTTCCATCGGCGGCGGTCATCTGCTTAGCGATCACCTCGCGCGCGGCCGCGATGGCGATGGTCACAGCGCGGTCGCGCACCTCTTTGATGGCGGCGCCTTCGGCTGAAGCGATCTGATCCTCGGCGGCCTGAAGGCGGCGCGCGATGGAGGTTTGCAAATCGGCCTTCGCCTGCTCAGCTGCAGCATCAGCCTCTTGCTTGGCCTGAGCCACGATACGGTCGGCCTGTTCCTGCACTTCTTTCTGCTTACGCTCATAGCTTGCCAGAAGGCTTTGAGCCTCTTCACGCAGGGCGCGTGCCTCGTCCAGCTCGGACTTGATCCCGTCTGCGCGAGTGTCCAGCATCCCGCCAATTTTGCCGGGCACTTTGAGGTAAACCAGAAGCGCGAAAAAGCAGATGAAAGCGACCAGAACCACGAAATCTGAGTTCCGAAGGGAGACAAAGCCATACTCTCCCGCGGCGTGCGCGGGGGACGCAGCCACGAAAGCTGCCATGCTGAGGATCAGAGTATTTGCGATCTTGCGCATGGCTCAGCCTTTCATCCGGGCGGTCACTGCCGCAGTTACTGTTTTGGCATCTGCCTTGCCACCCATGGCCGACACGATCTCTTTGGCTGTGTCCTTGGCCACGGCCGTCACGCTTTCCAGCGCGTTGACCCGAATCTCGGCAATGGCTTTCTCGCCCTCTGCAGCACGGGCAGATATTTGCGCGTCAGCCTTGGCCATAGCCGCATCGAGATCTGATTTAATCTCGGCCTTTGTCTCGGTGATGATCGCCTGCGCATCTGCGCGAGCATCGACGAGAGCCTTTTGGTAGGCTTCTTCCGCCTCTACGGCGCGGGCCTTGAGGTCTTCCGCTGCGGCGATATCGTTTGTGATCGTTCCCTGACGCTCGGCCAAAATGGCCGCAATACGTGGCAGGGCGATGCGCGAGAGCACGAAGAAGATGATGACAAGCGTAATCGCCAGCCAGAAAATCTGATTTCCGAACCACTCCACGCAGAGCTGGGGCATGCCGATGGCGCCGCCATCAGGGCCGACACATTTGCTGACCACAGACTGTGCGAGATCGCTGGTTTCGCTTGCCATTATATGCTCCTCCTACGGGGATACTATCGGTCTGCGCGGGGTGGGCGCGACATGCGCGCCCACCCGGCCGTAAGGATAGTGGTCGCTTGGTCTTAGACGGCGAACATCAACAGAAGTGCCACGAGGAACGAGAAGATCCCCAGCGCTTCCGAGAATGCGATACCGATGAACATTGTCGCGGTCTGACCAGCAGCCGCCGAAGGATTGCGCAGGGCGCCGGACAGGAAATTGCCCACGACGTTACCCACACCGATGGCCGCGCCACCCATGCCGACACATGCGAGACCAGCGCCGATGAACTGGCCCATTTGTGTGATATCACCTTCCATTTGATTTCTCCTTACGTTGGAATTGGTGTTTCGTTAGATCGTCCGCCCGGAAGGATGTCCCACCGGGATTGTTCGTAGGTCCCGGAGAGCGCCTAGTGGTGCGGGCTCAGCGCGTCTTTGAGATAGACGCAGGTCAGGATGGTGAAAACATAGGCCTGGATGAAGGAGACGAGCACCTCCAACGCGTAGATGGCCGTGATTGCGATGATCGACATGGGCGTCACGAGGATGCCGATTCCGGTCGAGATGAGGATCATGGGGGCGAAAGAGGCGAAGACCTTCACAACCGCGTGGCCCGCCATCATGTTGCCCGCCAGACGAATGGAGTGGCTGACCGGGCGCACGAAATACGAGATGACCTCGATAACCGCCAGAACGGGGCGCAGCGCCAGAGGGGCCGAGGATACCCAGAACATGCCGACGAACGCAGCACCATTGTTTACGAAGCCCATCACGGTGACGGTCAGGAAGACCATCATGGCAAGCACTGCGGTTACGGCGATATGGCTTGTGGTGGTGAACGCGCCGGGGATCAGCCCGAGGAAGTTCGAGAAGAGGATGAAGATGAAGAGCGTGAAGATATAGGGAAAATACGGCAGCGCGTCTTTGCCCGCCACATCCTCGACCATCTTGCGAATGAACCCGTAGGCAAGCTCGGCCACGGATTGCATCCGCGAAGGGATAGTGGCGCGCCCCGAGGTTCCCAGAACCAACAGGCCGATCGTGGCCAGCACGGCCAGCGCCATCCAGAGCGTCACGTTCGTCACGGTGAAGAGACCCACAGGACCGTCGCCGAAGAGCGGCTCGACCATAAACTGATCAAGCGGGTAGAATTTCAGCTCCAGAGCCTTTTCCGCGCCTTGGATGTCAGTCGCCATGTTTCGCCCTCTCGTCTGCGCCCGTCTTGGCCGCGTCGTGTTCAGCTCGGCGGATCTCGTCCGCGTGAGCCACCTGGTTCCTCTGAAGCTCCTCTGCGCTGCGCATCATCGTTTTGATGCCCGCGGCTAGCCCCAGCAATGTAAAGAGCACCAGAAAAATCGGGAGCGTGCCAAAGACACTGTCGAGCCCGTATCCGATGCCAAAACCGATCAAAAGACCGGCGACAAGTTCAATCACCATCCGCCAGGCATGCTGGGCCTGAGAATAATGCTCCTCCGTGTGGGGTTTTTGCTCATGTGGAGCTTTGAGCGCGTTAATTCGGGCCTCCAGCTGCGCAAGGCGCTCGCTCTGATCCCGGTCATCCACGCGCGCTTCTCCCCCGTTGGACGTAGGCGTAGTGCTATTGCGAGAGAGGTTTTGAGTCAAGCGCACCTCATCTGGTGCGGCACTTTGATCAAACCGTTGTTTTTGTGAGTATTTTTACTAAGAAGAAAGCAGCTGCGTGGAAAGGCCTGCGTGCGGTTTGCCCCAATTCTGGCATGGTGCGTTATTCAACCAATCGGTTGATCTTTCGACAGGGCTTGGCTAGGCGGGCTTATGACGCATTCGCTTGATCTTGTCTTTGCCGCTCTCAGCGATCCCACCCGGCGTGCGATCCTCGCGATGCTGTTGGAGGATGATATGGCCGTGACGGATGTGGCCGAGCCGTTTGGCATGAGCCTTGCGGCGATTTCCAAGCATCTGGGTATTCTGAGCCGCGCGGGCCTGATCAGTCAGGAACGGCGCGGGCGGGTGAAGTGGTGCAAGCTGGAGCCGGGGGCGATGAAGGCGGCCTCGGTCTGGATGCAAGGCTTCGGGCAGTTCGAGCCGGTGAACCTCGATGATTTCGAGCGGTTTCTGGCGGCCGAATTTGGCGCGGACAGCGAGGGTCAGACCCCCTGACGCGCGTGTCGCGCGCCATTTACAAAGACGGTTCCCACGCGGCGGCCTGATCCTTGAGGAACGCGAGAAAGCTCTGGACCTTGGTGGTGCGGTGCAGGTCCATATGCGTGACCAGCCAGAGCGGTGCGTTCCATTCGGGCAGGGGCGGGTAGACCTCGACGAGCCCGCCCATCTCCTGAGCCCGGATGCGCGACATAAAGCCGATCCCGGCCCCTTCCGCAATGGCACGGCGCAGGGCGTGCACATCCTCGCTGCGAAAGGTGATCGCCGATGCGGGCACCGTCTCGCGCAGCCATTTGGCGAAAGGCGCGCGGCTTTTG
>CALGEH010000167.1 GCA_937881735.1 uncultured Shimia sp.
AGGCCTGGCTTCAGACCCACCAGCCCGAGCATCCGGTGATCCGCGCGATCCTTGCGGGCGATGAGGAAGGCTTCTGGCGGGCCGAGGCGGACGGCCGCCGCCACGCAGGCGTGCCACCCTACGGCTGCATGGCCGGGATCATCCTTAGCGCCCCCGATCTGGAGATGGCATTTGATCTGGGCAATTGGCTGGCGCGCAATGACGCGCCCCTGCGCCAGATCGGGGCGCAGGTCTTTGGTCCGGCCCCGGCTCCTATCGCGCGTGTGCGTGGCCGCCACCGGGTGCGCCTTTTGGTCAAGGCGCCCAAAGGGGCGGCGCTGCAACCGGCCATCGCGCGCTGGATCGGGGCGGCAAAAGCGCCGAATGCGCTGAGGCTCAGCGTTGATATCGACCCGCAGAGTTTTCTGTGACGCCCCGCGCGCGCCGCACGCCCGCCGCGCATGAACGCACGAAGTCCCCTCTCGCCAAACGTCAAACCGAGGCGTAAACGAAACCTATGACACAATACGTCCCCCTTGCAGAGGCCCGGCACCTGCCATTCTGGCGCCGCCCCATAGCACTTTTGTTCCTCATGGCCGCCGCCATGCCCATCGCGTTTTCCACATGGTCGGCGCTTCTGAACAATTTCGTCATCGAGGCGGCGGGCTTTGACGGCTCCGATATCGGCTGGCTCCACACAGTGCGCGAAATCCCCGGCTTTCTCGCCATCGGCGTCATCGCGATCATCATCTTCGTGCGCGAACAGGTTCTGGCCCTGATTTCGCTCATCCTTCTGGGCGTGGCCACGGCGTTGACGGCGTGGTTCCCATCCATGGGCGGCATTTTGATGATCACCATGCTCAGCTCCATCGGCTTTCATTATTACGAGACGGTCAACCAGTCGCTGCAATTGCAATGGATCGAGAAATCCCGCGCGCCGCAGATGCTTGGCTGGCTCGTCGCCGCCGGCTCGGGGGCCACGCTCTTGGCCTACGGCCTCATCATGCTGCTGTGGGAGCCGCTGGGCCTGAGTTACAACGTGGTCTACCTGTTGTCGGGTGGGCTTTGCGCCGTGATTGCGCTTGTCGCCCTCTTTGCCTATCCGCAATTCGAGGCGCCCAATCCGCAGATCAAGAAGATGATCCTGCGCCGCCGCTACTGGCTCTATTATGCGCTGCAATTCATGTCCGGCGCGCGGCGGCAGATCTTCGTGGTCTTCGCAGGTTTCATGATGGTAGAGCGGTTCGGCTATTCGGTGGATGAGATCACCAAGCTGATGCTGGTCACGCTGGTCGCCAACATGGTGCTGGCCCCGCTTCTGGGCCGCGTGGTGCACCGCTTTGGCGAGCGTAATGCGATGGCATTTGAGTATATGGGGCTGACTTGCGTCTTTGTACTCTACGGCGGGCTTTACTGGTTCGACTGGGGACCGATGCTTGCGGCGGCGCTTTATGTGATCAACAATATCTTCTTCGCGCTGGCTCTCGCCCTCAAGACATATTTCCAGAAGATCGCATCGCCCGGCGATATTGCCCCCACCGCCGCCGTGGCCTTCACGATCAACCATATTGCGGCGGTCTTTTTGCCCGCCCTTCTGGGGTATCTCTGGCTCGTCTCGCCGGGGTCGGTCTTCTTTCTGGCCGCTGGCATGGCGGGCGTATCGCTGCTATTGGCCCTTTTGATCCCGCGCCATCCGGAGGCGGGGAATGAAACCATATTCTCGCGCTTTGCGCCCGCCCCGGCGGAGTAAGCGCCGCCAGAGGCCGCACCCATGCCCACCTTTACCGCTCTGACCACGCTCACCTCCAAATCTTCTGCCGAGGCGCTTGCCGATGCACTGGAGGCGCTCAACCCTGAGCCGACGGGCATCGGCACTTTCGAGGTCGAGGACGGCAGCGGCACATGGGAAGTGGGCGGATACTTCGAGGCGGCCCCTGATATCGCAGGCCTCGCCCTTCTGGCGCAGATCCATGGGGCCAAGCCCTTTGCAGTGTCGGAGTTGCCTGAAACCGATTGGGTCGCGCATGTGAAGCGGGAACTCACGCCCGTGGAGGCGGGGCGGTTCTTTGTCTACGGCTCCCATGATGCGGATAAAGTGCCCCAAGACTGCGAGCCGCTTCTGATCGAGGCCGCGATGGCCTTTGGGACCGGGCATCACGGCACGACCCAAGGCTGCCTGCGGGCGCTGGACCGTTTGGCGCTCGGCGGCTTCAATGGCCGCTCGGTGGCCGATATCGGCTGCGGCACCGCAGTGTTGGCGATGGGAGCCGCCCGGATCTGGCCCGGCACGATGTTGGCCAGCGATATTGACGAGGTGGCCGTGGATGTGGCGCGCGCCAATGTGATCGCCAACGGGCTTGAAGGACGGGTGGACTGCGTGGAGGCTGCGGGCTTCGACCATCCTGCGCTCAATTCTGCCGCCCCCTTCGATCTGATCTTCGCCAATATCCTCAAAGCGCCGCTCATTATGCTCGCGCCCGCCATGACCGAGCGACTCAATCAAGGCGGTTTCGTGATTCTATCGGGGATTCTCAACGAGCAGGCTGATGAGGTCGTCGATGTTTATTGCGCACTTGGAAACAGTGTTACGCATCGCGAAGAGATTGGTGAGTGGACGACGCTCACTTTGCAAAAAATTGGCGAAAAATCTGTTTAAAAGCAGCACAATTGGGGCGGCTGCCCAGAAATCGCCACAATTCAAACCTAGTTTGGTCTTGTGATCTGGCGGGGGCCGGACAACGGGATGCTGCTAATGACGACATTGTCGCAAAACGGGTTTGGTGCTCGTATCAAGAACGTCCAGCGCAAACACCTGCGCATGGCACGAGGCTATGATGCAAAGGTCGGCCGGGATGGCTTGATCGTATTTCGCCCCAAACGGCGCAAAGCGGGTCTGCCGCTGCGCTGGATTGTTGTGGCGCTGGCCGGTGGGATCGTTTTCAAAGGGCTGATCATCGCCAACCTTGGCGCGGCAGCCTATGGCGACAGGATCGAGGCGCTGCGCGCAGGGTCTGTGGTTGAGAAAATTGGTGCGACGGTGATGCAGCCTGACCCCGCAAGCCTTTATATCTCGGCGAAACTCTCGCCAATCTTTAAATAAGAATCCTCCCTCAAGGATAGGAGTGGCCCGATCTGCGGGTGCTCCGACAGACTCTCAGGTCTGATGTGACGTTACGATTGACGCTTTAAACTCTCTCTGCCTCTCAAAAGAAAATAACCCCTGTGCCCTTGTCCCTGGCACAGGGTTTTTTCGTGGCTTTGGGTTTCGGAACGTGCTTGCGTGGCCTACGTCACGCGTGAGGGCATTTGCCCCGACCAGCAGAAAGAGCAGCAAGGAAGACCGCCAATGTATATCGCCATGAACCGCTTTACCGTAACAGCCGAGAATTCCGAGGCGTTTGAGGCACTTTGGCTGGGGCGCGACAGCCATCTGAAATCCGTCGAGGGGTTTGTGGAGTTTCACATGCTCAAGGGGCCGTTGTTGGATGGGCATATTCTCTATGCGTCACACACGGTTTGGGCGAGCATCGAGGCGTTTCAGGGCTGGACCAAAAGTGACGCGTTTCGCGCAGCACACAAAGACGCGGGCAGCACGATGAAGCTGCATGAGGGCGCGCCCATCTTTGAGGGGTTCGAGACGATCCAGCATATCTCCTGAGCGGAGCGCACGAAAAAGCCCCCGTGCGGCAGGACACGGGGGCTTAAATAAGTCTTTAGCGCAGTCTTTCGCGGCGCGCAGGATCAGACCGAGCGTGTGAAGCTGGCAATGTCGCCGCGCGACAGCCCGATATCTTCCAGCTCGCGGTCGGACAGAGCCGCCAGCGCTTTTTGTGTGTTGCGTGCATCACGCCATGCAGAGAAGGCGGAGATGAAGCGTGTGATGCTCAGGCCCATTGGGGCTTTTGTGCTGCGGGTGAAGTCGATAACGGCCATTGGTGTATTCCTTGCGAATTAAGTTTTCGGCGTCCTGCCTTGTGTGTCTGACGGGGAGATAGGCGTGTTCATATCGCCCAGCAAGTAGGCGAACTGCATAATCACTATGCGTTTTTTGCATATCTCGCTGAGAGACTTAAGGGTGAGTTAATAAAACGTTTTTTTGCCACGATTGGTGTCGCTGCGAGTCTTTGGCATGTCGTTTTTCCGCGTTGCAGCATCATGCCTGCGTCACCCCGCCGCGCTTTTGCCTCAGGAAGCGGTGTGTCATTTATGCCGACCGCTGGCAGGGTCATGCCGCTGCAAAGCGCTTGGCGCGTGTTCCCCTTTCGTGCTAGGCCAGTAAAAAAGGCAAGGGCGGGCAAGAGATATGCGGGTATTGGGCATCGATCCGGGGTTGCGCAACATGGGCTGGGGCGTGATCGATATGGATGGCTCGCGGCTGAGCCATGTGGCGAATGGCACCTGCCGGTCGGAGGGTGACGATCTGGCCGAGCGGCTCTTGTCGCTTCATGCGCAACTGACCGAGGTCGTCCGGCTGTATGCGCCAGACACCGCAGGGGTGGAGCAGACCTTCGTGAACAAGGACGGCGCGGCGACGTTGAAGCTGGGCCAGGCGCGGGGGATCGCGCTGTTGGTGCCGGCGCAGTATGGCTTGAACGTCGGGGAATATGCGCCCAACAAGGTCAAGAAGACGGTCGTAGGCGTGGGCCACGCGGCCAAGGAGCAGGTGGCGCATATGGTGAAGATGCAATTGCCCGGTGCGATCTTGCACAGCGCGGATGCGGCGGATGCTTTGGCAATTGCGATCTGCCATGCCCATCACGCGGGCACCGAGCACCGCATTGCGCACCGCGTGGCGCGCAGGGCGCTGGCATGATCGGGCGTTTGGCGGGACGGATAGACTACCGGGCGGCGGATCACGTGCTGATCGATGTGCGTGGCGTGGGGTATCTCGTCTATTGTTCTGAGCGGACCCTGCAGGCCTTGCCGCGCGCGGGTGAGCACGTCGCTCTTTATACAGATCTGGTTGTGCGCGAGGATTTGCTCCAGCTTTTCGGGTTTACGTCCTTGGTCGAGAAGGAATGGCATCGGCTCTTGCTGAGTGTGCAGGGCGTAGGTGCGAAGGCGAGCCTTGCGATTTTGGGCGCCTTGGGTCCCGAGGGCGTGGGCCGGGCGATCGCTTTGGGCGATTGGAATGCGGTGAAGGCGGCCAAGGGCATAGGCCCCAAGACCGCGCAGCGTGTGGTCAATGAGCTGAAGGACAAAGCGCCCGAAGTGATGGCGATGGGCACCGGGCCGACGGCCGTGCTGGCGGCGGGCGACGTCGATGCCGAGGTGATCGAGGCGATGCCCGCGCAGGCGGCGACACCTCAGGCCGGGCCGGGCGTGCAGGCAGAGGCCTTGTCGGCGCTGACCAACCTTGGATATGCGCCGGGCGAGGCGGCAGGTGCCGTGGCACAAGCGACGGGCGAGGCACCTGATGCGGAGACACCGGCGCTAATCCGGGCGGCGCTGAAGCTGCTGGCACCTTCGCAATGAGCGAGCCTGACCCCACATTGCGCCCGGAAGTTTTGCCCGAGGATCTGGACCGCTCCCTGCGCCCTCAGATGTTGTCGGAGTTTATCGGGCAGGCGGAGGCGCGGGCAAACCTCAGCGTCTTTATTCAGTCGGCGCGGCAGCGTGGTGAGGCGATGGATCATACGCTCTTTCATGGCCCGCCGGGCTTGGGCAAAACCACGTTGGCCCAGATCATGGCGCGGGAGCTTGGCGTGGGGTTTCGGATGACCTCGGGGCCGGTGCTGGCCAAGGCAGGCGACCTCGCAGCGATCCTGACCAATCTGGAAGCGCGCGATGTCTTGTTCATCGACGAAATCCATCGCCTGAACCCGGCAGTGGAAGAAGTGCTGTATCCCGCGCTGGAGGATTTTGAGCTTGATCTGGTGATCGGCGAGGGGCCCGCAGCGCGCACGGTGCGGATCGAATTGCAGCCCTTTACGCTTGTTGGGGCGACCACGCGGCTGGGGCTTTTGACCACGCCCTTGCGCGACCGGTTCGGCATCCCCACGCGTTTGCAGTTCTACACCGAGGACGAGCTTTTCGAGATTGTGGTGCGCAATGCGGAGCTGCTCAAGATACCGACCGAGCCGCAGGGCGCGCGCGAGATTGCGCGCCGGGCACGGGGCACGCCGCGCATTGCCGGGCGGCTTTTGCGGCGGGTAGTGGATTTTGCCGTGGTCGAAGGCGGCGGGCGGATTTCTTGCGCCTTGGCCGATGCGTCGCTGACGCGGCTTGGCGTCGACCAGTTGGGGCTGGACGGCGCGGACCGGCGGTATCTGCGCCTGATCGCGGAGGCCTATCAGGGCGGTCCCGTGGGCATCGAGACGCTGAGTGCGGCCCTCTCAGAAAGCCGCGATGCGCTTGAGGAAGTGATCGAGCCATATCTCTTGCAGCAAGGTCTCATTCAGCGCACGCCGCGTGGCCGGATGCTTGCGCGCGGTGGTTGGCGGCATCTGGGCCTTGAGGCGCCGCACGCGCCGGGGCAGGATGATCTCTTCGAGGGGTAGTGTGCTCCGGTCTCTGAGGATTTGAGTATTTTTGCTAAGAAGAAGGGGGCTTTCATGGAGCCTGCGGAAATTGAGGCGCTTTTTACGCGCACTGATGAGAGCTATCTCTTTTCGCGTTGGGGTCGCCCCATTGCGCCGATTGTCTTTGGGGTGGATGATGCCACGCTGAGCGTGGTCAAGGGCGCGATCGAGGCTGTGGCGCAGCTTGCCGGGCACCACGTTGTAGAAACCGATCCCGAGCTTGGCGCGAACCTCATGGTGTTCTTCTTTCGCGAGTGGGAGGAGCTTTTGGAAGTGCCGGATCTTGGGCGGCTTGTACCGGATCTGGAGCCTTTGGTGGTGCGGCTCAGGGCGGCGGATGCCAATCAATACCGTATTTTCCGGTTTGAGGAGGCGGGCACCATAAAGGCCAGTTTCGTATTCTTGAGGATGGATGAGCATCTGTCGGCAGTGCCCGCAGAGACGCTTGCGCTGAGCCAGATTGTGCAGACCATATTGCTCTGGTCAGATGCGGCGTTTCAGGGACGCTCTCCTTTGGCGCAAGCGCCGGACGCGGGGGCTGTGATCCTGCGCCCTGAGATTGGAGACTTGATCCGCGCGGCCTATGATCCGGTCATGCCGGGTCATGCGGTGGATGCGTCTCACGCGCTGCGTCTGGCCGCGCGACTGCGGCGCACCTGACGTCTGGGAGGGTGATTGCTGAGTTTTGCGGATCAATGCGTCCGCTTGCCCGAGGGAATTCGCAAGCCCAAGGCTGAAACCGGGTTGACCGAGCGCCGCGATCCTCCTTACTTTGCGCTATATGTTGGGGGCGGTTGTATGAGTAATACCATTTTTGGTGGTGTTCTGGCGTTTTGTGCGGCCATAGGTGGAGCTGCCTTTGCCGTTGAATGTGGCGGAACTTACACGGTGCAGCGTGGCGATACTTTGTCCCTGATAGCGGAGCGTCACTATGATGACGCGGGCATGTGGACGGTGATCCATAACAACAATATCGGTCTGATTGGCGAGAGCCCCAATGCGATCCGGCTGGGGATGGCCCTGTCGCTGGCTTGTGTGAATGGCCTGCCTGTGGGGCTCGAGAGCACCGCACGCGCGGCCCAAGCCCAACCCGCGGCTGTGCTTGCCTCGGCGGGTGCGCGCAAGCGGATCAACCTTGTGACTGCAAGCGATTATGCCCCTTTCACGGGGCGCGATCTGCCGGGCGGTGGGCTTATCACTGATGTGGTGGATGCAGCACTGCGCAAGGCGAACCCGGCGGCCGGCCATGCCATCCATTGGGTCGAAGCTTGGGATGCGCATCTTGACCCGCTACTGAGCAACGCGCTTGTGGATATGGGGTTTCCTTGGGTGAAACCGGACTGTGCCACCACGCCTGATGAATATCACTGCGCGAATTTCGAGTTTTCCGATCCGATGTTCGAGATGCTGACGCTGCTCTTCACGCGCAAGGCCGACCCCATGGCCTTTGCCCGGGATAGTGATGTGCACGGCAAGGTGCTGTGCAGCCCTGAGGGTTTGTCATTGCACCAGATGGACCGTCCGGACCGGCGGTGGCTCGCACAGGGGCTTGTGGCGTTGAAGCAGCCGCGGGCTGTGGCCGATTGCTTTGAGATGCTGGTCTCGGGGGAGGTGGACGCGGTCGTGCTCAATGAGTTTACCGGGCGCAACGCGATGAAGGATCTGGGCCTCAAGGACCAGGTGCAGATCGTGCAAACCCGCCCTTTGGCCATCGAAGGGCTACAGTTTTGGTTCATAAGAGCCACCCTGAGGCGGATCAGATGCTGGAGACGATCAATGCGGGCCTGCAGGGGATCAAGCAAGACGGAACCTATCAGCAAATCATCGACGCCCATATGACCCGCATCTGGGATGGGTTCTGAGGCTGTGCGGGGGATGGGGGTCTGCGCAGATATCGGGGCGGCCTTGCGCCATATTGGACTCGGGCTTGCGTTGGCTTGGGCACCGGGGGCGGCGCTGGCGCTTTGTGATGTGACCTACCGGGTGCAGCCGGGCGACACGCTCGCCGCGATTGCCGATTTGCACTACGGCGATGGCGAGAAATGGACGTTGATCTACTACGCCAATCTCAACGCGATGGTCCCCGGCACACAGGACGTGGCCGCGGGCGCGCAGGTCTATGTCCCATGCCCTGTGGGTGAAATCGCACCGGATGCGACGCCGCTGTTGCAGCCCGATGCGGAGATGACGCTTCTCACGGGGGGCAATTACGCGCCGTTTACGGATCAAAACTGGCCCGGCAACGGCCTCGTGACCGAATTGGTCAATGCCGCGCTTGAAATGACGCCGGATCCCGTGCCCTACGCGATCACATGGGAGGATCAGTGGTCGCAGGACCTGCTGCCGCTCTTGGATGACAAGACCCATGATATGGGGTTCCCGTGGCTGCGCCCGGATTGTGAGGGCACGCCCGAGGATGCACTTTGCGCGAAATTCCATTTTTCCGAGCCTTTGATGGACCTGCCGATCATGCTTTTCATCCGCGCCGAGGGGGGGATGGTCTACACCTCGGACGCAGATATTTTGGGCAAGACCTTATGTCGGCCCGAGGGTTTTTTCACCCATGATCTGGACCGTCCCGACCGGCGCTGGCTCAGCGAGGGTCTGATCACACTGCGTCAGCCCGCAAGCCCCGAGGCCTGTCTAGAGATGCTGATGTCGGGCCAGGTGGACGCGGCCACGTTCAATGTTTTCCTTGGCGCGTCCAAGATCGTGTCGATGGGGTTGCGCGGGCAGGTCGTGCCGCTTGAGATGCCGCTTGCGCGCGAGGCGCTTCATGTGGTGATCTCCAAGCGCCATTGGCGTGGCACCACGCATCTCTACCGGATTAATGCGGGGCTGGAGGCCTTGCGCGCGTCGGGGCGATATGGCGAGATCGTTTCGCGCCACCTGGAGGTTTTCTGGGCGAGGTTGAACTAGGGCTTTCACCGCTTTTGGAGGGCGTGAACGGCCGGTCCGTCACCTCGACCTCGTGGACCGCTGCTGCGTGCGGCAGCATCAGGCGCGCCGCGTGGAACAGCCGCTTTGATACCGCCCAGGGCGACGGCCCGGCCCATATGCCGCGCGATGGCCAGGCGACGGGTGGGGCCCCCGGTCACCCAAACCGTCTCCGCGCCCGCCAAAAGCATCACAGGATCGGCCGGAGCCGTAGCGGGCGCATGTTGCGATTGCGCGAGAGAGGGCTTAACGTGGCCATATGGCTCATGTTTTTCCCGTCCGCGTCTATTATGAAGATACCGACATGGGCGGCATTGTCTACCATGCCAACTATCTCAAATTCATCGAACGTGCGCGCAGCGATTGGGTCTCCACGCTCGGCGTGGATCAGCGTGTGATGAAAGACGAGGGCGTGATCTTTGCCGTGCGCCGGGTGGAGGGCGACTATCTCATGGCGGCGCGGTTTGATGATCGGTTGGAGGTGCGCACGCGGACGCTCTCGGTCACGGGGGCGCGGCTGGTGATGGAGCAGGAGGTCTGGCGCGGCAAGGACCTGATCTTCTCGGCGCAGGTCACGCTTGTGTGCATCAATGACGCGGGCCAGCCCAGCCGCCTTCCGGCGAATATCCGCCGTCTTTTGCACTGAGCTGCGAATTTTGCCGCCGATGACGTGATCGTCATGGCTTTCCCCTTGGAAATAGGCTAGTTTCGCCCCAATTGAGGCATGAAAACGTGCCCACATGAAATAGAGCAGAGCAGGCTTATGGAACAAGAAACCCTTGCGATGGCGCAGGAGATTGATTTCTCCATGTGGGCCCTTTTCGCGCGTGCCACATTCGTGAACAAAATCGTCATGGTGATGCTGGTTCTCGCATCTTTTTGGACGTGGTCGATCATCATTCAAAAGACAATCCTCTACCGCAAGGCCAAGGCAGAGGCCGAGAGTTTTGATGCGCAATTCTGGTCGGGTGATCCTCTGGACGAGTTGTTTGAGCAGACCGGAACCGACCCGGAGGGGCAGTCGCAACGCGTCTTTGCCTCAGGGATGGTGGAATGGCGGCGCAGCCACCGGGGCGATGGCGGGATGATCGCAGGTGCGACCAGCCGGATCGACCGTTCTATGGATGTTGCGATCGCCAAGGAATCCGAAGGGTTGCAATCGGGTCTGTCGATCCTCGCAACCGTCGGCTCCACCGCGCCTTTCATCGGCCTTTTCGGCACTGTCTGGGGCATCATGCACTCGTTCATCGGCATCGCCGAGGCAGGCAACACCAACCTCGCCGTCGTGGCGCCGGGCATTGCCGAAGCGCTTCTGGCGACGGCTCTGGGCCTGATGGCGGCGATCCCTGCGGTCGTTTTCTACAACAAGCTGAGCGCGGATGTGGACCGGCTTGTCGCGGGCTATGAAGCCTTCGCCGACGAGTTTGCCACCATCCTCAGCCGCCAGTTGGACAGCTGAGCGATGGGCGGAGGAACCCTTCAGAGCGAGGATAGCGGAGGCCGCAGGCGGCGTGGGCGCAGGCGTTCGGTCCCGGTGTCGGAGATCAACGTCACACCTTTCGTGGACGTGATGATGGTGCTTTTGATCATCTTCATGGTGGCAGCCCCCTTGATGACAGTGGGCGTGCCTGTGGAGCTTCCCAAGACGGCCGCCAACGCTTTGCCGAGCGAGCAGGAAGAGCCGCTGAGCATCACGATCACCGCCGATGGGACGATCATGGTGCAGACCACCGAAGTTGCGCGCGGTGAGCTTGTCGCGCGTCTGCGCGCCATTGCCGCCGAGCGCGACAGCAACCGGATTTTCCTGCGCGCGGATGGCGCTGTGCCTTATGCGCAGGTGGTGCAGGTGATGGGCGCGCTCAATAGTGGCGGGTTCGAGAATATTGGCCTTGTGACGGATACGGGTGGCCCGGCATTGGACACGGCAACCGCGGAGAGCGGCACCGCCTCCGGGCTTGAGTAAGGTCGCGGGCGGTGAATACCGGACAATTCATATCGGGCAGCGCGCATATCGGGCTTCTGGGGTGGGCGCTATTGGGTAACATATTCTCAAGCGATCCGCTGCCTTTTGAGGTCACTCAAGTCACGGCCATTTCCGCAGAGGAATACGCGGCCCTTTTTGACCGGACGGGCCCCGTGCCCGTGCCTGAGGTGACAGCCCCTGAAGTGCCGGATGCGCCCGAAGAGGCCCCCGCGCTGAGCGCCACCCCTGATGAGGCCCCGGTTCAGCCCGCGCCCGAGGCCGCGGCACCCCCGGAGCCCGATCCAGCGCCCGAGCCGCTCGCCCCCGTGGCGCAGGCCGAGGCACAGGACGAAGCGCCGGTGCTGGAGCCGCCTTCCGAGGATATTGCGGCCCTTCTGCCCGAGACAGCGCCTGTCCCGCAGGAACGCCCCGCCGAGCGCGTGGCCCCCGAACAAGTCGCCCCGCCCGAGCCGGAAACGGCCGTGGATGACGTGGTGCGCGAGGAGGTGGTTCAGGACGATGCAGGCGAGACGCAAGCCGAGCAGCAAGAGGCAACCGCCCCCGAGGCCGCCGCGACCGAGATCGTGACAGAGGCAGAACAGGCTGCGCCCTCTGCCTCCGTGCGCCCAAAGTCGCGTCCTGCCCAAGTGGCCGCCGCGACGCCTGAGCCTGAGGTTGAAACAGCGCCAGAAACCCCGGCCCCCGATGTGGAAGACAACAGCGCGGTCGAGGCCGCGCTTGCCGCCGCATTGGGTGGCACAACGACTCCCACACCCACGGTCTCCTCCGGCCCGCCGCTCACGCGCGGCGAGAAGGACGCGCTGCGCGTGTCGGTGCAAAATTGCTGGAACGTGGGCTCGCTCAGTTCCGAGGCGTTGGCCACATCCGTGGTCGTCTCGGTCGAGATGGGCGAGGACAGTCGCCCGCTGCAAAATTCCATCCGCATGGAGAGTTTCTCCGGCGGGTCTGCTGCTGCCGCGCAGCAGGCCTATGAGGCCGCGCGCCGTGCGATCATTCGCTGCGGTGCACGTGGATTTAACCTGCCCGCCGATAAATTTGCCTCTTGGCAGACTATCGAAATGACCTTTAATCCTAAGAATATGAGGATCAAATGATGATGCGTCTCGTGACCCTTCTTGCCTTTTTGGCGTCTG
>CALGEH010000168.1 GCA_937881735.1 uncultured Shimia sp.
GGTCGTTTACGATCCCCGAGGAAATGGCAAGGCCCAGCCCCACCCCAGCACCGGGCTGTTTGGTGGTGTAGAAAGGCTCAAAGAGGTTCTCGGTATCCTTGATGCCGTCGCCATTGTCGCGCACCGTGAGGATCGCGTCATCCCCCGCCGCAAGCACCAGATCAATCCGCGCATCGGGCACGCCTTGAGTGGCGTCCATCGCATTGCGCAAAAGGTTGATCATCACCTGCTCGATCCGCACCCGGTCGCCCATCACCATGACCGCATCTTCGGGCAGCGCACGCTCGATCGTCACGCGCCGCTCGCGCAGCTGCGGCTCCATCATGGCAAGGGCGGAAGCAAGAGAATCCCCCATATTCACAGGCTCGAACGTATCGCCCGAATGACGCGCATAGGATTTGAGCTGCCTCGTGATGGCCCCCATCCGCTCGATCAGGTCGTCGATCCGCTGGAAGCTGCTCACCGCCTCGTCAGGCCGGTTCCGGCTGAGCAAAAGCCGCGCGCCAGCAAGATAAGTTTTCATCGCCGCCAAGGGCTGGTTCAACTCGTGGGAGACCGCCGCAGACATCTCGCCCAGAGCGGCCAGTTTGGAGCTTTGCGCCAACGTCTGCTCGGCCACGGCAAGCGTCTCCTGCACCCGCTCACGCTCGGCGATTTCCCGCTGTAGCCTCAGGTTCAATGCGCGAAGCTCTGCCGACTCGCGTTGGAAAATCGCCATGCGCACGGCGGTCTTGCGATTGAGGAAGTAAAACGCGAGCGCCAGAAGGATCGCGAATCCCATGATCTCAAGCGCCAAAAATCCGTTCACCTTCTCGCGCACCGACGCATAGGTGGTGAAACTCGCGATGCGCCAGCCACGAAACGCCACACGCCCTTCAACCCGCATCACCGCCTCGCCCGCCACATAGGCATCGGGCGGCAGGCTGGTCCAATCGGCAGTGACCTGAATCGCGCGCTGCACCGCGCTGGAAACCGGCTGTCTCGCCAATGCCTCGGCCTCAGACAGGCCCCGCCAGCGCGGCTCGGTCGACAAGATGATCGCGCCCTCACTATCAGTCACCACAACTGCGTCAGAAATCCCCGCCCATGCGCGCTCATACTTGGCAAGATCCACCTCCACGAGGATCACCCCAGCCAGCTCGCCATGGCTCTCAATGCGGCGGGAATAGAAGAAATCATAGCGCCCCGTATCTTGTTGGCGCAGCGTGAAAATCGTATCGCGCGAGCGGATGGCATCGATGAAATAGGGCTGGCTACGATGGCTCTCTCCCAGAGAGTTTCGATCCGTGGTCGCGACCGAGCGCCCGTCCTCGTCCAAAAGCGTGAGCGACGCGGCCCCGATCTCGTCGATGAAGCTGATCAAGCGCTGCGTGGATTGGGTATAATCATCCGAATTGAGGGCCGAAATCAGCGCCGGATCGCGCGCCAGAAGCTGCGGAACAATCGCGTTTTGCCGCAACTCGGACAACAGGTTGCCCGAGTAGAGCACAAGGCGCAGCTCGGCCCGGTTGCGCGTGGTCTCGGTAAAGCGGTCGGTGAGCAGGCGATTGGTGAAAAACACCGTCGCCACAGCAAGCCCGGTCAGCAGCAAAAGTGCCAGCCGCACTTTCCAGCTTGTCGTGCGGGCGGTTCTGGGAGGGGTTTTGGCGTTGGCGCGGCTCATCCGTTCAGGCTAAGGCCCTGCGCCCACACGCTCAAGCCCCCAGATCGTGACATCCGCTTTCAGGCGCTGACCAATTGCGCCGCGAGACCGGCAAAGAGGGCGGCCCCGTCGGTGCCACCATGGGCAGCCTCGGACATACGCTCAGGGTGCGGCATCATCCCCAGAACCCGGCGGTTTTCCGACAGGATGCCAGCAATATCGCGAGCCGAGCCATTGGGATTGTCCGCATAGGTGAACGCCACCCGGTCCTCGGCCTCAAGCCGGTCCAGCGTCGCCGTGTCGGCGTGGTAATTGCCGTCGTGATGTGCAATCGGCACGGTGATTTCCGCGCCTTTGGCGTATCCGCTCGTATAGGCGCTCTGATCCGTCGCCACGCGCAGCCCTACGGCCCGGCAGACATATTTGAGACCTGCATTGCGCAAGAGAACCCCCGGCAGCATCCCCGTCTCGGTCAGGATCTGGAACCCGTTGCAAATGCCCAGCACATAGCCGCCGGCCTCCGCGTGGGCCTTTACCGCTTGGCAAATGGGGGAGTTCGCCGCAATCGCACCACAGCGCAGGTAATCACCAAAGGAAAACCCACCAGGCACCCCAATAAGGTCAACGCCCGCAGGCATCGACGTGTCCTTGTGCCAGACCATGGAGACCTTCGCTCCCGCCCGCTCAAGGGCCACGGCCATGTCGCGGTCACAGTTTGATCCGGGAAAAACGACGACAGCGGCGTGCATCAGGACATCTCCACCGTGTAGCTTTCAATCACCGTATTCGCGAGCAGCTTCTCGCACATAGCGGTCACGTCCGCCTCGGTCGCACCCTCAGCCAGATCAAGCTCGATCACCTTGCCTTGGCGCACGCCGTGGACCCCCTCGAACCCCAGAGAGCCGAGCGCATGGCGCACCGCCTCGCCCTGCGGGTCCAGAACACCGTTTTTCAGCATGATATGCACACGCGCTTTCATAGTCAGATGCTCCTCGCAGGCTCAGTTGATGAGTGTGGGCCGCGCCATCGGGGTGGCCCCTTTGGGCAGCACGCCAAGGCGTTTGGCCACTTCCGTATAGGCATCGGTGAGCGACCCTAGATCGCGGCGGAACACGTCCTTGTCCAGCTTCTGACCCGTCTCGATATCCCACAAACGACAGCTATCGGGGCTGATCTCGTCGGCCACGATCAGGCGCTGGAAATCACCGTCATACACACGGCCCACCTCGATCTTGAAATCCACCAGCTTGATCCCGACGCCGTACATCACACCGGCCATGAAATCATTCACCCTGAGCGCAAGGCTCAGGATATCGTCCATGTCCTGCTGGCTGGCCCAGCCAAAGGCCGCAATATGCTCTTCGGTGACCAAAGGATCACCGAGCGAGTCGTCCTTCAGGCAATATTCCACGATGGGGCGCGGCAATTGCGTTCCCTCATCCATGCCCAGCCGCTTGGCCATGGTCCCGGCGGCATAGTTGCGCACAATCACTTCCAGTGGCACGATCTCGCAGGCGCGGATCAGCTGCTCGCGCATGTTGATGCGCTTGATGAAATGCGTCGGCACACCGACCAGGTTGAGGCCATTCATGAAATATTCGCTCAGGATGTTGTTGAGAACGCCCTTGCCCTCAATCACGTCCTTCTTCTGCGCGTTGAAGGCGGTGGCGTCATCCTTGAAATATTGCACCAATGTGCCGGGCTCAGGGCCCTCATAAAGGGTCTTCGCCTTGCCTTCGTAAATTTTCTTGCGCCGTGCCATGGTCACTCCGCCAAACTGCTGGGGACATCGCCCCCCGGGATGCTGTGCCCACCTCTTAGAGGAAGCCCCCCCCTGCCGCAAGCGCGTCGCGGGGGTTGCGAATGCAGCGAGGCGCGCGCATATTTGCCATTACAACAACCAGCCTCCGGGGAGAGCACGCCGATGAGCACTTTCGATGATCGCGAAAACGCGTTTGAGAACAAATTCGCCCATGATGAGGAAATGCAGTTCAAGGCCGAAGCGCGCACCAACAAATTGCTGGGTCTCTGGGCGGCGGATTTGATGGGCAAATCAGGCGATGAGGCCGCAGAATAACCCAAAGAAGTCATTCGCGCCGATTTTGAGGAAGCGGGCTTTGAGGATGTGGTGCGCAAAGTCGCAGGCGATCTTGGCGACAAGGCGGACCCGGACACGATCCGCGCCAAACGCGCCGAGCTGATGATCATGGCCAAGGCGCAGTTGATGACCGAAATCTGATTGATCGCAAGGGGAACACCCCCATCCTGCTCCAAAGGCGCCCGCATCTTGCAGGGCGCCTTTTTCGGGCGGATAAGTGCTGCGCATAATCATCATGAGCACATTCACATTGCCCGCGCCCACGCACCATGAGACAAACGCGTGAAACCCCAAAGGACATATCCAATGACCAACGCCCTCACCCGTATGATGCAGACGCGCGACTGGATCCTCGCAGATGGCGCGACGGGCACCAACCTCTTCAACATGGGGCTGGAATCCGGCGATCCGCCGGAGTTTTGGAACGATCAGCACCCCGAGCGGATCACCAAGCTCTACCAAATGGCGGTGGATGCAGGCAGCGATTTGTTCCTCACAAACTCCTTCGGTGGCAACGCCGCCCGGCTCAAGTTGCACGGCGCGCAGAAACGCGCGCGAGAGCTGTCTCGCATCTCGGCCGAGATTGGCCGGGAAGTGGCCGAGCGCACGGACCGCGATGTGATCGTCGCAGGCTCGGTCGGTCCTACCGGCGAGATCATGGCGCCGATGGGCGAGTTGACCCACGCGCTGGCAGTGGAGATTTTTCACGAACAGGCCGAGGGTCTCAAGGAAGGTGGGGCCGATGTGCTCTGGCTGGAGACGATCTCGGCCCAGGAAGAATACCACGCCGCTGCCGAAGCCTTTGCGCTGGCGGATATGCCATGGGTTGGCACGATGAGCTTTGACACTGCAGGGCGCACGATGATGGGCCTCACCTCCGCCGCGATGGCCGACATGGTGGAGACGCTGGACACACCGCCATTGGCTTACGGCGCCAATTGCGGTGTGGGTGCGTCGGATTTGTTGCGCACCGTCCTGGGCTTCAAGGCCCAAGGGACGGAACGCCCCATCGTCGCCAAGGGCAATGCAGGCATCCCAAAATATGTCGACGGCCATATCCACTATGATGGCACACCAGAACTGATGGCGGATTACGCCTGCCTTGCGCGCGATGCGGGTGCCACGATCATCGGCGGGTGTTGCGGCACAATGGCCGAGCATCTCAGCAAAATGCGCGCAGCCCTTGAGGAACGTCCGCGCGGCCCCGCCCCAACGCTGGAGCAGATCACCGAGGCGCTCGGTGCATTTTCCTCAACCGCCGATGGCACGGGCGACGACACCCCCGCCCCCCGCCGCAACCGCCGGCGGGGTTAAACCGAGCTGTTCTGAGCCGCGGTTCTGATCACAATCATCGCCATAAAGCGAGCAGCGATCACCCCCCTCAGGCGGCATCAAACAACGACAGTTGGTCACCACTCTGCGCCGGAGGGCTGAACAAATCCGTGCGCAGCGCGGGCAGCCCCTTGGCAAAGCCCAGCCGCCGCACCGCTGCCTCAAATCGCTGTGCGATGATCTGGGCATAAGGGCCCTCACCGCGCATCCGCCGGCCCCATTCCGCGTCATATTCCTTGCCGCCATGCATGTCGCGCACATGGCCCATCACACGGCCCGCACGGTCCGGATAATGCTCAGCCAGCCACGCTTTGAACAGCGGCGCCACCTCCAAAGGCAGGCGCAACATGACCCAGCTTGCAGCAATCGCACCCGCATCCCGCCCCGCTTCCAAAAGCCCCTCAAGCTCATGATCCGTGAGCCCGGGGATAAGCGGCGATGTCATGATCCGCACGTCGATCCCCGCTTCGCTCAGCCGCCGGATCATCTCCAGCCGCCGCTTCGGGCTGGGCGCGCGCGGTTCAAGTTTGCGCGACAGATCCGCATCCAACGTGGTTACCGAAATCCCGACCCGCACCAGCCCATCACGGGCCATATCAGCCAAAATATCAATATCACGCTCGATCAAAGTGCCCTTGGTCACGATGCCGACAGGATGGCGAAACGCGCGCAGCACCTTGAGAATATCACGGGTGATTTCATGTTCTTTTTCAATTGGTTGATAGGGGTCTGTGTTGGTTCCAATCGCAATCGTGCGTGGGGTATAGGCCTTGTGGCGCAGCTCCCGTTTCAGGACTTCTGGCGCCTCTGGCCGCGCAATCAGCCGGGTCTCAAAATCCAGCCCCGCCGACATCCCAAGCCACGCATGAGACGGCCGTGCA
>CALGEH010000169.1 GCA_937881735.1 uncultured Shimia sp.
CCCACATCGGCAAAAAGCGCCTCGAACACATGGCGCATGGTCAGCACCGTGGGGCCAGTATCGGCGGGGCCGTGATCCGTGGGCAGGGTGCGGATTTTGCCGCCGGGCGCGCTTGCGGTTTCCAGCACGGTTACGTCACAGCCCTGATGCGCCAGCCGCAATGCCGCGCTGAGCCCGCCGATCCCGGCACCGATGATGATTATTTTGGCCCCTTGGCCCATGGCGCACCCTTTCTTGGGTGGGTTGATTGTTGACTCGCGCGGCAAAAGTGTCCAGTCTTGTTTACACATGTATGTCCAATATAAATTACACCTTTAGTGCCTTGCGCAGAATGAGAGGGCTGAGATGGACCTGAAACGCCGTATCGAAGTGGCCATGAACGCCGCTATATCGGGGGCGCGGACCGGAACGCCGCCGCAAAAGCTGAGTGAGGCTTTGGCGTATTCTGTCACTCCGGGTGGGGCGCGTATTCGTCCGACGATTCTGTTGAGTGTCGCGGCCGCCTGTGGCGATGATCGCCCGGCGCTGGCCGATGCGGCGGCGACGGCGTTGGAGCTCATACATTGCGCTTCGCTTGTGCATGATGACATGCCCTGTTTCGATGATGCCGATATGCGTCGAGGCAAGCCTTCGGTGCACAAGGCCTATTCCGAACCGCTCGCCCTTCTGGCGGGCGATAGCCTTATTGTATTGGCCTTTGACGTATTGGCCGAGGCGGGTCACGACGATCCGCATCGCGCGCTACAACTGGTTCAGACGCTTGCGCGCTGCACCGGAATGCCGGGTGGGATTTGCGCGGGCCAAGGCTGGGAAAGCGAAGCGGAGATTGATCTGTCGGCCTATCACCGGGCCAAAACCGGCGCGCTCTTCATTGCCGCTACCCGGATGGGCGCGATCGCCTCGGGGCAGCAAGCTGACCAGTGGGACGAGCTCGGGCTTCGCATTGGTGAGGCGTTTCAGGTGGCGGACGATCTGCGCGATGCGCTTTTGGATGAGGATACATTGGGCAAACCCGCAGGTCAGGACGATCTGCACGGACGGCCCAATGCCGTGGCGCTTCTGGGCGTAGAGGGAGCCGTGGCCCGGCTTGGCGACATTCTGAGCGGTGCGATTTCGTCCATTCCGCAGTGTCCCGGTGAGGCGCAGCTGGCCCAGATGGTGCAAGCTTATGCACAGAAACTGGCGCCGATGGCGGCCATGCGGCGCGCTGTGCCCGGCGAATGATGCGCGAAGCGGATGCAGGCCATGTGGCGCCCTCTGGGCGCCGCACGCGTGCTGGGGCCGGGTGGCTCACACGGCTGGTGGCCAGCCGGAAATTTCAAAAATGGGCGGCGGGATTTCCTCTGACCAAGGGCCGCGTGGGGCGCGAGGGCGCTGCCGTTTTCGACATTCTGGCCGGGTTTTGTCACAGCCAAATCCTGAGCGCTCTGGTCGAGATGGATATCCTCGCGCAGCTTTTCGAGCGGCAAGGCACGGTGGCGGAATTGGCGTCTGAGAACCGCGTGCCACCTGAGCGGATGGCGGTTTTGCTGCGCGGTGGCGAGGCGCTTGGCCTCTTGAAGCTGAGACGCGGGCGCTACGGCCTGACGGCGCGGGGTGCGTCGATCCTCGGTGTGCCGGGCTTGCAATCCATGATCCGCCATCACGATATTCTCTACTCTGACCTTGCTGATTCAACTGCGTTTTTTCGCGGTGAGACCGATCCGGATCTTGCGCGATTCTGGCCCTATGTCTTCGGCGCGGCTGAGGCCGAGGATCCCAAGACGGCACAGACCTATTCGCGCCTCATGGCCGAGAGCCAGGTCCTGGTGGCCGAGGACACGCTGCGCGCTGTGGCCTTTCGGGACGTAAAACACCTGATGGATGTGGGTGGTGGCACGGGCGCGTTTCTGGAAGCGGTGGGGCAGGCCCATCAGCACCTCGCGATGACGCTCTTTGATTTGCCCGCCGTGGTGCCCGGTGCGACCGAGCGCTTCGGAGCAGCAAAGCTCAGCGACCGGGTGCGTATCGCTCCGGGATCGTTTCGCGATGATTCTCTGCCTACGGGCGCGGACATGATCAGTCTCGTGCGGGTTCTTTATGATCACGCGGACGAGACTGTGGCCGCTTTGCTGAGCGCCGCCTACGCAGCGCTGCCTGACGGTGGGCGCATCCTGATATCAGAACCGATGAGCGGCGGGGACACGCCCGAACGGGCGGGGGACGCGTATTTCGCGCTCTATACGCTGGCAATGGGCACGGGGCGGGCGCGCTCTGCGGCGCAGATCACGGCACTTTTGCAGGCCGCAGGCTTCGAGGCGGTCACGACGCATCGCGCCCTGCGACCTTTTATCACAACCGCGATCACAGCTGTCAAAAACAAATGACACAAATCTGTAAGGTTTAGTTGACACCAGCGCGTGTAAGTCTAAACTGACAGATAACGGAACACCCGGATCTGAGTCTCTCGACAATCAAGAGCAAGACAGGGTGTCAGAACAGGAACGTCACTTGGAAACCACCGCAGTCATACTCAACGGGCCTCGCGATCTCGGCCTTGATGTGCTGCCCGTGACGCCTCCGGGCGCTGGGGATCTGGTGGTGGAAATCACCCATTCGGGCATTTCCACAGGGACGGAAAAACTCTTTTACTCTGGTGAGATGCCGCCATTTCCGGGCATGGGTTATCCCCTTGTTCCGGGCTATGAGGCCGCAGGCTTTGTCGTCGAAGCGGGCGCGGATACGGGCTTTCGGTCGGGTGAGCATGTCTTTGTGCCGGGCGCCAATTGCTACGAGGGGGCGTTTGGCCTCTTTGGCGGTGCTGCGGCGCAGCTGGTCACGGCCTCTGAGCGGGTGACGCGAATCGATTCGGGTCTGGGCGCTGAGGGCGCCTTGCTGGCGCTGGCTGCCACGGCGCGCCATGCGATGGCCGGACCGAACAAGGCTGTGCCGGACCTCATCGTGGGTCACGGCGTGCTGGGCCGCCTTCTGGCGCGGCTGACCATTGCGGCGGGCGCACCGGCCCCCACCGTTTGGGAGGTTGATCCCGCCCGTATGAGCGGCGCCGAAGGCTATGAGGTGATCACGCCCGAAGCCGACACGCGCCGCGATTACATGTCGATTTACGACGCATCGGGCCGGGCGGATCCTCTGAACGATCTGATCGGTCGCATCGCACGCGGCGGCGAAGTCGTCCTCGCGGGCTTTTACACGCAAGCGCTGCAATTTGCCTTTCCGCCCGCCTTCATGAAGGAGGCGCGGCTCCGCATCGCGGCTGAATGGGCCGCCGACGATCTGGTCGCCACCCGCCGCCTGGTGGAGAGCGGCGCGCTCAGCCTTGGTGGGCTGATCACACATCAAAGCGCGGCCACAGATGCCGCCCAAGCCTATGAGACAGCGTTCTCTGATCCGGCTTGCTTGAAAATGATACTGAACTGGAAGGGCCTCGCATGACACTTGATGTTCCAAACCTCAAAGATTTCGACCAACGCTTGCGAGACGAGGCCAATGAAGAGCCTACGCTGGAGGTCCCGCAGGGCGAGCCGACCTCCAAGACGCAGATCATTGCGATCTACGGCAAAGGCGGCATCGGCAAATCCTTCACCTTGGCCAATCTCAGCCATATGATGGCGGAGCAGGGCAAACGCGTGCTGCTGATCGGCTGTGATCCCAAATCAGACACGACCAGCCTGCTTTTCGGCGGCAAGGCGTGCCCCACGATTATCGAGACCTCGACCCGCAAGAAGCTGGCCGGTGAAGAAGTGGCGATCGGCGATGTCTGCTTCAAGCGTGGCGGTGTATTCGCGATGGAACTGGGCGGGCCCGAAGTCGGCCGCGGTTGCGGCGGGCGCGGGATCATCCACGGGTTTGAATTGCTCGAAAAGCTCGGGTTCCACGATTGGGACTTTGATTACGTTCTTCTCGACTTCCTCGGCGATGTTGTTTGCGGCGGCTTCGGTCTGCCCATCGCGCGGGACATGGCGCAGAAGGTCATTTTGGTGGCCTCCAACGATCTGCAATCGCTTTACGTGGCCAACAACGTCTGCTCGGCGGTGGAGTATTTCCGTAAGCTGGGCGGCAATGTCGGTGTCGCGGGCCTTGTGATCAACAAGGATGACGGTTCGGGCGAGGCGCAGGCTTTTGCTGAATCAGTTAAAATCCCGGTGCTGGCCTCGATCCCGCAGAATGATGATTTGCGCAAGAAATCAGCCAATTACCAGATTGTTGGCACCGCCGAATCCGAGTGGGGCGCCTTGTTCGCCGAGCTTGGGGACAATGTGGGCGTAGCCCCGCCCGTGCGGCCTACGCCGCTCGATCAAGACGGTCTTCTGGCGCTTTTTGACGCCTCGGAGACGGGCGGTGATTACCAGCTCGTGGCCGCGACGGACATGGATATGCGCGGCAAGAACGCGAAACCCATCGAAAGCTTGGAGGTGATTTATGACGAAGCATGAAGCCCCCAAGAATGAAGATTTCGCCCGTATCAAGAAAATGCTGCGTGATGCGCGGCCTGAGCAGATCTGGAACCTGATGAAGGACATTCAGAACGCGCAATCCCATTCCGACGAGGGCAAACCCGCATGAGCAACGAGACCACATATGACGCCACCGGCGCCGTAGAGGTGACGTTGGGCACGGATGTAGCCTCAGCTCCTGCACCCGATTTGGGCTCAGGTGAGCTTCCCGGGCAGGCGACGGCCAAAGGCTGTCACGCCCCGGGTGGCGAGATGGAAGCGGCGGCGCGCGCGGCGGGCCAATCCGAGATTCTCGATCAATACGCTAAAGATTATCCCACAGGTCCCCATGATCAGCCGCAAAGCATGTGCCCCGCCTTTGGCAGCCTGCGCGTTGGCCTTCGGATGCGCCGCACGGCGACGGTCTTGTCGGGTTCAGCCTGCTGCGTTTATGGCCTGACCTTCGTGAGCCATTTCTACGGCGCGCGGCGCTCTGTCGGCTACGTTCCGTTCAATTCCGAG
>CALGEH010000170.1 GCA_937881735.1 uncultured Shimia sp.
CGTGCCCTCCTGCACATAGCGCAATAGGAACTGCGCCGCCGTGATGGAGCCTGCATCGCGCCCGCCCACGTTCTTCATATCCGCGATCTGGCTCTTGATCATATCGTCATAGGCTTGGCCCATCGGCATTCGCCACGCGCCCTCGCCCTCGGCCTCGGCGGATTTCAGAAACGCCCGGCTCAGATCATCATCATTGGAGAAAACGCCTGCGTTTTCATGGCCCAGTCCCACGATGATTGCGCCGGTCAGAGTGGCCAGATCAATCATCGCGCGCGGTTTGTAGGTCTCCTGCGCATACCACATCACATCCGCCAGAACGAGGCGGCCTTCGGCATCCGTGTTGATCACCTCCACCGTGTCACCCTTCATGGAGGTCACGACATCGCCAGGCCGCGTGGCGCGGTCCGAGGGCATGTTCTCGACCAGACCCACAAGGCCCACGACATTGGCCTTGGCCTTGCGCCGCGCAATCGTGCGCATCGCGCCTGCGACAACGCCCGCGCCGCCCATATCCATGGTCATGTCCTCCATGCCGCCCGCGGGCTTGAGGCTGATGCCGCCTGTGTCAAACACCACACCCTTACCGACCAGAGCCAGCGGGGCCTCGCCTTTGGGGCCGCCCATCCATTCCATAACCGCCACCTTGGACGGGCTGATGGAGCCATGACCCACGCTCAACAAACAGCCCATACCGAGCTTTTCCAGCTCCGCCTCCTCCAGGATCTTCACCTTGAGGCCAAGCGCCTCCATGTCCTTGATCCGTTTGGCAAATTCTGTGGTGGTGAGGTGGTTGGCAGGTTCACTCACCAAATCGCGGGTGAAAAACACACCCTCGGCCACGGCGCTGACGCTTGCCGCGCTCACTTCCTCGGGTTTGGCCACCTGTATGGTGATGCCGTGCATCGGCTTGACCTCTTCAGTCTTGCGCGCGGTAAACTTGTAAGCCCGCAGCACCGCGCCCAGCGCCACCTCCTCGGGGCGGCGCACAGCCCCCGCAAGGATCAGCATCGGCCCGTCGCCCTTCACCTTGCCCAGCGCGGCTCCCGCCTTGCGTGCCTCTACGGGTTTCGCGCCACGTTCCACACACAGCACATCCACGGCTTCGGCCTTCATCCCCGCAGGCCAGGCCAGCGTTTTCACATCGCCTGACTTGGCCTTTTCCAGCGCCCCGCTTTCGATCATCCGCGCCAATGCGCCTTTGGTCAGGCGGTTCACCCGGCGCGCGGCAGGATCAAGCTTGCCGTCCTTGCCCACGCATACGGCCACACGGCCCTCCGCTTCGGCAATGGCATCGAGATCAGCGGCAGTCACGGTGAGGGCGGCGATAGGGGTTTGGGGGCTCATGAAGCGTCTCCTTGCTGGGTGTCTGGCCTGTATGTGACCTGTATCTGGCAACTGGTCGAACCCTCCAGATAGCGCGGGGTCCGGGCGCGCCCAATAGGGCTCATTTCGCGGCGATGTGCAATCCCGGGCGCAGTGCTCCGCGCAGACCTGCGCCGCGCGCGTTATTGGTGTTTTCCAATGCCGCCAATTGCGATAGGTTCCCACTAGATATGGGGGATAGGAGACAGGTGTGACCAGATTCGACCGCTACATGCTGTCGCAATTCATGGTGCTCTTCGGATTCTTCGCGCTGGTTCTGGTGTCCATCTTCTGGATCAACAAGGCGGTGCGCATGTTCGATCGGTTGATCAGCGATGGTCAGTCCACTTGGGTATTTTTGGAATTCACGGCGTTGACGCTTCCGGGCGTGATCGGCGTCGTGTTGCCCAT
>CALGEH010000171.1 GCA_937881735.1 uncultured Shimia sp.
AGCGCACGGCATCATCATGGGTCATCGGGTCCTTGTCATAGACACCGTCCACCTTGGTGCCTTTGAAGATCGCCTCGCAGGCCATTTCATTGGCGCGTAGCGTGGCGGCCGTGTCGGTCGTGAAATAGGGATTGCCCGTGCCCGCAGCAAAGATGCAGACGCGCTTTTTCTCCAGATGGCGCACAGCGCGGCGGCGAATGTAGGGCTCGGCCACCTCATCCATCCGAATGGCCGAGATCACCCGGCAATAGACACCCAGCTTTTCCAGCGCGCTTTGCATCGCCAGCGCGTTCATCACCGTGGCCAACATCCCCATATAATCCGCCGTGGTCCGCTCCATCCCTTGCGCCGAGCCTTGCAGCCCGCGAAAGATGTTGCCGCCGCCGATCACCATGCAGATCTCGACCCCCAGATCATGCACAATCTTCACCTCGCGCGCGATCCGCTCGACCGTAGGAGGGTGCAGGCCAAAGGCGCTGTCGCCCATCAACGCCTCCCCCGAAATCTTCAGCATGACGCGTTTGAAGGTGGTCTTGGGGGTCTCGCTCATGGCGCGCTCCGATATATGATGGCGGGTTTGCGGGCAAAATGATCCAATCGGGGTCTGAGTTCAATGCCCAAACCCTCGCATGGGGAGGCCAAATCGCCTATGTGTCGCCACGTGTGGGATGAGATTGACATATGTGCGGACCGACCGGTCCTGATCGCCGGCCCCACGGCCTCGGGCAAATCGGCGTTGGCGCTGATGGTGGCCGAACGCTTTGGCGGCGCGGTGATCAATGCGGACGCGCTTCAGGTCTTTGCCAATTGGCGGATATTATCGGCGCGGCCGTGCCCGGAGGAAGAGGCGCGCGCGCCGCATCACCTTTATGGCCATGTGGCCGGGGATGCGGAGTATTCCGTTGGTCATTGGCTGCGCGATGTGGCCCCTTTGCTGGGGGGCGCGCGGCCCATAATTGTGGGCGGCACGGGGCTTTATTTCACCGCACTCACCGAGGGGTTGGCGGAAATCCCAGCCATTCCGCCAGACATTCGCGTGCGGGGTGATGCGTTACGAAGGGCCAATCTGCCCGCGATGGTTGCCGCCCTCACACCCGAAGATGCAGCCCGCGTCGATCTGCAAAACCCGATGCGGGTGCAGCGCGCTTGGGAAGTGTATGTCTCCACAGGCCGCGCCTTGGCCGATTGGCAGGCGGCAACTCCTGCCCCACTTGTGCCGCTAAGCAGTGCGCATGCTCTGTTGCTCGACGCCCCAAAAGACTGGCTCACCCCCCGGATCGAGGCGCGGTTTGACGCGATGATCGCGGCAGGTGCGCTGGAGGAGGCGCGCGCGAACCTGCCCAGATGGGACCCTGCGCACCCCTCATCCAAATGTATCGGCGCGCCCGCTCTGATAGCTCACCTAAGGGGAGAGATCACCCTTGAAGCCGCTCGCGAGGCTGCTATCATCGCAACGCGGCAATTCGCCAAACGCCAGCGCACATGGTTTCGCGCCCGCATGAGAAACTGGCAATGCCTCCGCTTACCGAGTGCTTTCGACTTGTGAATATCCGACACTTATGGGCATAAGCCTGTGGATAACTCCCGCGTTACTTTACCAAACCCGATAAAAGGCGTGATGCGACGTGACAGACGGCGTGCAAATCCAGACCCTCGTGCAATGGTCGCGCGGCGCGCAGTGGCGGCTGGGCTTGCCGCATAGCGCGGCACGCCATGCGCTGATCTGGGTCACCAAGGGGCAGGCGCGCGCCACGGTGGACGGTGTGCGGCGCGGCGTGGGCGTGCATAACGCGCTGGCGGTGCCAGCGGGCACGCTCTTTTCCATGGATCTCGGCGCGCAGTGTTTCGGCCTCGTCTGTCTCATCCCGGCGGGGGGTCCGTTCCTCATGCCCGACCGCCCGCAGCACTTGCGCATCCGAGAGGTGCAGAGCCAGTCCGAGCTGACCTCCCTGCTCGAGGCACTCAGCCGCGAGACGAACCACCCGCGTGATTTCTCGGATGAGGCCCGCGCCGCGCTGGCCCAACAGATCACCATATGGTTGCGCCGCGCGATGATCGAGCACGAGACACCCGACACCGCCACCGCGGCCGAACGTCTGGTGACGGCCTATGCGGCGATGGTGGAGCAAAGCCACGCGACGGGCGTGCCGATGGCGGATTACGCGCGAGGGCTGGGGGTCACGCCCACGCATCTCACGCGCAGTTGCAAGGCCGTGGCGGGAATGACGGCGGCTGATATGCTGACCGGGCGGGTCCTGCATGCGGCGCGCGACATGCTGGAAACGGGGCGCGATCCGATCCGTTTTATCGCAGCCCAGTTGGGGTTCAGCAGTGCGGCCTATTTCTCGCGCTTCATTCAGCATCATACCGGCAAAAGCCCGTCGGACCTGCGCCGCAGCGCTCAGACCGCAAGCCTTGCGTGGGCGCAGTGAGCAGTAATTAGCTGCCCCAGATGACTTTCACGTAATTGCGCGTCTCGCTGAAGGGTGGCACGCCGCCATATTTCTTCACTGCGCCCGGCCCTGCATTATACGCCGCCAACGCCAAACGCCATGAGCCAAACTCGCGGTATTGCTTGGCCAGATAGCGCGCACCACCTTCGAGGTTTTGCTTGGGATCATGCGGATCGACCCGCAGATAGGCCGCCGTGCCGGGCATCAGCTGCGCCAGACCAATCGCACCCTTATGGCTGAGCGCCGTCGGCTTCCAGTTGGATTCCTGCTGCACGAGGCGCAGGAAGAGGTCCTCGGGCACGTTGTGCTTGCGCGCCGCCGCCTTGGCCAATGTCAGGTATTCGCCACGATAACGCCCATCATAAGGTTCGCCCTCATCACCCCATTTGGTTGGTGTGTTGATCTTTGCCGGCTGTAGACGAACGGAGGCTTTATATTGCGAAGAGGCACGCGTATCGAGCACTTTGAGCTGGCTTTTGAAGCTCTTGGCGTTCTTGGAAAAGAGGTCAGCCTGCGCCACCCCTCCCACACCGATCAAAAGCGCAGATGCGCAGATCACCTTGGCCCAGCCCAAAACTGTCATGTCAGAATCTCATCCCCATCCCCACTGAAATGGCAATATACTGATTCCGCGCGGCTTTTCTACCCGCGCGTGGATTTTAGGCAATATCGTGCGATGAATTGGTGCATTTTACGCAAATTTAAGTCTTTTCATCTCATGCTCACGGTGATGTAACACTTGGCACTTGCTGAGGTGCAAGGGTGATAAATTTCGGGGGATTGGCGCATGGCCGGATCGGTGAACAAAGTCATTTTGATTGGCAATCTGGGACGCGACCCAGAGGTGCGCAGCTTCCAGAACGGCGGCAAAGTGTGCAACCTGCGCATCGCGACCTCCGAAAATTGGAAAGACAAAAATACAGGCGAGCGCAAAGAGCGGACCGAGTGGCATACAGTCGCCATTTTCAATGATGGTCTGGTGCGGATCGCCGAGCAATACCTGCGCAAAGGCTCGAAGGTGTATATCGAGGGCCAGCTGCAAACCCGCAAATGGCAGGACCAAAGCGGTCAGGACCGTTATTCTACCGAAGTGGTGCTCCAAGGCTTTGGCGGCACGCTGACAATGCTTGACGGCCGCAGCGAAGGCGGCGGCGGTGGGGGCGGTTACTCCGGTGGCGGCGGCGGCCAAGGC